>CAMPKU010000051.1 GCA_946887385.1 uncultured Gammaproteobacteria bacterium
TGCCGGCCCAGCCGTCGGGCCGTGGCCGGCCCGCGATCACGCGCCGCTCGAGGCGCGGCTCGGCGGCGCGCTCGGCAGCGCCGCTCGTGTCGTCGCTCGATTGGTCATCGATCACGATGACCTCGAGCCCATGGCCCTGGCGTTCGAGCGCCGCCAGCACGCGGCCGATCAGCATGGCTTCGTCGCGAGCGGGCACGAGCACGGTTACGCCGCTCAAGTCGGTGGATGCGCCCGCGCGTGGTTCGAGCCGCTCGCGCACGCGATGCGGCTGATGCGGCGATACCAGCACGCCGAGCCACGCCAGCAGCGCGAGCGCGCTGCAGGCGAGCAACACGGTCATGCGGCGCGGCTACTTGCGGTCGATGCGTCCGATCTGGTCGACCGGAATCGCGATGCCCGGCGCGCCGTTGTGCAGCAACGGCAGCTCGGGCGCCATCTCGCCGTCGAGACGCGGGCCGAACAAGAACACATTCAGCGCCGTGAGCGGGCTCGCGATCGTGTGCTCTACGGCCGTGCCTTCATAGCCGCAATGCGCCATGCAGTTGTCGCACTTCGGGTTGCGGCCGACACCGTACTTATCCCACTCGGTGGTCTCCATGAGCTCCTTGAAGCTCTTGGCGTACCCCTCGTCCACGAGCAGATAGCACGGCTTCTGCCAGCCGAACACGTTGTACGTGGGATTGGCCCACGGCGTGCACTGGTAGCTCTGATTACCGGCCAGGAAATCGATGAACAGGCTCGACTGATTGAAGTGCCATTTGCTGCCGCGCTTCTTGCCGATGCGGAAGATGTCGCGGAACAGCTCCTTCGACTTGCGCCGGCCCAAGAACACGTCTTGACGCGGCGCGTGCTGGTAACTGTAGCCGGGCGACATCATCACGCCCTCCACGCCGAGCGTCATGCAGAAATCGAAGAAATTGGCCACGTCCTCGGGGTCTTCGCCGGCATACAACGTGCAGTTGGCCGTAACGCGGAAGCCCTTCTCGCGCGCCTTCTTGATGGCCGCAACGGCCTTGTCGAACGTGCCCTCACGGCATACGGAGGCGTCGTGGCGCTCGCGATTGCCGTCCAAGTGAATCGAGAACGTGAGGTACGGCGACGGCTTGTACTGATCGATCTTCTGCTCGAGCAACAGTGCGTTGGTACACAGATACACGAATTTCTTGCGCGCGATGATGCCCTCGACGAGTTGCGGCATCTCCTTGTGGATCAACGGCTCGCCGCCGGGAATGGAGACCACCGGCGCGCCGCACTCGTCGACGGCGTTGAGCGCGTCCTCCACCGACATGCGCTTGCGCAGGATCTCGTCGGGATAGTCGATCTTGCCGCAGCCCGAGCACGCCAAGTTGCACTGAAACAGCGGCTCGAGCATCAGCACGAGCGGATAGCGCTTGTTGCGCTTGAGCTTCTGCTCGAGGATGTAGCGCGCGATGCGGTACGTTTGTACGACCGGGATACCCATTCGATCTCCTTGATTAGCCGTCCGTGCCGGTGCTCGCCAACAGTCCGTCTAAGTAGTTGGACTTGATGTGCACCCACTCCATCTTGAACCACGGCGTGAAAGTTTCGGGCTTCGTCTTTAGCTCTCGCTCGAGCGCATCGACGCCCACGAACCGCCAGGCGGCGATTTCGTTGACGTTAACGTCTACCGGCCCGTCATAGCGGCCGTAATACACCGAGCATAGCTCGTGCTCGGCTCCCACGGCACCGAATTGCGCCTGGTACTTGAATTTATAGAGGTATTCCAGCCGGCACGTGAAACCGAGCTCTTGCGTGAGCCGCCGTGCGACGGCCGTGGCCATGGTTTCACCGCGCCGCGGGTGCGAGCAGCACGTGTTCGACCAATACCCCGGCCACAGCATCTTGCTGGGGCTGCGTTGCTGAAGTAACAGCTCGTTATCCGCGTTGAACACGAAAATCGAGAATGCACGGTGCAAGACGCCGGAGCCTAAATGGCAATCGGCTTTCGCTTTGAAGCCGAGCTCGCGATCCTGGTCGTCGACGAGAATCAGCTGCTCGCTTGCGTTGGAGACGATCTCTTCACGCGCCATTCAAATCCGCTCCGAGGTGCACGGGCATCGCCTGGAAACCGGCCGCGCGAATTGCACTGACGACGGGCTCGGTATCGCCGTCGCAAATTGCAATAATCGAGCCGCCGCCGCCGCCGCCCGTCAGTTTCGCGCCGAGCGCGCCGTTCTCGCGCGCGATAGCGCACAGTTTTTCCAGCTCCGGCGTGGACACCTGCAAGGCGTTCAGCATGCCCTGACATATATTCATGAGCTGGCCGAGCGTTGGCAAGTCATTGTCTTGTATGGCCTGGATGCCGCGCAACGTCAGACCGTCGATTTGGTCGAAGATGCGCTCATATAACTTATTGTCCTGCTGCCACGCCTCGCGCACTTTGCCCACGGTCTTGGCCGTGAGCCCCTCGAAGCCCGTCATGCCGACGACGGCCGGGATCGGCTCGCGAATGTTCAGCGGCTCCACGAGCGGCGGGTCGCCGGCCCGGAATACGAGCGCCTTGCCGTAGCACGCGAGCGTATTGTCGAGACCGCTCGGGTTGCCGTGCGCCATCTTCTCGGACTCGAACGCGAGCCGATTGACCTCGGCGTCCGGTAGCCCTAGGCGGAAGTGCTTGTCGAGTGCCCGCACGATGGCCACGGCCATCGCCGCCGAGCCGCCGAGCCCCATGCTGCGCGGCACCTCGGGAAACACCTCGATCTTCATGGCGCGCTGGCTCAAGCCGAGCTCATCGAGCACGACGCCGGCGGCCCGCTCGAACGAGCGCCGCTCGTTGGGATTGCTCGCCAGCCGGTACTCGACGCCCCAGCGCGGAATCAACAGATGGATGCCCTCGTCGCAATCCTCGACGAGCGCCTTGATCGCGAGCGGTATCGGCGCCGCGATCGCGTGCCGTCCATACACCACGGCGTGCTCGCCGAGCAGGATAACCTTGCCGTAGCCGACGCCCATCGCCGCTTCCTTGGCGCGTTTGCGCTTCGGGCCTTTTGCGGCACGCTGGCGTTCGTCCTGCACTTCGGCGACGAGCTCCTGCGCTTTCCAGACCTTGATGACGCCGCTCTGCACCAGCCGCTCGAGCACCTCGTCGAAAATTTCCTTCGGCGCACCGGCGGCGGTGACAACGCTGCGCGCATGCAGCGTCATGTGGCCTTTCTGAATACCTTCGGTGGCCAGCGCGCGGATCGCGGCGAAATTTTGCGCCAGGCCCACGGCCCCCATGATCTGCGCCAGCTCCGTGGCCGAGGTCACGCCGAGCAGCCGCAAGTTCAACGCCACGGTGGGGTTCGATTCGATCGGCGCGCCGACGATGCCCACCTTGATGGGGATCTCGATACTGCCGCACAAATTGCCTTCCTCGTCGGCCCACCAATCCGTGAGCGACGAATAGCGGCCGCCGCGGGCGGCATAAGCGTGCGCCCCTGCTTCGATTGCGCGCCAATCGTTACCCGTCGCGATCGCGACCGGGTCGATGCCGTTCATGATGCCCTTGTTGTGCGTGGCGGCACGGTATGGGTCCACGGCCGCAAACTCGGCGGCGACGATGATGCCGTCGCGAGCCTGCACGCCCGTGTAGCCCTTGCCCGCGAGCTGCTCGACCGGAATCTTGCAGCGCGCGCGCACCAGCGAGCGGTCGGTGAGATTCGAGAGAATGCGCAGGAACACTTCGCCGCCCGTGATCGATTCGACGAGCGGGGCAACGCCTTCGCACATGCCGTTGACCAGATTCGCGCCCATCGCATCGCGCGTGTCCACCAGCAAATGCACCACGAGCATCTGTTTCGCGCTCGACGGCAGCGGATGAACGAATAGCTCGATGCCGCGCGCGCCGCCGCCGCGGGCGACCATGTTGGGGTGCAGGCTGTTGGCCAAGCTGATGATCTCTTGCCGGCGATCGCGCAAAGCCTGCTTGGCCTTTTCGATGTCGGGCAGATTCAGGATCTGGATTTGCCCGATCAAGATGGGATCCGTGGCTTCCGCTTGGAACCCGCCGCAGGCGCGAATCAGCTTGCAAGCCGAGCCGAGCGCGGCGACCACCGACGGCTCCTCGACCACCATCGGCACGACGTACTGTTGCTCGTTGACGACGAGGTTCATGCCGAGGCCGAGCGGCATTCCCATGACGCCGACCACGTTCTCGATCATCTTGTCGGCGGAGTCGAGATCGAGAGTGTGGCGGCCCGTGGCGAGGGCGCGGAAGTCCGCCGTATTGATGAGCCCGCGCTCGTGCACGGCGCGCACGCGCTCCTCGACGGAGAGCTTGTAGAACTCGGGAATCCGCCTGCGGTCGCCGCTCATCGTTGCCACCCAGCGTCGCGGTGTGCCACTACGAGGCCGTGCTCGGCCAGCGAGACGTTGATCACTCGAAAACCCCGATCCCTAACCGACTTCCTGAATGCTTCGAGCTGGCCCAAGTCGGCTCCGCAGGCAAGACCCAGATCGCCGCCGCCGGCGCCGCTGACCTTGTATGCGACGCCGTAGCGCTTCGCTTCGGCGCCGATCTCGCGATGCTCGGCCGTGACGATCTCGGCACCGATTTCGTCTCCCAGCTGCCGCAAGCCGCGGCCGTACGCCGCAAACGCTTCGAGCCACGCTGCGGCATCCCCCTGCCGCAGAGCCTCGCACCCTGCCTCGGCCAGCGCCGTCAGACGGCGCACGAGCGCCGCTGCCTCCTGCGGCCTACGCGTGCGCCACGCCCCATAGTGCGCAACGAGCTCGGGCGTAGACGCCGACCGGCCGGCAAAAATACCCGCGAATCCTACACTGTTCGGCAGGCGGACTGAACCAATTTGGGGCACGGAGGAACCCGCCACACTGAACGTAATCGCCCCCCCGGTGTACGACGCCGCGACGTCGAGCCCGCTGCCTTTGCCGCCCTGGAATCGCCGGTGCATGTCGATGAGCTGCCCGACATTCGGCGGGGGCACCGTGCTGCCTTGGCTGTCGGCAAAAGCGGCGAACGCGCCGGCAAAGGCACACAACACCGCGGCGCTCGATCCCAACCCGAGTTTGGCGCCGCCGGCGTAGAAGGGCTGCGAGTCGAGTGTGGCTTCGAACGCGAGCTGGGGCGCGGCTGCCGTCACGAGGTCGACCAGCGCCGCGCCGCTTGCTTCGCCGGGCGCGAACTGCAGCTCCACCAACCGCTCGGCGTGCAACGAAAGGCGGCATCTGCCGTCGCGGCTCGGCACGATTCGCGCTTCGGCATACCGGTCGAGCGCCAGCACCACGGCGGGCGCGCCGTCGAGCACGGCGTACTCACCGAGCGCAACGAGCTTGCCGGGCGCGCGCGCCGCGAACACTCAGTAGAGCTCCGCACCCGGCCCGAGCGCGCTCGTCAAGACGTCGAGCACCCCGGGCACCTCGCGCAGCGCGGCCGCCACTTTGTCGCGCGCGCCGCGCTCGCAGACAGCCTTGAGCTGCGGGCCCGCATCGATGGTGAAGAACACCGGAACACCGCCGGCTCGGAGCAGCTGCACGATGCGCAAGCACTCGACCGTCGCGCCGTTCCAATACACGAGCGGCGGACGAGCCGTGAGCGCGGCCGCATGCATCTTCAAGCAGTTGTGCTCGGCCACCGCGGCGAGCGGCGTGAAATCGCGCGCACGGATCGCGGTGCGCGCCGCGGAGAGATCGGGCGGCTGACCCGCCACCCAGGCGGCGTAATACGGCGACGAGTCCGCCGAGCGCGTCATGCCCGTGCGAGAGCCGATCGCCTTCTCTTCCTTCGCGGTTACCGCGATGACGACCTCGAGCGGCCACTCGGCGGCATCGAGCAGCGGCTCCGCGAAGCTGTCGTTGCCGTCGGGCGCAGTGCCGGCATGCATTTCGACGAAGCCGCCGAAGATCGAGCGCGCCGCGGAGCCCGAACCGAAGCGCGCCACAATGCTGCGCTCGCGCGGCGTGAGCGTGAGGCCGAACGCCGCTTCCGCCGCGCGCACGAGCGCGGCGTACCCGGAGGCCGAAGACGCGAGCCCGGCGCCGGTGGGAAAATTGTTGCGGCTGACAATGCGCACGCGCGTGTCCACACCGGCTTTGCGGCGCAACAGATCGATGCAAGCAGAGACCTTCGCGGTGTCCTCGCCGCGGCGCTTACCGTCGAGCGTGAGCTCGTCGTCCGTAAGGTCGTGCGCCAGCTCGACCGTCGTGTCGGTAAACAACGAATCGAGCGTGATCGAGATCGAGCCGACGGCCGGCACGTTGAGGCGTGCGTCGGCCTTCCCCCAATACTTCACGAGCGCGAAGTTCGCGCCTGCGCGCGCTCGCGCCGGTTGTAACGCGTTGTGCTTAGAAGTATTCATTGCGCTTGAACCAATCGATGGCCGCCGCTACGCCCAACCGCGGATCGCGCCAACGATACTGAAGCTCTTGCTGCGCTTTGCGGCTCGAAAAATACATGTGCTTCGTGGACATCCGTACGCCGTCGAGCGTGACGCGCGGCTCGCGTTTCGTGAGCATTGCGACGGCCTCCGCTACCGCCGCAAGCGGATACACGGCCCAATGCGGCAGGCGAATCGTACTCGCTCGCCGGCCCACGTGCTCTGCGACGAGCGCCAGGATCTGCTCCAGGGTGAAATCGTCTCCGCCCAAGATGTAGCGCTCGCCGGGTCTGCCGAGCTTGAGTGCCGCAACGTGCCCCTCTGCCACGTCGTCGACGTGCACCAGATTCAACCCGGTGTCCACGAATGCCGGCATGCGTCCGGCGGCCGCATCGAGCAAGATGCGGCCCGTTGGCGTAGGTTTCACGTCGCGCGGCCCGATCGGCGTCGACGGATTCACCGTAACCACGGGGAACTTGAGCTCCAGCGCGCGCCGCTGCACGGCTTGCTCGGCAAGAAATTTGGACCGCTTGTAGTGGCCCACCATGTCGGCAAGCGCCACCGGGGTGTTTTCGTCGGCGGGCGTTCGATCCTTAGTTGTGCCGAGCACGGCCACGCTCGAGGTGTAGACCATACGCGCGGCGCCGGCTTCGGCTGCTGCTTCGAGCACGTTCACGGAACCGTTCACGTTCGCGGCGTACATCGGCTCCGGATCCGCCACCCAGAGCCGATAATCGGCCGCCACGTGAAACACCGCCCTACAGCCCGAGGCTGCACGCCGCAGCGAGCTTGCGTCCGTAAGCTCGCCTTCGGCGATCTCCACGTCCACGCCGGCGAGATTGCGCCGGTCGCTGCCGCGGCGCACGAACGCGCGCACTTCCGCTCCGTCGGCGAGCAGCGCACGCGCAACGGCAGAGCCCAAAAAGCCGTTCGCGCCCGTGACGAGCGCCGTCATGCCGGAATTCTCTGCCGTGGCTTCAGCTCGAGCCACGCGGGCAGCGCGATCAACGTGGCAGCCATGCTCACGGCGAGGCCGAGCGCAAGCAGCACGCCCATGCTCGACGTGCCCACGTGTGCGGAAAATGCCAGATTGCCGAAGCTCGCGATCGTGGTGAGCGCGCTCGCCAGCACGGCGCGCATCGTGCTCGTGGCGAACAAACGTTCGCCGGATTCGCTGCGCAGCCGATGCACCACGTGAATGCCATTGTCCACGCCGAGCCCCACGAGCAGCGGCAGCGCAATGATATTGGCGTAATTGAACGGCATATCGACGAGCGCCGTGAGCGCGGCCGTCAGCACCGTGGCGAGCGCGATCGGCAACAGCACCAGCAGCGTGTCTTTGGCGTCGCGCAACACGAGCCAGATGATCGCCGACACCATGATGAACGCGTACACGAGCGCACGCTCGAATGCCGCCACCACCGTGGCCGACGCTTCCTGATAAACCACCGGCAGCCCCGTCGCCGTTTGCACTACGCTCTGCACGGCGCTGATGAAGCGCCGCGCGGCCGCATTGTCGCTGACGTCCTCGGCCGGAGTGATCTCGACCAGCTCGCGGCCGTCGTCGGCCATCCAGCGCGCGGCGAGTGCCTGCGGCAGATCGTTCCGCTCGAACGCCTCGGCGCCGAGGGCCGCCTTCAACCGCTCGAGCTCGCGGGGCAGGCCCGCCGTGAGCGCGTCGTCGAGCGCGCGCAGCGCCGCGTCGCGCTCGGCCTCGCCGGCTGCGGCATTCTGCGCGCGAAATCGTGCGACCGCGTCATGCAGCGTCCTCGCGGCCGGCGCGCCGGCGCGGGCCGCTTCGAGCTCGGCGAGCGCTGCGGCGAGCGCCGCGGCGTCGGGCGGCGCGCGCTCGAGCTCGCCGAAGTTTGGGCCCAAGAGCAGAGCGAGGTCCTCGAGCAGCGCGAGCTTTTCGTCCTGCTCCGCCGGCACGAGCGCATCCGTCGTCGTCACGCGCCGCACCTCGGGCAAAGCGCGAAGCGCGGCGGCCCAGTCGGACGCCGTGGCGCGATCGGGCGCCACGGCGGCCAGGTTCAATACCGGCGCGTCGCCGTCGGCGGCCAGCTCGAGCAGAGTGGTTACCGACTCGCTGTCGGGATCGCGAAGATGGATCGGATTGCTGTCGAAGGTGACGCGCGGCAATAGCGCAAGCGATCCCAGCAAGGCGACGGCCGTCACGCCGAGCACGAGCCGCGGCCGGCGACTGAGCGGCGCGAACACCCGCGGATCGAGCCACGTGGGCACGGCACCCACGCGCGGCGGCGGGGCCCACCAGGCCACGAGCGCAGGCAGCAGCGTGACGCTCGCGAACAAGCCGAAGAACACGCCCGTGCCGGCGATCAAGCCAAGCTCCGACACCCCCGAGAACGCCGTCGGAATGAAAGAGTAAAAGCCTGCGGCCGTCGTCACGACGCACAGCACGAGCGAGGAGCCCACGTCCCGCACAGTGGCCACGAGCGCAGCAGTGGTGGCTTCGCCGGCCGCCGCAAGCTCGCGGTAGCGCAGCAGCATGTGAATCACGTAATCGCTGCCGAGACCCACGTTGAGCACCACGAACGCGATGGAGAGCAGGTTCAGTTGACCGACGGCGGCCGCCGCAAACGCCGCCGTGAGCGACAAGCCGACAGCCAAGGTGACGAGCGACGCGATCAACAATCGCCACGAGCGCAGCGCCGCGTAGAGAACGAGCGCAACCATCACGAACGTGGCAGCCGCGCCGAGCCCTGCCCCGCGGCTCACGCTGAGCAGCTCTTCGTGCTCCATTGCCACGGTGCCCGTGAGGCGCACGCTCACGGGTTCCGCGCGCCCGGCATTGAGCCGCGCGGCCATTGCGCGGATGTCGGCGATGGCGGCGGCCGCCGGCTGCATGCGGCTGAAATCGACGGCCGGCTGCAGCGCGATGAGCCGGCGCGTCGACGGCGGCGTGCCGGCGCCGATGAGCCGGTCCCACGCCATGGGTTCGGGGTTGCCATCGGCAGCAGCCGCCACGGTGTGCGCAAGCTCCTCATAAAAGGAGGCGAGCGCGGCGTCGTCGGCGGCCGCCTCGGCCGTCAACGTTTGACGCGCCACGCGCAGCACCGCCGGGCCGTCGAACCGCTGCTCGAGCAGGCCGATCAAAGGCTGCGCGGCAGCCAAGCGGTCCGTGAGCGCCGCGAGCTCGGCCGTGGGTAAATACAGGAGGCCGTTGCGTTCGAAGAACTCGCCCTCCCCCGCCGCGAGCGGCGAGCGATAGCGCTCGGGCTGCGCGCGCAGCTCGCGCAGCAGTGCCGCAGTGAACTCGTCGGTAATCTGCGGCGTGGGCGCATCGATGACGATCAGCAGATTGCGGTCACGCAGCGGAAATGCATCCCGATAGTCGTTGTAGTGCTGCCGCCAAGGCACCGTGGCCGCAATCATGTTCGCGCTATCGGTATTCACGCGCAGGTTGCCGGCCGCGTAGTAGGCCGCGAGCCCGGCGAGCGCCAGCGTCGCAATGGCCGCGAGCCGCGGCCGCGCGAGCACTACGCTCGCCCACGCCGCGAGCCAGGCGCCGATGCGCTCCGCCACGCCTTAGCTCCTAAAAGGGGACGGATTTATTTTCCGCGTCGACGCGGAAAATGAATCCGTCCCCGGCCAGCTGCCGGCTAGCGAGCGCGCGCGCGAGCCGCTCGAGCACGGCGCTCGCCGCACGGTAGCGATTCGCCAGTGTGAGCAGCGCGCGCCAGTCCCGCGGGGTTCCGACGGCGCGCAGCACGGCCGCCAGACGGCGCTCGCCGCGCTCATCGATCCACTGCTCGGCATGTGCGGGCAGCGAGTCCTGAACGCTGTCCACCACGACGCGCAACGCGACGAACGGCACGCCCGCCCGCGCCGCAACCGCCGCGATGGCGGCCGACTCCATGTCGACGGCCGCCGCGCCCGTCGCCGCAGCCGCCGCACGCTTGGCCGCCGGAGACTCGAGCGCCGCCGGCACCGTCAAGAGGTCGCCCTGATCGAGCACGAACTCGTCGGCGAGGGCGGCGAAGCGGGCATGCCAGCTCGCGTCCACCGGCAGCGGCGGGGCGCCCTGCTCGACCAGGCGGCGCGGCACCACGAGCGTACCCGCGCCGAGGCGCGCATCGAGACCGCCGGCAAGGCCCCAGGAGATCAGCACGCTCGCGCCGGCATCCACCGCTCGCGCTGCCGCGGCGGCAGCACGCGCACCGCCGGGGCCGCTCTGCACGACGTTCCATGCTGCGGCCCGCTGGCCGCGCAGGCTGTGGCATTCAATGCCGAGCGCGGCTACGAACGCGATGCTGGCTGCGCCGCCTGAACTGGCGGGCTCATCAAACGACATCGACTCGTCCGGGTCGCTCGAGCTCGGCGCTTGCCGCAGTCGCGAGCGCCGACGTGGCGAGCGGAAGACCGTCGGCTGCGCGCGCGAACATGAGCCGCAGCGCGCGATTGCTCATCAGCGTCAAGTTGGTGGTGAGCACCGTGGCCTTCACCGTACGGCGCGATACCTTCACCTCGCTGCCCGCGCGGAACGTGGGATGGCGGTGAATGTTGCGCAGCGTGAGCACGGCGAGCCCGATGGCCCACAAACAGAAGCGGCGAATTCCGGCCTCGCGCTTCGGAATCAAGCACGTGTATTCGAGTGCGTTGCGCAGGTGCGCGTGGCCCACGCCAATGAGCTGGTTCAGGCCGTCGCGAAACTCCGGCTGCGTGTGCCACGTTTCCAGTTGCGCGAGATCGAGCGCGCCGTGCGCAAACACGCTGCGCGGCAGCCAGCATGCGCCGGCCTGTCGATCGTCCCAGATGTCCTTCAATATGTTCGTCATCTGCAAGCCCTGGCCGAACGACACGGCCAAGCGCAGCATGACGTCGCGCTTTGCGGCGAGCTCCGGGCAATGCAAAGAGAAGAGCTCGGTGCACATCTCTCCCACCACGCCGGCGACGTAGTAGCAGTACTCGGCGAGCTCGTCCAAATCCTCGAGCCCGCGCAAGCTCTTGTTGCGCTGAAACTCCGGCATGCCGCGGCACATGATCGACACGCAGCGCGTGAGCGCCGCGCGTTCGTCCATGCTGAAGCCGTGCGTAACGCGGATGACGGCGGCGGTGTTGCGAACGAGATCGCGCTCGGCCGGCAACACACGCTGGGACAGAAGCGGCTCGAGATCGCGCGCGAACTCGCCGCCGTCGTGGTCGGCTTTCACCACGGCGACGAAGCGCGCATGAAACTGCGACTTCTGCTCGTGCGTTAGGCCGGGATCGTCCTCGATCGTGTCGGCGATGCGGCACAGCAAGTACGCGTTGGTCATCACCACGGCCAGCGCATCGGGCAGCACGGGAATCGTGAGAGCGAACGTGCGAGAGACGCCCGGCAGAATTCCGCGCTGATAAGCTAGATCGTCGGCGGACGCGCGGATTGTTGGGCTCGATTCAGTCACCACGCAGGCTCGCGTCGGACACGCCGTTTCGGTGTTAGGATGGCTCGCGATGATAACACGGGGCACCTCCGTCGCATTCTCGCAACGTCTCGATCATTACCGTAGCAGAGTCGACCGCAAGCTCGCCGAAGCTTTGCGCGGCGACCATGTTCCCGAACGATTGCTCGACGCCATGCGCTACTCCGTGCTCGGCGGCGGTAAGCGCGTTCGTCCGCTGCTGGTGTATGCGAGCGGTGAGCTCGTCGGCGCGCCGGAACCGTCGCTCGATGCAATCGCCGCAGCCGTCGAGCTGATCCACGCTTACTCGCTCATCCACGACGACTTGCCGGCCATGGACGACGACGATTTGCGGCGCGGCCGCCCCACCGTTCATCGTCAGTTCGACGAGGCGACGGCGATCCTGGCCGGGGATGCGCTGCAAGCGTTGGCATTCGAGGTGCTGGCCGCCGATCCGGCGCTCACCGGCCGAGCGGAACCTTTGGTCAAGCTCATCGCGTGGCTGGCGCAGGCAGCCGGGCCGGCGGGCATGGTCGGCGGCCAAGCGCTCGATATGGCGGCCGAAGGCCTGCGCCTCGACGAGCATGGCCTCGAGCGCATCCACCGCGGCAAGACGGGCGCCCTGATTCGGGCGGCCATCATGATGCCGAGCGAGCTCGGCACTTTGAGCGCCGAGCAACGCGCCAGCCTCGACGTGTTCGCCAGCGACATCGGGCTCGTGTTTCAGATCCGCGACGACTTGCTCGAAGTGGAGCAAGACACGGCCACTCTGGGCAAGAACGCCGGCAGCGACGCGGGCAACGATAAATCCACGTATCCCTCCACGCTCGGCATGGAGGGCGCGCGCCGTCGCGCCGCGCAGACTCACGAGCGCGCCGTCACGGCGCTGCGCACGCTCGGCCCGAGTGCGGCGGGCCTCGAGTGGCTGTCGGAGTTCATCCTGAGCCGCTCGTATTGAGCGGCGCCCGCATCAATAGGTGATCAAGCTCACGACCTCGAGCCCGGGCAGCTTGTCGCGGCCGTGCAAGAACTCGAGCTCGATCAAGAACAGGCAGGCGGCAACCGTCGCGTTCTGCTGCGCCACGATGCTGGCCACGGCCGCCGCGGTGCCGCCTGTGGCGATGATGTCGTCGACGATGAGATAGCGGCCGCCGCTGCGAATGGCGTCGGTGTGCAGCTCGAGATGGTCGAACCCGTACTCGAGCTCATAGCGAACCGTGAGCGCGGCGCGCGGCAGCTTGCCGCGCTTGCGCACGAGGTGCAGCGGTAAACCCAGCTTCAACGCGAGCGGCGCACCGACGATGAAGCCGCGCGACTCGATGGCAAGCACGCCGTCGCAGCGCAAGCGCGCGCCGTGCTCGGCAAGTTGCTCCACCACCGCGCCGAGCGCAGCGGGGTTTGCGAGCACCGGCGTAATGTCCTTGAAGACGATGCCGGGCTTCGGGAAATCGGGCACGTCGACGATCAGCGACTTGATCTGTAGCGGGCTCATTGCTGCGTCGCAACTCCTTAGGACACAATGCCGGCGTCGAATAGTAGCAAACCCCTTCTCACCGATGACTTTCTCGCAGGCCTGTGTCAGGACCGCGGTGCGCGGCTTGAACATGGGCGGCCGCACATTGCGCCGGCTCGGCGTCGAGACGCCGACGCTCGATGCCGAAGCGCTGCATCGCGCTGCGCGCCGCCGCGCGGGCTCGAGCAGCTACGGCGCGTGGGATTTCGCGGAGCCGCTCGACCGGCTGCTCAAGTCGTACCGCGACGAGGCCAAGCTCTCCACGCTCGGCAGAATCACCGTGCGCGAGCTCCTCGTGAGCTTGCTCGACAATCTGCTCCGCATGGAAGCCGAGCGCGCCGCCAATCCCGCCATCGAACGGCAGCGCGTGGCGTCCCCCGTGTTCATCATCGGCCTGCCGCGCACCGGCACCACGCACCTGCACGGCTTGATCAGCGAGGACCCGGCGAATCGCGCGCCGCTGACGTGGGAGGTGATGTATCCGGCCGCATCGCGTTCGGTGGACGATGTCGCACGCGCGCGCGCGCAGACGGCGGCGCGACTCGCGTGGGCCGACCGGCTGGCTCCGGAGTTCATGCGCATCCACCCGATCGCTGCAGATTTACCGCAAGAGTGCATCGCGATCACGGCGCAAGCGTTCATGAGCATCCAGTTCCACACCACTCACGACGTGCGCTCGTACCAGGACTGGCTCGAAGAGGCGCCGCAGACGCTCGGCTTCGACTTTCACTATCGCTTCCTGCAGCACTTGCAAGCGAAAAGCCCCGGCGATCGTTGGGTGCTGAAGGCGCCGGGCCACTTGTTCGCGCTCGAAGGCTTGCTCGAGCGCTACCCCGATGCGCGCATCATCCACACGCATCGCGATCCGCTGCGAGTAATGGCCTCCATGGCGAGCCATGCCACGGTGCTGCGGCGCGCGTTCAGCGACAGCACCGATCCGCAACGCATTGCCGCCGATTGGGCGGATCGCTGGGCGCGCGCGCTCGAAAAATTCTTGCGGGTGCGAGATCGGGCGCCGCCGTCACAATTTTTGGATGTGCCGTTCGAATCCATCGAGACCGATCCGTTCGGTACCGCCGAGCGCGTGTACGACTTTCTCGGCTGGCCGTTCACCGCGGATGCGCGTACCGCGATGGGCAACTTCCTGTCAGCCAACCCGAAGAACAAACATGGTGTGCATAGCTACACACTCGAGCAGTTCGGCTTGAGCCGCCAGACGGAAGCGGCACGCTTCGCGAGCTACTGCGAACGGTTTCGGATTCCGACTCGCCGCGAGCGGTAAACCTCGAAAAAAACGGGGACTCCCTTCTTCCGCGCTTATGGTATGTTTCGCCGGGATTTCGTCGAAACGCGGGTTTTTCCGCGGTTTTCTAACAACACCAGGAGTCGAGTATGGCCAAAGCACCCACGAAGTCGGAAATCGTCGCTCAGATCTGCAAGGACACCAAGCTGTCTCGTAAAGAGGTTGCCGGAGTGTTCGACTCGCTGAACGGCGTCATCAAGAAGAGCCTCCGCAGCGCCGGTCTGTTCACCATGCCGGGACTGCTCAAGATGAAGGTCGTGAAGAAGCCGGCCTCGCCGGCGCGTGAAGGCATCAACCCGTTCACGAAAGAAAAAGTGATGTTCAAAGCGAAGCCGGCCTCAAAGAAAGTTCGAGTTTTGCCGCTTAAGGGCCTGAAGGCGTTGGTGAACTAACCCGCCACCCGAATGCGACGCGCCGGGCAGCCGCGAGCATGGCTCGCTGCCCGGCGCCGTTCTCTGCCCGCACACGAGGCGCCCGCGATCTCTCGCATCACGCGCCCTCGCGGTCCACGTTCAAATCGTCGCGTAAGTGATTGATGGCCTGCTTAGTCCTCGAGACCCGAGGGCAAGCGGGGAGAGGAAATCAGTCGCGCAAACTCGCGCCAGCGCCGCTCGGCATCGTCCCCGGCGCGCCTCTCGACGTAGCGCGCGACGAGGTCTTTGCCGAGGTTGTAATTGATGACGTAGGCGCCGTATTGGTCGATGAACCGCACGCGCTGCTCGGCGCGCGCAGGTGAGCTCAACGTATACGTGGTGTGCCAACGCGCGGCGGCCTCGGCATCGATCTCGCCGTTGCGGTAACGCCGCGCCGCTTCATTACCGGCATACGAAAGCTGCTCGACGAGGGCGGCGATCTCGTAGAAGAGCTCCACCTGCGACGCGTCGAGCCCCGCGGCCGGGAACAGCACCGTGCGCTCGAACGCTCGCCGCTCGGCGTCGGGAAACGCCACCTCGATACCGTAGTTAGCCGTGCCCTCGGCGATCAGCGACTGCGGCGAGAACAGGGGGTATACCGAGTATTCCTGCCAGCCGCGCTCGCGCACCAGGTGCCGCTCGAGCAGCACGTTGTAAACATGATGGCCGGGATACCCTTCGTGACAGGCGAGATCGATCGCCCGATCGATGTAGATCGGCAGGTCGGTGTTGATCTGGATCAGGCTGCGATAGTCGCCCTGATACCAGTTGTAGCCGCTCCAGGTTTTGCCCGTCACGTATTCGATCGTGAAGCTTTCCTCGGCGGGCAAGGCAATGTGCGCGAGGGTACGCTCGCGGCAGCCTTCGATCGCCGCGGCGAACACGGCGTCGAGCCTGTCCTTCGGAATTTCGAAGCCGCCGCGGAACGCCTCGTACCGTTCGGCCAGCGCACCCTCTCCGGGCAAGCGCTGCTCGAGCTGCGCGAGCACGGCCGCAAACTCCTGCTCGGTATGGACGGGCGCAACGGCGTCGTAAAGCGCAGCCGACTCGGCGTCGAAGCTGAGCCGCTCGCCGCGCAACATCGAGAGACGCGCGCGCAGCGACTCGACTTGCCGCGTGAGATACCGATGGCGAAGCTGCTCGAGCTCGTCGGCGCCGGCGGCGGGCGCTCGGCCCGCGAGCTCCGCGAGCAGTGCGCCAGCCTCCTGGTCGAGCTCGGCGAGGCTGCGGCGCTCGCGGGCGGCGGCCTCGCGCCACTCGGGCGGCCCGTAGTAGGCATCCACGTAGTCCGCGTCGTGCACGCCCACGGCGAGCACGAGTTTCACGTACCGCTCGGCCAAGTCAGCCATGGCCGCCGCCGGAACCGGCGCGACGAACACGAGCAAGGCCGCGAGCATTGCGGCCGCGCGGTGCCGTCGGCTCATGCTCCATGCTCCTCGCTGCCGCGGCGCCCGCTCAGTCGGCCTCGGCAATGGTCTTGATGTTGTTCAGCGCGGTTTCGAACATGCCGCGCCGCCGCGCGATGTCGGCGTCCTTCGCGGCCTGGTCCGCTTTGTCGGACACGTCGTAGACGAGCGTGTAGAGCATCTTCGACGTTCCGTTCGTAACCGGCCTTGCCTCCATGAACCCGTGGTACAGGTTGTAGAACTGGCCTTCGCGCGCGGGCTGCGTGTAGCCGTACGACAGCTCCGTCTGCGCCACCAGAATCTCCGTGACTCGGCCGCCCGCGAGCACACGCACGGTGCCCATGCCGCCGTCGCCGGACGTGATGGCGCAATCCACGTTGAGCCACTCCGCAATGTCGCAGTACCCGCCAACCTTTTCCCATACCTCTTTGGCCGGTTTCGCGATATCGATCGATAGCTCGATGGTCGCGTACTCAGGCTCGGCGAGCGCGAGACTGCCGACGGCAGCCGCCGCGAACGCTACCGAAACGGAACGAAGGCTTTTCATGTTGTTCTCCGGCGCTTGATGCGCCACACGATGGTGTTGGGAAACGCTGGGCTTTGCAACGGTTGGGCGGACTAGGCCTGGGGGGCCGCGGCCTCGGCCGCGATCTGCCGCAGGGCTTGCTCGAAAACGGCGCTCGGCTGTCCGCCCGAGATCAGATGCTTGCGATCGACGATCACGGCCGGCACGGAATGAATGCCCACCTCTTGCCAGAACCGCTCGGCCTGGCGCACCTCGGCGGCGAATTCGCCGCGCTCGAGCACCTCACGCGCGCGCTCGGCCGGTAGACCGGCTTGCGCCGCGAGCTCGACGAGCACGTCGTGGGCGCTGATGTTGCGGCCGGCGCCGTGATAGGCCGCGAGCAGCGCGCGCTTTAGAGCACGCTGCGCGCCCGGCGGCCCTTCCACACCGGCCCAGAACAACAGCCGGTGCGCATCGAAGGTGTTCCAGATGTGCTCGCGCGCGCCGAACGCGAACCCTTCGGCGGCGCCGCGCTCGACGATGCGCGCTTTATTCGCCTCGAGCTGCTCCGCGCTCAGGCCGTACTTCTCGCTCAGATAGTCCGCAACGTTGGCGCCCTCCGGCGGCATCGTGGGATTCAACTCGAACGGCTGCACGTGCAGCTCGATGGGGCCGAGCTCGCTGCCCACCTGCTCGAGCGCACGCTCGAGCGCGCTCACGCCGATCGCGCACCACGGGCAGACCACGTCGGAAACCAAATCGATTCGCATGGGCGTCACCTCGCCCATCATTGTGCCACGGGCCGGCGGCGTCAGCCGGCGAGGCGCCGCGCCAACGACTGCAGCGCGGCCAGCATGTCCGTCGACTGCGTGAGTACCGCAGCAACCGGATCGCCGTGCGCTTGCAGCCACTTGCGCGCCGAGCGGATGTTGAAGCGTTCGAGCTTCAGCCGGCCGTTGATCTGCGACCACTCGAGCGGCATCGACACGGGTGCCGCAGGCAGCGGCCGCACGCACAACGGCGACACGAGCAGGCGGCCGTGGCCGTTCTGCAAGTAATCGAGGTAAACCTTGCCGTCGCGATCCGACACTGCGCGCACGATCGTCGCGATGTCGGGCAGCGATTTCGCCGTGAAGCGCGCGAGCAGCTCGGCCAGCGTGCGGGATTGCTCGTAGGTATAGCGCGCACCGAGCGGGATCAGCACATGCAGCCCTGTCGAGCCGCTGGTCTTCACGAACGTCTCGAGCCCCACGTCTTCGCAAAGCGCATGGATGTGGCGCGCAATCGTCACCACGTGCTTCAGCGGCGCGCCTTTCGGATCGAGATCGAGGATGCACCAGTCGGGCCGCTCGAGCGCGGCCACGCGGCTCGACCACACGTGCAGCGGAATCGTGCCCATGTTGGCCACATAGAGCAGCGACTCGACGTCGTCGAGCACGAAGTAGCGGATCTCCCGCTCGGCGTGCTCGCTCCACATCGTCTCGAGCCGCAGCCAGCTCGGCGCGTACACGGGCGCGTCCTTCTGGAAGAACGACTTGCCCTCGATGCCGTCCGGGTAGCGCGTGAGCACGACGGGGCGGTCTTTCAAATACGGCAGCAGCCACTCGGCCACGCCTTCGTAATACGCGATCAGGTCACCCTTCGTGTAGCCGTCGGCTGGCCAGAACACTTTGTCGAGGTTCGTGAATGCGACCGTCGGCCGCTCCGGCGGCTCGGCGGCGAGCGGCGCAGGCTCGGCGACCTCCGACGCGCCGGTCAACTCCGTGAGCCAGACACATTCGGCCGGTTTCTTGTCGGTGCGCATGCGCATGAACACGGGCTGGCGCAGGTTGCCGTCGGGCGTACGCTGCTTGAACTTCACTTGCACCACCGGGCCGTCGGCGAGCCACACGGCGCCGCGCTCTAACGCGGCGCCCGCAGGCGGCTCTGCGGCCGGCTTGGCGGCCAGCAACGGCTCGAGCACAGCGAAGTCGCGCGCCGCAAAACCGCTGCCGGCGCGGCCTGCGTACGTCAGCGTGCCGTTCTGGTATTGCGCGAGCAGCAAGGCGCCGAAACCCTTGCCGCCCTGCTTCGGCGGCATGTAGCCCACCACCACGAAGTCGTCGGACTTCGCGGCATTGATCTTGATCCAGTCTGCGGAGCGCTTGCTCACGTACGGCGATGCCGCGCGCTTGCCGATGATGCCTTCGGCACCTAACCGCTCGGCTTCCTCGAACATCGCTACGCCTTGCTCCACGAAGTGCTCCGAGTAGCGCAGCGCGCCGGAGACGGGCAACAGGCCGCGCAACGCGGCCTTGCGCTCGATGAGCGGCAGCGCGCGCAAGTCGAAGCCCTCGAACGCGAGCAGATCGAACGCGTAGATGCTCGTCGGCAGCTCGAGTGCCGCGCGCGCGACGTCGGCACGACGCGTGAGGCGCCCGCGCTTTTGCAGCAACGAGAAACTTGGGTTACCGCGCGCATCGAGCACGACGACTTCGGCGTCGATGATGAAGTGCGAGAACGGCAGCGCCGCCACGATTTCCGCGATTTCCGGAAAGGTGGCCGTGAAGTCGTGACCGGCCCGCGAGTACAGCGTGGTCTCGCCGGCGCTTTTCTCCGCGAGCAGCCGGTAGCCGTCGTACTTCAGCTCGAACACCCAGCGCGGATCCGAGAACGGCTTGCCCGGCGTGGCCAGCATCGGGCTCAAGTCACGCGCGCTTACGTCGCGCTTCGCGGCGCCGAGCTTGCGCAGCCGGGCGCCGATCTTCGCTCCGCGCGGATCGCCGCCTGCAACCTGCTCCACCGTGCGTCCCGACAGCACCGAATCGTGCGGATAGTCTTCGGTGCCCTTCGTCGTCGCGTACGCGTCTCGCTCTTTGATGAGCAGCCACTCGTTCTTGCCGCGCTTCGTCTTCACGAGCGTCCACTTGCCGCGCAGCTTGTGGCCGCGCAGCTCGAACAGGAGTTTTCCCTTGTCGAAACCGGCTGCGATGTCGTTCAACGCCACCCACTGGCCGCGGTCCCAGACGATCACGGCGCCGGCTCCGTAGTTGTCCGGCGGAATCACGCCCTCGAAGTTGACGTAATCGACGGGATGATCCTCGACGTGCACCGCCAGCCGCTTGTCGGCGGGATTCGGCGACGGCCCCTTCGGCACGGCCCAGGACTTGAGCACGCCGCCCCACTCGAGCCGGAAGTCGTAATGGT
>CAMPKU010000052.1 GCA_946887385.1 uncultured Gammaproteobacteria bacterium
CGGCACGACGAGCCGCCGTCCGTCGTAGCCGAGCACCTGATTGCCGATTCGGGGCAGCGTGACTCGCGTGACGTCGGTTTGCTGCGCGAGCGGACGGAACGCGATGCGGCCCTCGACGAGCAGCACTTCCACGTTCTCCACGAGCTCGCGCAGCTCGTCGTCGTCGCCGGCACTGTCGAGCAGCGCCTGCTCCACCTGCGCCCGCAGATCCTCGGCGCTCGAGTTGAACGCCGTGGCGCCCGCGCGCAGCGCAACCGTCACTCTGTGCTCGACGGCGTCGTCGGCGAGCAGCGCCAACGTGAACGTGGCCACCGCGTCGTCGCCGGCATCGTCGGTCAAGCGCCCGGTTTTGACCGTTTCCACACCTAAGCGCAGGCCGTCGTGCTGCACGAGGTAGCGCAGCATCTCCTCGCCGAACGCCTGGCCGAAGTCGAGCGCGTCGCCGAGCGTCGCATCGCCGGCGAACGGAATCGTGAGGTCGAGGATGTCCGACGTGCTGAGCGACGAGAGCCAGCCGCCGAGCTGGCCGAGCATGCGCAGCAGCTCGCCGGGCGTGGCCAGCGTGAAGCTCGACAGCTCGTCGGGCACGGCGACGTCGAGCGCGGCTTGCAGGAAGTTGCCGGCGCCGAACGTCAGGTCGTCGTCGGCGACATCCGCCTCGAGACCGTCGCCGGTCTCGAACGGCAGGTCGCTGTCGAGCGTGCCCGTGGCGTTCGCCACCGCGAAGCCGATCAACTCAAGCTCGACCAGCGAGAGCCGGTCGTCGCCGGCCGCGAAATCCGCGTTCGCGCTCGCGCTCAAGCTGCCGATGCCGGCCGCGCTGCCGAGACTGCCGCCCAAGAAGCCGACGCGCGTGGCCAGGTTCGTGAGCTGCACGGGCAGCTCGTCTTTCAGCGAGGCGAACGCGCGCACATCGAACCGCTCGCCGGTGTCGACGAAGAACTCGCCCGTGGCCGCGCCCGCATCCCAATTGTCCAGGCCGAACGTGAGATCGAGATCGAAGCCGCTCGTGAGCTCGAACCCTTGGCCGTGGTCGAAGAGCACGCCGGCGCCGGTCAAGAGCGCCGACTCGGACAGGTCCATGAACGTCGTGCGCTCGTTCGTCGAGCGGTGCCGGAGCGAAAGCTCCGTCACGGCGCCGGTGCTTGGATCGAGCACGAGCGAATCCATGAAGCCGCGCGTGCGCGCGATCCACTCTCGGGTGCCCTCGAGATCGTCGTCGTTGTTGAGCTCGTTCGCGGCCCAGTCCTCGAAAAATTCGCGCAGCGCTGCCGTATCGCTCGCTTCGTAGTCGCCGTTCGCGTCCTGGAGCTCTTCGTCGAAGTCGTCGGCGAGCTTCGTGAGCACGCGGCTGAATCCGAGCAGCGCGCCGAAGCTCGTGCCTTCGGCGTCGGCGAGCGGCAGGTCGAGCGCGAACGCGCCCGAGCCTTCGAGATTCGCGATGCGCTGCGCGAGCGCGCGCAAGCCCGCCGCGAGCTGCCCCACGCCGTCGCCGTCGATGGCCGTGAGCGTCTCGCGCACGCGCACGCTCTCGAAGCCGCCGTGCGTGACCGTCGCGCCGTCGATCTCCACGGTGGTGCCCGTCGCGGCCGCGAGCGCATTGCCGCCGGCGTCGATGACGAGCTCGTTGCCGCCGCTGACCGTGGCGTCGGCGCCGGCCGCGATGAAGATGCGATTCGCGCTGCCGTTGCCCGTGATGCTGTCGCCGAGGCCGGCGCCGCGGCCGAACCCCGTGCCGATGACGTTCTCGATGTTCGCGAGCGTTTCCGTTGCGCCGCCCGTGACGGCGCCGGTCGCGAGATTAACGTCGACGGCTTGCTGCGCGTCGCGATAATCGACCGTGTCCGCGCCGCCGCCGCCGTCGATGGTGTCCGCGCCGCCGCCGCCGACGAACACGTTGTCCGCGGCATCGCCCGTCAGCACGTCGCCGAACGACGAGCCGATCAGGTTCTCGATGCCGGCGAGCGTCTCTTCTATGCCGGCGAGCAACGCCGTACCGCGCACGAGATCGGCATCGACGGCGTCGCCGCCCGCGAACGAGACGGTGTCCGTGCCCGCGCCGCCGTCGTAGCTATCGTCGCCGTCGCGGCCCGCGAGCTCGTTGTCCGCGTCGTCGCCGGTCAGTACATCGTCGCCGGCGCCGCCGATGACGTGCTGGATGCCGAACACGCCGTCGTCGATGCCCGTGGCCGAGCGCTCGGCGAGATTCACGGTCACGGCGTCGTTGAAGAAGCCGTAGTCGAGCGTGTTGCGCGCGTGGCTGTTGCCGCGAATCGTGCCGGCCAGGCTGGCGCCGACCTGCATCACGAACTCGTTGTTGCCACGGCCGCCGATCAAATGCTCGATGCCGGCTGCGATGACGGAGTTCCCGGCGTCGTCGGTCACCGTAACGGCACCGTTCGCGCCGATGCTGAACGTCAGATCCGCGGTGACGCGCGAAAAATCCAGCGTGTCGTCGCCGCCCGCGTCGTCGGTCACGGTGTCGCTGCCCCAATCCTCGGCGAAGCGATACACCGTGTCCGTCCCGCCGCCCGTGAACTGATCGGCGCCGCTGCCGCCCGCGAGCTCGTCGATGCCCGACGCCGTCAGCGTGAGCGCGTCCACGGTCACGGTCCATCCGGGCTCGCCGTCGACGGTGCCGGCCGTGAACGTGATGCCGTTCGTGACGGCCGACAAATCGAGCGTGTCGTCGCCTTGGTCTTCGCCGTCGCGGACGGCGTTCGTGCGGGAGTCGTCCGTGAAGACGTAGACGTCGTCGCCGCGGCCGCCCGTCAGCGTGCCCGTGCCCTCCGCGGCCTCGAAGCGGTCGTCGCCGCGCGTGCCCGTGACGCTCAGCGTCGTCGGCGTCGACGGCGGATTCGCGTCGTCGTCGTCCGTGATCGCGAGCTCGACGCCGCCGACCGCGAGCGCCGTGTCGCCGCCGCCGACGCCCGTCGCCTTGCCCGTGGCGAACTCGACGGTGGCGCCGCCGGCACGGTTCTCGTAGACGAGCGTGTCGTCGCCGTCGCCGCCGCGAATCGAGCCCGAGAGCGCGGCGTCGCCGACGATGCGGAACTCGTCGTCGCCTTCTCCGCCGACGAGATGCTCGACGCCCGTCGCCGTGACGGTGTTGGTGCCGTCGGTGACCTCCACCTCGACGGCGTTACCCGCGCCGAGCCGGATCGTGAATACAAGGTCCGCCGTGACCGCCGAGAAATCAAGCGTGTCCTCGCCGCCGCCGGTATCGGCGACGGTATCGGCGCCCCAGGCACCCTCGAACACGTAGCGGTCGTCGCCGGCGAGACCGTCGAGCTCGTTGCTCGTGGCGCTGCTGTCGAATTCGTCGTCCTCGGCCGTGCCGTTCACGTCCCCGTCGGCGGTGGGGGCTTCGATCGCCGCGAACAGCGAGACCGCGCCTTCGTCGGCCACCAGGGCGTCCTCGACCCCGGCGAGCTCCGGATCCGGCGGCGGCGGAACGCCGAGCTCCGCATTCAACAGCACGCGGCTCTCGAGCGCCTCGAAGATGACACGCGCGAGCGGCGACCGCTCGAGCGGTCGGTGCGGTCGCGGCGGCATCGCGTAGCTCATCGGCGGCTAGTTCGCGCTCGCGCCCGCAAGCGCTTCGTTGATGCGCACCAGGTCCTCGACCGACAGCGTGCCGGCGGCCTGCTTCAGCCGCAGCGTGCTCAAGAGATAGTCGTAACGCGCTTGCGCGTGGTCGCGCAGAATCAAGTACAGATCGCGCTCGGCGTCGAGCACGTCGAGCGCCGTGTTGATGCCCGAGGCGTAGCCGCGCTGCTTCGCGTCGAGCGCGCTGCGCTGCGCGACCAGCGACTCGCCGAGCGCCTCCGTGCGCGCGATGCCGCTCAGCACGCCGAGGTACGCGCTGCGCGCTTGGCGAGCGACGACGAGGCGCTCGAGCTTCACGTGCTCGACGGTCTCGTCTACGCGGAGCGCCGCCTCGCGCACGTTCGATCCCTGACTGCCGCCCGAGAACACCGGCACGCGCAGCTGGATCGCCACGTCCGCGGTTTCGACTTCGCTGCCGCCGCCGAACAGCGATCCTTCCGTGTCGCGATTGTCGACGCGCGTGATCAAGTTCAGCGTCGGGTAGCGACCGGCCGACTGCCTGCGAACTTCGTGCTGCGCAACCTCGAGCGATTGCTCGCGCGCGAGCACCTGCGGGCTTTGCCGCAGGGCGAGGTCTACCCACTGGTCGACGTCGAGCGGATTGGGCCGCTCGAGCGGAATCTCGCTGCGCAGCGGCTCGAGATCCGTGAGCAGCATGCCGGACGTCTCCAGCAACGCCTGACGCGCGTCGTCGAGCTGGTTCTGCGCCTCCACGACGTTGGCCACGACGAGCGCATAGCGCGCGTTCGCGTCGAACTCGTCGGTGCGCGGCGCGAGCCCGCTCGAACGGCGCGTGAGCGTGAGCTGGCGCTGCCGCTCGATGGCCGCCTGCTCGGCCTCGGCGAACCGCACGTTGTCTTCGGCGGCGAGCACGGCGAGATAGCTTTCGGCCACGCGGCGCAGCAGCTCTTGCTCTTCGGCCGTGAACTCGGCAAGCGCCAGCGCGACCTCGGCGTGCGACTGCTTGAGCCCGTGCCAGTCCGCCATGCGGAACAGCGGCGCCGACAGCGTGAGCCCGTAGCGATTCGTCGGAAAGTCCGTCTTGCCTGCGGCGAACACGGCGTTGTCGCTGCTGCGGATGTCTTGCTCGGTGTCGAGATACTCGGCTTCGACGGCGATGTTCGGCAGCAGCAGCGCGCGCGCCTGCGGCACCGCTTCTTTCGCCGCCTCATACCGATATCGGGCGGCCTGCAGGCGCGGATCGTGCTGCAGGCTCAACTGGTAGGCTTCGAGCAGATCGGTCGCCCCGGCGGCAAAAGCAATCCATGCCGACGCACCGGCTGCGATCGATACTCGTAGCGCCTTCATCCGCACCTCTCCCGTTTGTTGCTTGTTCTTCGGGCAGCGCTTGGATGGAGGCGCTGCTGAGGCTTGAGTACGCGGAGTCTCGGCGCCGCAGGGTGGCGACGGTCACCGGACTTTAGTAATTGTTGTCGAGCCCTCTTTGGGGGCTTGATGTTTCAGCGATAGTAGCTTCAATCGCAAGGAGTTTCACCTCCGAAGTTTCGCTCGGAGGGGCTTGCCCCGAAACTCGTTCGATCCCGGCGGCGTCGCCACACGGCCGCCGGCGCTTTCATTGCGGGCCGCCCGACGGGCTGCAGCGAGCCGTGTTCAGTAGCCGACGTTACCGCCCCAGTCGGCTTGCACCGTACCGCCTAGCGCAAACGGCACTTCTGCCGCCATCCGGTTATTGCCGTAGTAGTTGCCGTCGGCCGTGAACTCCATTCCGATCCGCGCACGCCCTCCCGCCGCGATGTTGCCGTCGAGGGTGTTCTGTGTGCCGGTGATCAGCCACAGAGGGGCCTGATCAAACCCACCCATGAAAAACGTATTGCTGCGCACGACGTTGCGATCGCCCGCGATCTCGAACACCTCGAGGTGATCGACGGCGTTACGCGCATCGATGACGTTGTTCGCCGCGACGTTCCTGTCGCCTGCGATGTAGACGCCCCCGCCCTGGAAAAGCGTGAGCGTATTGTCCGTCATCGTGTTGCTCTCGCCGAGGAAGCTCACGCAACGGCCGCCGCGGTTGCAGGTGATGGTGTTGCGCAGTAGCTGCGAGAAGCTCCCGAATTGCATCTCCACGCGCACGCCGAGGTCCGAGTCCGTGATCGACATACCGTCGTCGAACGTCATCGTGTCGTGCGAAAAGAGCGAGAGATGATGCAAGCTCGCGCTCCTCGCGGTGTGCACCGCCACGGCGCCGTCTGTGCAGCAGGCCGAGATGCCGCCGTTACGCACCTCGGCAAATCCCGTGATCACGAGCAGCGTGCCTTGCCCGGGGTCTGCCGAGATATCGAAGCCATGTAAGTCGAGCGTCACGCCCTCGGCCGTAATCTGAATCAACCCGGCCGAGCCGTTCGCCGACTCCGCGAGGTCCCAATTCCGGTCGATCGCATAGAGCCCCGGCTCGTCGATTACGACGGGTGGATTACGAAGATCGAGCACTCGTCCAAATCCGCGAACGTGTTTCCAGGGTTTGGCGGGGCCCTTGGCTCGCGCCATTTCCGCGGCGACCGCCTCCGGATCGACGTCTTGCGCTTGCGCAAGAGGAGCCGCAAAACCAAAGCACACGACAGCTGCGAGAAGCGATCGAGGGACATCCATGACGCCTTCTCCTTGAGATTGTTGGGGTGATTTGAAGCCGGTTCGGGGATCAAAATTCGAGCCCCGGATTCGCGAGCGCAGCGGTCTTCGCCGGCCCCCGTGGCGGCGAGAGGACTTGGCCCGCTGCCTCGAAACGTGCACGCTAGCGCAGCAGCAAGAGCTTTCCTTTTCCAGGAGCGACTCCCCGTGACGACCTACTCGGCCACGCCGCGACCGCGGCTGCTTCAACCGCTCTGCGCCGCCACGCTCGCGGCAGTCGCAGGCGCGGCGCTCGCCCAAGCCCCGATCGTGAACCCGGGCGCCCCGGGCGGCGAGCCGCGCAGCCTCGGCGCCGACGAAGCCATCGCCCTCGCGCGCACGGCTTACACGCAGGCCGACGTGCAATTCCTGCGCAACATGATCCCGCATCACCAACAAGCGCTCGACATGGCCACCCTCGCGAAAGACCGCACGAACCGCGAGGAGGTGCTCGAAGCCGCCGGGCGCATCGACGCCTCGCAGGAAGACGAGATCGAGTTCATGCAGAGCTGGCTCGAGGAGCGCAACGAGCAGGCGCCCGAAGCGCCAGCCGACGCGGGGACGCACGCGTTGCATGCGACGCACGCCGCTCACGAAGACGCCGGCATGAAAGGCATGGCCACGCCCGAGCAGATGGCGGCGCTCGCAGCGGCCAGCGGCACGGACTTCGACCGGTTGTTCCTCGAGCTCATGATCAAGCACCACGTGGGCGCCGTGGACATGGTCGAGGCGCTCACGGAGCAGCCAGGCGCGGCGTACGAACCGGCGCTGTTCGAGTTCACGCGCGACGTCACGAACGACCAGAATGCCGAGATCGAGCGCATGAATTTGCTGCTGATCGACCTCTCGGCCGACGCGCGCGCGGGACTGAAGGCCGGCTTCGACGACGCCGGCGAGGCGGTCTCGAACCTCACGAAAGTGGTCTCGTTACCGAAGCCGCCGGGCTTCTTCGATCCGGACAACCCGGCCAACGTCTCGCCGAAGCGGCTTGCAGCCCTGGCCGCCGCCGCAAGCGAGCGCCGGCGCAGGCGCGGGCGCAACGACGAGGAATCGGCACGAGGCGGTTCCAACGAACGCTCGCCGCTCCTGTCGTTCGCGAATACCGACATGGCGTTTCGCGACGACGTCATGGTCGTGGGCAGCTATCACGGCTTCAACGTGTACCGGCTTCAACCCGAAGCAGCGCCGGAGCTCATGGCCTCCGTCGTCTGCCCCGGCGGGCAGGGCGACGTGTCGATCGTGGGCAATCTCCTGATCATGTCCGTGGAGGAGATGCGCGGCCGCGTGGACTGCGGGCTCGAAGGCGTGCAGGTCGACGCGAGCCCGGAGCGTTTCCTTGGGCTGCGCATTTTCAACATCGCCAACCCGGCTCGCCCCTTACAGGTGGGCCAGGTCCAAACCTGCCGCGGCTCGCATACGCATTCCGTGGTCGCGAGCGACGACCGCAGGATCGTGGTCTACAACTCCGGCACGGCCGGCGTGCGCGATGAGGACGAGCTGCCGGGCTGCATCGGTGCCGTCGCCGGCGACACGCGCACGGCCCTCTTTCGCGTCGACGTCATCGAGATCCCCGTGAGCGATCCGTCACGCGCACGCATCGTCGACAGCCCCACCGTGTTCGCTGATCCTGAGACCGGTGTCATTGCGGGCCTTTGGCGCGGCGGGGACCACGGCGACGACACTCAGGAAACCAACGAGACCGACCACTGTCACGACATCACCGTTTTCCCGGCGGCGCAGATTGCCGCGGGCGCCTGCTCGGGCAACGGCATTGTGTTCGATATTTCCGATCCGCTCACACCTAAGCGCATCGACACGGTCGTCGACAAAGGCTTCGCGTACTGGCATTCGGCCACGTTCAACAACGACGGCACGAAAGTGCTCTTCACCGACGAGTGGGGCGGCGGCGCGCGCCCGCGCTGCCGCGCGCACGATCCGCTCGACTGGGGCGCCGACGCCATCTACGACCTGGCGGACGGCAAGCTCGTGTATCGCAGCCACTTCAAGATGCCGGCGCCGCAAGTCGACGAGGAGAATTGCGTCGCGCACAACGGCTCGATCATCCCGGTGCCCGGGCGCGACCTCATGGTGCAGAGCTGGTATCAGGGCGGCATCTCTGTGTTCGACTTCACGGACTCTGCCAACCCGCAAGAGATCGCCTACTTCGACCGCGGCCCGATCGACGAGGAAGAGCTCGTGCTCGGCGGCTACTGGTCGTCGTACTGGTACGGCGGCCGCATCTACGCGACAGAGATTCAGCGCGGGCTCGACGTGTTCGCCTTGAGCCCGAGCGAGCACTTGAGCGAGAACGAGATCGCGGCGGCTGTGCTCGCGAACCAGGGGCGGCTGTTCAATCCGCAGCAGCAGTTCCCCGTGACCTGGCCGGCGGAACCCGTCGTCGCACGCGCCTACGTAGACCAGTTCCGGCGCGGCTCGGCGGTACCGGCGGCCACGCTCGACGACATCTCCGGCGCGCTCGATGTCGCCGCCTCAAGGCTTGCGTCGGGAGCACGCGATCAGAGCTTGGCGGCGCGGTTGGAGTCGCTCGCCAGCGGGCTTTCGCAAAACCGGAACGCAGACGCGGTCACGCTGAAGAGAGCGAACGGGCTCAGCGAAACGTTGAACGGGCTCGCAGCGCGCTTGCGTTGAACGTCAGCGCGGCAGCGCGTGGCTCTTGAAGAACGCCCACATTTCGCTCGTGGCGTCGACCTCTTGCCGCGCCCAGGTATGCACGAGACCGTCGATGCGCACGAGCCGGACTTCGGCATCGCACCCTTCGTAGCGCAGCGTGGATAGCGGCCCCGGCGGGTCCTCGAGCAGCGCGTCGCCGTCGCAGCCGTTGTGCTTCGCCCAGCTCGCGAGCGCTTCAGGCACGCTTTCCACCCACTCGCCGCCGCGCCCCGCGACGCCACCGTCGTAGGTGTTCTGCGGATCCGCGAGCCCATGGAACGTGAGCACCGGGATCGCGCGGCCCTCGCACGGCCCTGGCCAGCGCAGCCCCGCCATCGGCGCGATCGCGGCGATGCGGTGGTTCAGCTTGCACGCGAGCAGCGACGACATACGCCCACCGCCCGAGAAGCCCGTTGCATAGACGCGCGTGAGATCCGTGCACGCGCGTGCCGCGACGTGGTCGATGACAGCGGAGACGTACGCCACGTCGTCGGGCCGCTCCGCGGTCACGGGCACGTTCCAGCGGTTGTTCTCCGTGCCGGCCTGCAGCGTCGCGACAAGCGCGCCTTCGCGCTCCGCAAGCGCCTCGAACCGGCTCGTGCTCGCCTGGCGCTCCGCCGTGCCGCCGCTGCCGTGCATGTCGAGCACGAGCGGCCGCGGCGTGCGGCCGTCGTAGCTGGGTGGCACGAACAGCCGATAGGAGCGTTGCCGGCCGCCCGACGTGAGCTGCTGAGTGCTGACGCCGGCTGTGGCCGCTAAGGCGCACTCGCCGCCCAGTGTTTGGCCGAGCGCATGGCCCGGCACCGAGGCAGCGGCGATCGCCACGAGCGCAGTAGCCGCCGTTGCAGCAAACGCGGCGAATGTGGCGAAGAATTCGCGCCCGCGCATGTCGTTCAGCGCGCCGGGGCCGACGCCGGCTCCGGCCGCAGGTAGTAGTTGAACGCCCCGCTGTGACCGCGCGCGTTCGCCCAGATCACGAGCATTTCTTCGAGCGTGTTCGCGAAACGCAGCGGTCCAAGGTCGACAGGCTCGAGCCCCATTCCCTCGACGAGCTCCGCGACCGCCGCGCGCGCCGCCGCGTCGTCGCCGACGATCGGAATCGACACGGGCCCGCCGGAGCTCTCGGGGTCCACCATCTTCGTCCAATTCAGCGTATTGAACGCTTTGACGACCTTGGCGCCCGGCGCTGCCGCCTGAATGAGCTCGGCGTTGCTGCCGCCCGGCACGTCGTGGTCCGCGTAGCCGTCGCTCGAACCGCGGTTCACGCGATTCGTGGGGTCGATGATGATCTTGCCCGAGAGGTCGCCCAAGCTCTGCGTGATCTGCACCGCCAGGTTGCCCGGCACGGCGAGCAGCACCATGTCGGCGCCTTGCACGGCTTCCGGCTGCGTGGCGGCCGTGGCGCCGCGGCCCGTCTTCGCGACGAGGTCTTGGACGTCTTTCTCGTTCGGCGTGCGCGAGCCGTAGACGATGGTGTGACCGAGCGCCGCGAACTCGGGGCCGAGCGCCGAGCCCACGTTACCGGTACCGATGACGGCGATTTTCGCCGCGAATGCCGTGCTGCCTGCCGTCGCGAGCAGCAGCGCGGCCGCGGCCGCGAGCGTGGTGCGTGTCCGGTTCATGACGAATCCCCCTTGTGTTCACTCGACTTTAGCGGAATCCGCTCGCGCTGCGCCAGCTGGCGCGCGTCGCGCTCGAGCCGCTGCCGGATGACGCGAACGACGTGCGTCGTCGTCGTCATGTGGTGCTCGCCGAGCCCCAGCAGAAGTGTGGCCAGCCAAATCGACTCGGCGGCCCGCAACCCGCCAAGGTAGGCACGCCCCGCCGGCGTTAGTAGCAGCTGAAGAATCCGCGCATCGTCGGGATTCGGTACGAGCTCGAGTCGACCGATGGCGGCTGCCCGGTGCGCCACGCGATGCGCGGCCTGCCGCGAGACGCCGAGCACGCGGGCCACGTCTGCAATCGCGAGGCAATACGGTGAACGCTCGATCGCCCGCAGAAGGCGCGTCTCGGCGTCCGCCGGAAAGACGCGCTCGCCGTTCGGAGTGCGTGCTTCGCCGATACGCTGCGCTGCGAGCGTGATCTCGTCGATTAGATCAATGGGGGCCTGGCGCCCACGTTGCTTGAGGTATTCGCGGGATCGTTGCACGGCGCGCAGCCGCAGGGGGCACGCGCATAGTGTCCTCGCCGGCAATCGTCAACGCGCGCGACGAATCGGCCGCAATCGTCAACATTCGTGACGATCGCCTCGCCAAATCGGTCCGCGCTGTTGACGATTGCGGCCGATTCGTCGCAGCCATTGACGATCTCTGGGGAGAGGTCTGCATACGCAGCCCCCTTACATAAACGGCCCGCTTAGCCGTTCGCGAAGGGCCGGCAGGCGCTACCTGGCCGGTCTCGACGACGCCGCAGGCGTCTCCTCGGCCGGTTCCAGCCGAATGACCGTCCCGTCCGGCCGGCCGCTGCCGTAGCGGACTTCGGTCGAAAAATAGACATAGCCATCCGGCCCGATCTCGACGTCGCGGAAACGAACGCCGAGCTCGTCGAGAAACTCTTCGCGGCGCAGCGGTTCGCCCTTGTCGTTGAACGGCATGCGCTCGACGTGCTGGCCGCTCAGCGCGCCAATGATCAAGCTGTTCTGCCACTGCGGGAACTTGTCGCCGGTATAAAACGCCATGGCGGCCGGGCTGATCTGCGGCACCCAGAAAACCACCGGCTGCTCCATGCCCTCGCGATGCCACGCTTTGTCCGAAACCAGCGTGCCCGAGTAGTTGCGGCCTTGCGAAACGAGCGGCCAGCCGTAATTGCCGCCGGGCTTTAGGATGTTGACCTCGTCGCCGCCCTGCGGGCCGATCTCCATCTGCCACAGCTCGCCGGTCACGGGATGGAACCGCAAGCCGTAGCTATTGCGATGGCCGTACGTGAAGATCTCGGGCTTGGCGCCGGCGCGGCCAACGAACGGATTGTCCTGCGGCACACCGCCCTCGTCGGTGAGGCGCAGAATCTTGCCGACGTGATCGGACAAGCTCTGCGCGCGGAGGCGGATGCTGTTGTCGTCTTGCGGACCGCAGCAGAGGCGGTCGCGGTCGCCGACGCTCACATACAGCGTCTTGTCCGGGCCGAATTCCATGCGGCCCGTGTACGCCATGCGCGCGTTCTCCCACGCATCGGCCACGAAGATCTCCTTCGCGTCGACGAGCTTGGTGCCGTCCAAGCGGCCGCGGGAAATGGCGAGAGTTTGGCGTTCGTCGTCGCCCTTCAAGTACGAGACGTAAACGAACCGGTTCGTCGCAAAGTCGGGGTGCGGGACCACGCCGTGCAGAATGTCGTTACCGGCCGGCGAGGGCGGGGTCCAGACGGGATCGGGCAGCAGCTTGCCGCCCTGAATCATGCGCAGCTTGCCGTTGCCTTCGGTGACGAGCAGGTCCGACGTGCCGGGGATGAAGACAAGATCCCAGGGCGAGGTGAGCCCATCCGCGACGAGCGCAACGCGCAGCTGCTGGCGGCCCGCGCGCAGCGTCAGCGGCTCGCCGGCTTTCGGCAGCAGCGCCGCGGGCCCAGCCGGCGGCTGAGCGAGCGCCACCTGCGCTTGCAACACAAACCCCGACGCCATGGCTGCACCGAGCCAAATCGAATGCGGTCTCATGAAAATTCCCCTCGCCTTCTTCTTATGCGGAATGGGGGCCGATGCTACCGTTCCGCGGCGGCGCGTGCCATCGGTCTGGCCGGACACCGCGTGTCGGTTGTGCCACGACACCTAAGGCGGGCATGCTGCGCCGCCATGCGCGCGCCGATCGCTTTGTCGAAAACCAAGCTGCTGTGCCTCAAGCAATGCCGGCGCAGGCTCTGGCTCGAGACCTATCAGCCCGAGATTCTCCCCGAGCCCTCGGCCGAGAAAGCCACGCTGCTAGCGACGGGCAACGCCGTTGGTGAGATCGCGCGGCGGCTCTATGGGCGCGGGACCGGCCATCTCGTGAGCTTCGAGCGCGGCTTGCGCGCCGCGATCGACGCGACGCGCGCGTTGGTCGATGCCGGCGGCCGTGAGCCGATTTTCGAGGCCACGTTCGATCATGACGGCGTGAACGTGCGTGTCGACGTGCTCGACCGCAGCGAGCCGCAGCCGAAGCTCATCGAGGTGAAGTCGTCAGCGCACGTGAAAGACCACTATCTCGACGATTGCGCGATCCAAGCCTGGGCGCTGACGCAAAACGGTTTGGCACCGCGCGCGGTCGTCGTGGCCACCGTCGATCCGCAGTTCGTCTATCCCGGCGGCGGCCGGTATGAAGGCTTGCTCGTGGAAACGGATGTCACGCAGCCGGTGCAGGAGCGGCTCAATGCTGTCGACGCGCTCGTCGTGGCGGCCCGGAGCACGCTGGCCGAGCTCGACGAGCCGGCCGTCGCTGTCGGCACGCATTGCGGCGCACCCTACGAGTGCGACTTCTACGCGCACTGCGCGCCGCCGGATGGCCACTTTCCGGTACTGGGTTTGGGCGGCAGCAAGGAAAAATTGTTCGAGCTCATGCATGCGGGCTTTCGCGACCTGCGCGACGTGCCGGAGTCTGCGCTCACGAACGACACGCAACGGCTGATCTGGCAGCAGACGCGCAGCGGCCAAGCGCACCTGGGCGCCGAGCTGCGCGAGCTCGCGCGCGGCCTTGCGTACCCGCGCTACTACCTCGACTTCGAGACCGTGAACCCGGCCGTGCCGATCTTCGCGGGCACGCGGCCGTTCGAGGCGCTGCCGTTCCAGTGGTCGTGTCACATCGAACCGGCCGCCGGGAAGCTCGAGCACGCCGAGTTCTTGAGCTTGAGCACCGAGCCGCCGATGCGCCAGCTGGCCGAGAGCCTGGTCGCGACGCTCGGTGCGGCGGGCCCGATACTCATATATACGCCGTACGAGCGGCGGGTTCTTGCCGAGCTGGCGGCGCGCTACCCGGATCTCGCCGCGCCGCTCGCGGCGCTGGCCCCGCGCCTGGTCGATTTGCATCCGCCGACGCGCCGGCATTACTACCATCCCGCCATGCAGGGCTCGTGGTCCCTGAAAGCCGTGCTGCCCACCGTGGCGCCCGACCTGCAGTACAGCGCACTCGGCGAGGTGCGCGACGGCCTCGCCGCGCAGACCGCCTACTTGGAGGCCGTGGCCGCGCACACGTCCGACGCGCGGCGGGCCGCGCTGCGCCGGGCGCTGCTCGACTATTGCCGCCAAGACACGCTCGCGCTCGTGCGGCTCGTGGAGTTCTTCGGCCGGGATTAGACTAGCGCGTAAGCCCGACTCGCGAGGTTTGCCATGTACCGTACCGCTACGTTGCTCGCCTCCGCCGCACTCGTCGTCGCCGCGGCCGGCTTCGACGCTCACGCCCACCACGCGTTCGCCACCGAGTTCGACGCCGATTTGACCGGCGAGGTCAAAGGCGAAGTGACGCGCGTGTGGTGGCAAAACCCGCACATCCGCTACGACGTGGCCATGAAAATGCCCGACGGCTCGACGGAAAGCTGGGCGCTGCTGCCGCCCGGCAATTTGCCCACGTACCGGCGCGAGAACTGGACCGAGCAGACCATCCAGGCGGGTTATCAGGTTACCGCCACCGGCAACTTGGGCCGCGACGGCACGAAGAAGCTGTACGCCACCTGTATCAACATCGGCACGGGGCCCGAGCAAGGGCGCCAGCTCGGCCGCTGCGTGAACACGGGCACCGTGACGCAAACGACGGCCGATCCCAACGTCGACTACACCGTGAAAGCCAACAACTACGACATCGACATCACGGGGTACTGGGACAACCGTTATCGGTTCCAAGTGACGGTGGACGATTTTCAGCCGAAGCCGATGCCGCTGACGCCGCAAGCGAAGGCGATCTATGACGGCCGTACGTTCGGCGACGACCACGTGCTGCGCTGCCTGCCGGCCGGGTTGCCGCGCATCTTCGGCTCGCCGTATCCGATGCAGATCTTGGACGCCGGCTCCCACTATCTAATGGTGTTCATGCAGGACAACACGCCGCGGCGCGTGTGGATGGACGGCCGCTCTCCGCCGGCCGAGCAGCCGCTCACGTCGATGGGGTTCTCCACGGGTCAGTGGGAAGGCGGCACGCTGGTCGTCGAAACCACGCTGCTGTCGCCCGGCTGGCTCGACGGCTCCGGCTATCCGATGAGCGGCGGCGCCGATACGCGCATCGTCGAGCGTTGGACGCCTGCCGAGGACGGTCTCACGATGGAACGCATCATGACCGTGCACGACACGCTGTACACGGCGCCGCTCGTGCGTACCCGCGGCTCGCAGCGCGGCGACGCGACGCTCGGGTTGATCGAGAGCGAGCCTTGCGATGCGCGGCCGTTCTTGAACGAGTTGCTCGAGCGCGGCGAGCTCGAGGAGCGGCTGCGCCCGCAGTAGCTTCGGCTCACTCGTAGTCGGTGTACTTGCGTGCCTGGCCGCGCACGCGCTCGGCCGGATATTTCTGCTCGTTCAGCGCGATCTTGTCGGCAGCGGCGCGCAGCAAGTCCACGTCGAGCCGGTCGGCCATGCGCAGCAAGTAGATGAACACGTCGGCAAGCTCGAGGCGCACACGCTCGCGGCGGTCGGCATCGAGATTCCGGCTCTGCTCGTCCGTGAGCCACTGAAACTCCTCGACAAGCTCGGCCGCCTCCACCGAGAGGGCCATCGCCAAATTCTTCGGCGAATGGAACTGCTCCCAATCGCGCGCGGCCGCGAAGGCTGCGAGCCGCTCCTGCAACGTTCGTAATGCATCGGCCATCGCACCATCCTCCGGCGCCCCGAGCGGGAGTATCCCACACGCGCAGCTCAGGCCTTTATGATCCGCCGATGCGCCTCGTCGACGAACTGCTGCAGCTCTCCGCCACGGATCTCGCCAACCACCTGGGTTGCGTGCACTTGAGCCGGCTCGACCTGGCCGTGGCCGAGCGGCGTGCCGAGCGGCCGGTGCGCCGCGATCCGATCGTGGAGCTGCTGACGGAGCGCGGCCGCGAGCACGAAGCCGCGTACTTGAAGCACCTGCGCGCGCACAAGCTCGTGGTGGCGGAGATCGGTGATGACGGCACGGCGACGACGCTCGCCGCCATGCGGGACGGTGCCGACGTGATTTACCAAGCGCCGCTCGCCGACGAGCGCTGGCACGGCCGCGCGGATTTCCTGCGCAAAGTGCCGCGGCCAAGCCGGCTCGGAGCGTGGAGCTACGAAGTGGTCGACGCGAAGCTCGCCACGGAAACACGCGCGGGCACGATCCTGCAGCTGTGCGTCTACTCGAGCCTGCTCGCGCGGCTCCAAGGCGAGCCGCCGCAGCACGCGCACGTGGTGGCGCCGCACCACGCGTTCGAGCCGGAGAGCTACCGGCTCGAGGACTACGCGGCGTACTACCGGCTCGTGAAAGGCCGGCTCGAAGCGGCGCTCGACGCGCGCGACACGGTTACCTATCCCGAGCCGGCGCAGCACTGCGACGTCTGCAATTGGTGGGTGCAGTGCAACGCGCAGCGTCGCGCCGACGACCATCTTTGCTTCGTAGCCGGCATCAGCCGGCTCCAGATCAAAGAGCTGCGCTCGCGCATGAACGTGAGCACGCTCGAAGGGCTCGGCGAGCTCAAAGCGGTGCCGAAGCCGCAGCGCGGCTCGCGCGAAGCCCTCGAGCGCACGCGCGACCAAGCGGCCATCCAGCTCAAAGCCCGGCGGCTCGCGCAGCGCCAACACGAGGTTTTGCCGCTCAATGCGGAGCACGGGTTCCTGCGGCTGCCGGAGCCCGCGCGCGGCGATCTCTTTCTCGATCTCGAGGGCGACCGGCTCGCGCTCGAAGGCGGGCGCGAGTACTTGTTCGGCGTAAGCGACACGCGCGGCGCCTACACGCCGCTGTGGGCGACCAATCCGGCCGAAGAGAAGCAGGCGTTCGAGCGCGTCGTCGACCGCATCCTCGCGGCGTTCGCAACCGACCGCGCCATGCACGTCTATCACTTCGGCGCGTACGAGCCGACGGCGTTCAAGCGCCTGTCCGGGCGTTATGCCACCCGCGAGAACGAGCTCGACGTGATCCTGCGCGCAGAGCTTTTCGTCGATCTGCACACAATCGTGAAGCACTCGTTGCGCGCGAGCGTCGAGACCTACTCGTTGAAGGACCTCGAGCAATTCTACGGGCTCGAACGCGTGCAAGACCTGCGCGCCGCGACGGCGAGCCGCCGCGCGCTCGAGTGGGCCATCGAGATGCGCGAGGATATCGGCCTGACCTCCGCCGCCGGCACGACGCCGAAGAAAAGCCAGCTCGAGCTCGGCCTCGACGCCGCCGGCTCGCCGAGCAAGTTCGCCGAGCACATTGCCGTCGTCGAGCGCTACAACCGCGACGATTGCGTGTCGACGGCCGCCTTACGCGATTGGCTCGAGGCGCTGCGCGCAGCGGCCGAGCGCGCGGCCGGCGACGAGCTGCCGCGTCCCGAGCTCGCCTCCGGCGAAGCGAGCGAGCAAGTGGCCGAGGCGGCCGAGGAAACGCAGCGCGTCATGGATGCGCTGCTCGCGCCACCCATGCCCGTCGACGCCGCGGAGCGCAACGAAGAGCAGCAGGCGCGCTGGCTCATGGCACAGCTCCTCGAGTGGCATCGCCGCGAGGAGAAGGCCGCCTGGTGGGAGTATTTCCGGCTGCTCGATCTCCCGCTCGAGGAATACGCAGAGGAACGCTCGGCGCTGGCCGGCCTTACCTTTCGCGAAACGGTGGGCGGCACGCCGCGCAAGCCGGTGCACCGCTATGAGTTCGCACCGCAGGACCACGACGTGCGCCGCGGCGACGAGGTGTGCGTGCCGGTCACCGGCAAGCCGTTCGGCAAGATCGTGGCGCTCGACGTGGCCGCGCACACGATCGACGTGGAGCACACGGGGCGCTACGCGGAGCTGCGCCCCGAGCGGCTGTTCGTGCGCCGCATGGTGTCGCCGAGACCCAAGCCCGCCGTGCTGCTCGAGATTGGGCGGTGGATCGCGGCCAACGGCGTCGATGCGGCGGGGCCGCATCGCGCGGCGCGCGATCTGCTGCTGAAGCGCGCGCCTCGGCTCGTGCCGGGCGCACGCGCGCTCGGGGCGGAGCGAACCGCCGAGCCCGGCGGCTCGCGCGTGATCGCATTCGCCGCCGCCCGCAGCGCGCTTGCGCGCCAGCGCGCCGCCACCGTGGCGCCGCGGTTGCCGGTGGACGCAGAGGTCGACGAAGCGATTCGGCTTGCGTTCGATCTCGACCACGGCGTGCTGCCGATCCAGGGGCCGCCGGGTACGGGCAAGACTTTCACCGGGTCGCACATGATTCTCGAGCTCGTGAAGGCCGGCAAAAAGGTGGGCGTGACGGCCGTCGGTCACGAAACGATCCGCAACGTTCTACGCGCCGTGTGCGAGCGCGCAGAGCAGCAACGGCTCGCAGGTTTCGAGTGCCTGCACAAAGGCAAACCGAAGGACGACAACCCAGAGGCGCTGCATGCGATCGACGATAACGACCGCATCGCGCAGCTCTTCGCGGGCGACCACTATCGGCTGCTCGGCGGCACGTCGTGGCTCTGGGCGAACGAGCGGTTTCGCGACAGCGTCGACGTGCTGTTCATCGACGAGGCGGGGCAAATGTCGCTGGCCGACGTGCTCGCCGTGTCGGCGGGCGCCAAAAGTCTGGTGCTGCTGGGCGATCCGCAGCAGCTCGAGCAGCCGCAGCAAGCGAGTCACCCTCCGGGCGCCGGCGCGTCGGCGCTCGAGCACTTGCTCGGCGGCACGCGCACGATCGCGCGCGAGCGGGGCTTGTTCTTGGGCCAAACCCGCCGCTTGCATCCCGACATTTGCCGGTTCACGGCCGAGGCCTTCTACGAAGGGCGCTTGCAGTCGGCCCCGGGCCTCGAGCGGCAGGCCGTGCTCGCGCCGCAGGGATCGGCGGCGGAAGCGCTCGGCGGCGCGGGCCTCGTGTACGTGCCCGTCGAGCACGACGCGTATCAGTCGCGTGCGCCCGAAGAGGTGGATGCCGTCGAAGCGCTCGTGGCCACCTTGACGGCCGACGGTGTGCGCTACCGAAACGCGGCCGGTGAGGAGGCGCCGCTCACACGCGGCGATCTCATGATCGTGGCGCCCTATAACGCGCAGGTGACGGCCCTCGCGGAGCGGTTGCCCGACGTGCGCATCGGCACTGTCGACAAATTCCAGGGCCAGCAGGCACCCGTCGTCATCGTCTCGCTGACGACGTCGGCGCCCGAGGATGCGCCGCGCGGGATGGACTTTCTTTACAGCGCGAACCGGCTGAACGTCGCAACCTCGCGCGCGAAGGCGCTGTGCATCCTCGTCGGCAGCCCCAAGCTTTTCGAGCCCGACTGCCGCACCCCGGCGCAAATGCGCCTTGCGAACGCCTTCTGCCGCTATCGCGAGCTCGCCCGAACCCCGCGCCCCGCCTAGCTCAGCGCCCTTGTCGCCACCTGGGGACAGTCGCTAACACCCTGTCCGGCTTTAAGATTCTGCCCAAGGCGGCCCGTGACGCAGGTCTCGGACCGAGGCCGTAAGCCGCGGGCACAGTGGCCGCCGTTATCGGAGGAGAAATTGCAGATGAACAAGTCGATGTTGGTGGGCCTGGTAGGTGGAATCGGCGTGGCGACGGCCGGCGGCGTGCTCGGCTATCAGTTCCTGGGCGAGCCCAGCGCCGAGGTGGCCGTGGAGGTCGAAGCGCCTGCTCCGGCTGCAGCGCCGGCGCGGACGTCAGCAACACCCGCCGCGCGCACCGCTGCCGCGGCAGCGCCGGTCGAAGAGTGTTGGGACGAGGAAGTCCAAGTGACGGCGGATCCGAAGGATCAAAACCGGATCGCGGGCACCGCCATTGGCGCCGTGGTCGGCGGCGCAATCGGTAAGGACGTCGGCGACCGCGACATCACGACGGCCGCCGGCGCCGCCGCCGGCGCGCTGATCGGTCGCAAGATCCAGGAGCGAGTCCAGGAGAACCGAGCCGACCAGCGCACGACCACGACGGTCGAGCGCCGCTGCGGCCCGCCCGGCAGCGCGCCGCGCTAGGCACTCCGTCTCTTCCCCCCTTGAGCCGAACCGTTCATGCGGTTCGGCTCTCTTTTTTGTCGGCCGCGACTGCCGGCCAATAGAAATGCGAACGATTTGCAACACCACTAACG
>CAMPKU010000053.1 GCA_946887385.1 uncultured Gammaproteobacteria bacterium
GAAACGCTCAAAAAAGAAAATCGACAGGTCTACCGCGCAGTCGTCAAATACCTCGAGCTCGAAGACGAGTACAACCGAGCCCGCGGAGCCGTGGCGGAGTAGCGTCCCGTCGGCAATGGACCTGTCACCCCGGTTCGTACGGCCCTTTAGCGGGTAGGGCACGTTATGGCCGTCGCCCGCCAAGCGGCTGTCGCAGCCGCCATTCCTCCTGCGGCCGCGCCCCCTTACACCACCCAGCTGTCGGCTCGCAGTGCGTTTCTCGTCACTGCGGCGTTCATCGCCGGCCTGATCGTGCTCAGCCAGCTCCCGCTGCTCGACGCACGCCCCGTCGTGCGGGCCTCGATCGTCGGCGCTGCGGCAGTGCTGCTCGCCTGGAGCGCGCTGCTGTTCGGCGTGCTGCGGCGCGGTCAAGAAGTGACGCTCGAAGTGGCGCTGCGCCGTCCGCACTATTTGCAGGCGTGCGTGCACACCACGCTGCTGCTGTACTGGGGTTACTACTGGCGCGAGGTGTATCACGCCGCGCCGCTGATTTTGGCGCAGCTGCTCTTCGCCTACGGCCTCGACAGCCTCTTGTCGTGGACGCATCGGCGCAAGTTCGCGCTGGGCTTCGGCCCGTTTCCCATCATCTTCAGCATCACGTTGTTCTTCTGGTTCAAGGACCCGTGGTTCTACTGGCAATTCGTGATGGTGGCGATCGGCCTGTTCGCCAAGGAGTTCGTGCGTTGGAACCGCGACGGCGTGAACACGCACATCTTCAATCCGTCGTCGTTGCCGCTGGCCATGGTGGGCTTGGCGCTGGTGCTTACCGATGCCAGCGACATGGCGTGGGGCTTCGAGGTGGCGCAAACGCAGTTCTACCCGCCTCACATCTACCTCGTGCTCTTTCTCATTGCGTTGCCGGGGCAGTACTTCTTCGGCGTCACGTCCATGACGATGTCCGCCGTGCTCACCACGTTCGGCTTCAGCGCCATCTACTACGCCGCCACGGGCAGCTATTACTTCGTGGACTCGCACGTGCCGATTGCCGTGTTTCTGGGTATGCACCTGCTGTTCACCGATCCCGCGACTTCGCCGCGCACCGAGCTCGGGCGCATTTTCTTCGGCGTGTTGTATGGGCTCAGTGTGGTGCTGCTGTACGACTTGTTGCTGAGCGCGAACACGCCGGGCTTCTACGACAAGCTGCTGCAGGTGCCGCTGCTCAACTTGGCCGTGATCGGGCTCGACCGGCTGGCGCGCTCGCCGAAGCTTCGCGCCATCGATCCGGCGAAGTGGGGGCGGGCGCTCGCGCCGCGCCGCCGGAATCTGGTCTACATCGGCGTGTGGGCCGCCGCGTTCGCGGTGATGAGCGCGTCCGGGCATCTGGGCGACAAGCATCCCGGCCAATGGACGCCGTTCTGGGAGCAGGCCTGCGCGGCGGACAAGCCCGACGCCTGCCTCAACTTGTACTTCTTGCACGACGGCTTCTGCGCGGACGGCTCGCCTTGGGCGTGCAACGAGGTCGGTATCATGCTGGCCGAGCGCTACGACAATCGCAGGGTTGCCGCGGCGGCGTTCGACCGCGCATGCGCACTGCAATTTGCCGCCGGCTGCGACAACCGCGCGGCCGTGGCGAATGCCCGCGCGCTGCGTCACGACGTCCCGACCGCCATGGATTTCCGCTACATCCTGCGCGGCAGCAAGGGCCCGATCGAAGAAACCGAGCCGGCGGCGCTCTACGCGCGGGCGTGCGACTTGGGGTGGCCGGACACCTGCGGGCCGCGTTAGCAGGCGACGCGCTTCACAGTTTGCTGCGCCGGGAGTGGGCGTATCGCGAGATTCCTTGATAGGCCTCGCTCGGGTTTCCGTGCACGGCTACCATGCGCGCCTGCCAAAGGAAGGTAGGTTGTAGCCATGAGAACGTTGTGCTGGGTCGTGCTGCTGGGTGTCGCGTCGCCTGCGCTCGCGCAGGAGGTGGCTTTGGCGCCGGAAGGCACCGAGGGCGTCGAGGAAGTGATCGTGCCGGGCCGCAGGCCCGAAAACCTGCGCGTCGAGATCGAGCGCCTGGAGACGGCCGTCTATCAGCGCTGGAACTCACTGAACAGCACCGACGAATTCGATATCCATTGCGTCGAGCAGGCGCCGACCGGGTCGAACATTCCCACGCGCAATTGCGCGCCGAATTTCGTGATCCGAGCCGAGTCGCGCGCGGCGTCGAAAATTCTCACCGATGGGCGAAGCAGCGGCGCGAACAACCAAAACCGCGCCGAGCACACCATGCTCATGGAGCAAAAGAGCCGCGAGCTCACGGCCGAGATGCAGCGCATCGCACGCGAGGATGAGCAGCTGTTACGCGATCTCGTGCGCCTCGACGAGCTGAAGCAGATGCAATCCGGCGAGCAGTAACCGCTCGCCGGCACGGCCCGTCAAAGAGCGCCGTCGAAATAGCGGCGCGCGTGGTTGAACGCGGCCGGCCCTAGCTTCATACCGATCAAACGCCCTGCGATGTCGTCGGCGGGCGGATGAATGCCGCCCCAGATGCGCGACAGGCTGCACTGATCCGAAGCGTCGACGTACTTCGCCCATTCGAGCGTGATATCCACGCTCGGCCCATCCTCGAACACCAGGAACTGGTTCTTCGCCACTCGGAACTCGCTCTTGCCGCCGGGGAAGTACGGGTCCCCGGTAAAAAGGGTCACGAGCTCCGCCGCCGTGCGCGAGAACGTCGAGTGTCCCGAGATATAGCCCGCAAACGGCGGCGTCACGAAGGTCGGACGCTGATAGGGCCACCAGTCTTCCGCCAGAATCCAGCCGACGCCGGCAACGTCGAAGTTCGAGTTGCTGATGTAGCCCGGGCCGCGCCAGGCGAAGAGCTTCACCTTTCCCACATTCAGCGCGTCCACGCCCGACGTATAGGGATCGTCCGCCAGAGGATCGCCCGGGCGCACGCAGTCGATCACGCGCTTGCTGCCGTCGCCCGCGGGATCGCTTGGGTCGTCGATGTATTCGATCCCGTCGACGTGGTAAGCGCAGTCGGGGTCGGCAGGATCGGTGCTTTGGCCACGCCCCGCCATCGCGCGAATCGCCGACACCGGCCGCACATAGTCGTAACAGCCCTTTGCGGACCAGGCCGTGATCGCGGCGTCGTGCATCGCACCGCCGAGCGCGAAGTACACCTTCACGTCCCATTCGAGCGCGTCCAGGATCGGTCCCCGACCTTCGAAGCGTTTGACGAACTTCGGATGCTCGCCGATCGTGTTCACGATCGTGAACCAGTGGCCGGGCGGCGTCTCCGAATGCGGGCCGTCGGCCCAAAACTCCGCAATCGCGCGCACGTAATCGCCGCGCGGCACGAGTTGCGATTCATAGGGCTCGCCGGTGGCCGGATTGATGTCGTAGCCCGTGTTGGGAGTGCCGCCCTGCAACAGCTTGTAGAACCGGCGATGGTCCTCGAACGCGGCCGGATAGCTCTGAATGTTGCCGAAGCTGGCCGGCGAGATATCGATGACGTCGGCGCCGTGTCCCTTCGCCGGGTCGAGATGCCCCGACCACACCGCAACCAGCGAGTGAGTCCACTTGTATTCGTCGGCGAGAGGGCCGTCGTGCTCGGGTGGTGCGCCCGGATCGTGATAGACGGGATAGTCGAAGCCCGTGCGGCGGCACGCGGTCGCGTCGGCCGCAGTTAGCGAGAACGGGTGCACACGGCCCCATTCGGGGCTGACGAACTTCGGGGTGCCGTCGACGATATTGCCTGCTTGGTCGATCGAAAGAGTCAACGTGATTTGCTGCCAGCGATCGAAGTCGACGATGTCGGGATTACCGGGCTCCTCCATTTCGATGGGCGGATTCGCGGGGGCGTAGACGTGGTGCGCGTAGGCGTCCGTCTCGTTTGCGCCGTCCTGCATGCCGTAACCGATGTAGCACGCCGCGATATGGTTGCCGAGCGCCGCGGGAGAGCCGTCCTCGTAGGCGGTGCGCGTGTCGGCGATGTCGTAGCCGAGCTTGGCCATCGTGGCGTCGGCGAGCTCTGCAACGAGCGCCGCGCCCGGGGAATTACGGAAACGGTGCCGGATGATGCGGTAGGCCGCGTAACTGATGGCCGCTTCGCGTGCCACGAGAAGATCGCGCGGAGGAGTGGACGGCGTGTACGCGCAGTCGAAGCCGGCTTGCGTCTTACCGAGCAACCACGTCGACGCCGTATCGTCGTACGCGGCCCAGGCGTCGTACATCGCGGCGGAGGTGTGCCACAGGTTGCGGGCGTGCACGGTGGGCCGCGCATACGCGCTGCGAATCCCCTCGAGCAACACCTCGTTCCAGATGCGGGCGACCGACACCTCGCGCTCGTTCGAAGTGGCGGCGGACGAGCCGCAGCCGGCCACGATGACTGCCAGCGTTACGGCCGATAGACCTATGCTTATTGTTCTCATTGGGGCGCGTCAGGGTTGCGGCAGTGCCGGATGTTTGATCGATAAGGTGTCGCCCGGCTCGCCCGCGGCGACGTTGGTGAGCAGCGTGGTCGGCGGCTGAACCGGGCCTGCGCCCGCGTCGAGCGGCGGCCATTCCACGCGTAGCTCGTCGATCGTGGTCGAGGCATCGAGCCCGAAGATTTGCACGGTCGGATTCTGCGACGTGTAGTTGCTGCCGATCATGATCTCGCGCATCTGCTCCGTAGCGCCGATGCGTGCAAAGACCCGCGCGCCTGCCGCGGCGGTGTTCGGCGGCAGCCCCTCGAGCTTCACGCGCAGAAAATGACGGCCGGCCGCCGCCCTGCGGTTCTCCCAAAGCTTGGCGGAGTTGCCGGCCGCTTCGGTGAGCTCGAGGATGTCGACGTCGCCGTCATGATCGAAGTCGGCGCACACCACGCCGCGCCCCGACGTCCGCGTCGCAAGCCCCAGCGCCTCGGCTTCGTTCGTATACGTGCCGGAGTCGTTCATCACGAACGCCCGGCTGGCGTCGGACTGATAGGGGTCGTTCGGCGTGAGAAATGAAACCGGGTAGCCGTTCGTGTGATAGATGTCGAGATCGGCATCGTTGTCGATGTCGAGAAAGCACGCCGCCCAACCGAAGGAGCCGTCGGCCACGCCGAGCCGCGCGGCGTCGTCGACGAGAAGAGCAGGGCTGCCGTCGTTCGAATAGAAGCGGTTGCCCCACGGCTTCAAATTCACTCGCTCGTCGCCGGGTCCCAAGATGCTCGTGACGAACCAATCGAGATCGCCGTCGTGGTCGATGTCGCCGAGCGCCGATCCCATCCCGAACTGAGCATCGCGCAAGACGGGGTTGGCGAGATTGCGGAACGTTCCGTCACCGTTGTTGATGAAAATCTGCGTGGTGCCGAAATCGGCCGCCACGGCGATGTCCGGCCACAGATCGGCGTCGAGTCGCGCAAACGTGGCCGTGAACGTGAAATCTCCGATCTGTTTCTGGCCATGAAAATCGGTGGCGCGCGTGAGCCGCATCAGCGCCGAGATGCCGGCTTCGTCGCTGACGTTCACATAGCGGATGCCCGAGCCATCGGAGTCGTTTCTCCAGAGGTGCTCGGTGGGGCGCGCCGGCGGCTCGCCGTAGAGCTCGTCGAGCGTGCCCCAGTGCGTGAGGAACATGTCGAGGTCGCCGTCGAGATCGTAGTCGCCGAAGCTTGCGGAGATCGTATGCGCCGCAGCCATCTGCGCGACGCCCGGCGAATTCGCCGTCACGTCCACGAACCGACAGTCGCCCCGGTTCTCGTAAATCTTGTTCGGGTCCTCATGGAGGCCGCCGAGAAATAGATCGAGGTCGCCGTCGCCATCCATGTCGGCAAACGCCGGACCGCTGTGGCGGTCGTTGTTCATGCCGCCAGGACGCGTGTTGGCGACGCCGGCGCTTACGGCAGCATCCTTGAACAACAGGCCGTTGCCTTGCTCGGCGAGTTGATTCAAGTAGAGGCGATTCGGCCCGCCGCCGCCGTTAGGTCCGCCGGTGTTGCCGTAGGTGATGAACAGATCGATGTCGCCGTCGCTGTCGCAATCGCCGGCTGCCGCGCCGCCGATCGTCATGTTCAAGACTTGCGAGGTGAGCAGGTTGCGCGGGTCTCTCCTCACGAGGGACGGGCGCGTGTAACCGGCCTGGTAAGCGATGTTCGAAGCGGTGGTGGCGTTGACGAACGCAGCGGTAGGCCGTGGCGGCGCTGCGTCCGCGCTTGGTTGCTCGCCGCCTCCGCAGGCACCGAGAGATAGCCCCGAAATAGCCCCCAAAACCGTTAGCGGTATCCGCATCGCCGTGTGCCCACCCCCGAAGGCCTTGCGGCGCATCCGACGCCACTTTGAGCGGCACCGGGACGTCGAATCTTGTACTTGTTCTTGAGCTTTCTTGAGGCTACCCGCTGCCGGCGGCTTTGTCCAACGAGGCAGCTGCGGCCTACCGCGCCCAGTTCTCCGAAACGCAATCTGCGTGCGCGCGGGAATTCCCCGGATTGTCCGCAACGAGCATGAGAACCGGGGGCGAGCGCGTGAGCGGCAACCACGTGCGTTCGATTCCATCCGTTGTCTGCGCGATGTAGCTGCAACTTGATCCGACGCGTAGCAACGGGCCGCGTTCAGCGGTCGCGGTAAATCGCAGCGTGTCGAGAAGTGCGCGAGGCGTTCGCGTGACTTCGCCGAACGCGAGCTCTCGGCACGCCACTACGGAAATGGTCGAAGCTGCGCACGGGTCGAGCCGGCGAAGTAAAGTCGCGGGCGCACTGCGGGAAGATCTTGCAGCAGCGCGGCCTTTGCATCGCCTAGGCGGAGTGCTGTGAGGCGTCATCACCGCAGTGAACGGCGTGCCGGCGCCGCTGCTCACGCACCGAGATTCCATGACCGTCGATTTGCCGTAGTTGCTCGAACGCCACAACGATTGTTTGGCTCCGAGTGCGTCGAGACGGCGCGTCGTGTGCGGGGCAAAACATCTGGTTGCGCTGACGCTGCGACGGTGCTAGCCTCCAAATCGCTAGGGCTCGGGGTCAATAAGAAGACGACGTGGAGTGTCTCGACCGGTCCCGCGCTTAACCATTTATCGCCTTGGGGGGAATTATGAAGGTTGTCACGAACGTTGCGGGCGCTCGTCCGCGTTTCGGTGCGTTGTCATCCGCCGTCGCAGTCGCGCTGGCAGGTTTTACGTCAGCCAGTGTGCAAGCGCAGGAGCAGCAAGACGCGCAAGCACCGCTCGACGAGATCACGGTTACCGGCTCGCGCATTCAGCGGCAAGATTTCACGGCGAATAGCCCGATCCAAACCGTCGATCAGCAGATGTTCGAGCAGACGAGCGCGATCGGCGTCGAAACGATTCTGAACCGATTACCGCAGTTCGTGCCCGCCGTCACTCAGTTCACGACGGGCGACGTGCAGCAAACGGCCACCAACACGGTCGGCGCATCCACTGTCAGCCTGCGCGGCCTGGGTCCCAACCGGAACCTCGTGCTCATCAACGGCCGGCGCGCAATGCCGATCGATCCGAGAATGGTTCCGGACACGAACTCGATTCCCGCCTCCGCCATCCAGCGCGTTGAGGTCATCTCCGGCGGCGCCTCGGCCGTGTACGGCGCAGACGCCGTCGGCGGCGTCGTCAACTTCATCCTCAAAGACGACTACGAGGGTGCTTCGATCGACGTCCGCTTCGGCGATACGCAACACGGCGGCGATCAGACGGTCGACATCTCGGGCCTCTTCGGCGTCAACATGGCCGACGACCGCGGCAACGTCATGCTCGGTATCGAGCGTAACACCCGCGCCAAGGCCTACGCCTGGCAACGCGACTGGCGCCTCGAGGACTACGCGAATCCGCGCGCGGGCGGCGGCTTCTTCGCCTTCGGCAGCGCGACCTGGATTCATAACGAGCCTGGCACGGCCCCGAACAACGCGAGCCAAGCCGTCATCGACGGCATCTTTAACGAGATCCCGGCGGGGACGCTCTCGCCGAACTTGGGCGGCGGCGCTACGCAGTTCCGGCTCAACGACGACGGCACCGTCTACACGGGCTTGGCGGGGAACAACACCGTTGCGCGAGGCTCGTACCGCTACGCGGGTCCCGTGTATAACGGCGACGAGTTCTGTCAGGCCCGCGACCCCGGCGTCACCTGCCGCGCCTTCCAAAGCGGTGGCGACTTCGACGGTGCGTACCCCGGCCTGCCGGTTTTCGTGCGGCAGCCGAACGGCACCATCAAAGAGAACAACCTCTATAGCTGGACGTCGACGCCGCTCGAGCGCCTTTCGGCGTTCGCAGACGGTCATTTCGATGTCTCCGACAACCTGCGTGTCACGGGCCAGGCGATGGTCTCGCGCACGAAAACCGAGTCGCAACTCGGCCTGTCGTCGGCGAACATCAACCAGTGGGGCGCCGGCATTCCGTTCGGCGATGAGATCTACCGCGGCAGCACGAATCCCTATTTCGACATCGCGGATTCGCTGATCGACGTGGACGGCAGCGGTGGCGTAAGCCCCGGCGACCTGACGAACCCCGACTACACACTCAACGGTCGCTACGGCGTGAATTGCGATGCGGCGGTGGGCACCCCCGGGCTGCCTTGGGCTGACGGTCAGCCCGGCTGTACGGAGTCGGAGGCTTGGCCGATCTCGCCCGAGGTTTGGGCCATCATGAACAGCCGCGCGAATTCCGACGCGGATGTGTGGTTGAGCCGCGAACCCGATTATTTGAGAAACGTGCTGGGCGTCGGCCGCGCAACAACGAACATCTCCACCACCATGAGCTTCACCCTCGGTGTCGAGGGGGACTTGCCGAGCGGGAGCCATTCCTGGGACGTGTCGCTTTACACGGGGCGGTCCGACAACCAGGTGAACCAGCTCGGCTCGATGAGCCTCACGGCCTACCGAAACCTGCTCTCGTCGCCGAATTTCGGCCGTAACGCGAGCTTCGACCAGAATCCCTGGGAGTTCGGCGGTTTCGCGGAAAGCATTCCCACCTGCACCACGGGTCTTCCGGTCGTTCAGCGTTTCCGGCCGTCGGATAACTGCGTCGCAATGGTCTCGCCTTCGTTGAAGAACCAGCGCGAGATGACGCAGACGATTCTCGAGGGCAACCTCGTCGGCGACCTCGCCGAGATGCAAGCCGGTCCGTTGCAGTACGCGCTCGGTGTCTCGTATCGCGAGAACGGCTTCGACTTCGTGCCGGACAACATGAGCGACACGGAGAACATCGTTAACCCGATCGCGGGCTTGTTCCCGAACGAGGCGAGCAGCGGCGAGTTCGACGTTACCGAGATCTACGGCGAGCTCTTGGTCCCGATTATCGCGGACGGCCCGCGCGGCGTGGAGCACTTCAACCTCGAGCTCGGCGCTCGCGTCTCCGATTGGAGCATGGAGCAGATGCCCAACCTGAACACCTACAAGGTGATCATGGACTGGGCCGTCTCGCCACGCTATCGCATCCGCGGCGGCTTCAACCGCGCGTTCCGCGCGCCGAACTTGGGCGAGCTGTTCCTGAAGCGCACGCAGATCTTCGGCGGTGGCGGTTCGACGCGCGATTGGTGCTCGCAGAACCTCGATGCTCCCGGCACGTTCAGCGCGACTCCGGCCGATTATGATCGTGACGACCCGAACGACCCGAACGATACGTTCAACCCCGGCACGCCGTCCGCGCAGAACCTACGGACGCTTGCGATGTGCAGGGCCTTGATGGGGACCGGCGCGGCCGAGTACTACGACAATCAACCGATTATCGAGCAGACTCAAGTCGGCGGCCTCGGGGTACCGAACAGCTTCGGCAACCCGAACTTGCGCGAAGAGCAGGCCGACACGTTTACGCTCGGCGTGGCCATGGATCTGCTCGAGGATTGGTCGCTGACGGTTGACTGGTACCAGATCGAGATCGAGAACATGGTCGCACTCGAAGGGGCCGACTCGACCTACCAGCGCTGCCTGGATATGGCCTTCAACCCTAACGGCGATCTGAGCACCCCTGCGTGTATGAACATCGCGCGGAATCCGAGCAACGGCAACGGCGGCTTCGTGAACCGCTCGTTCACGAACGAGGGATTGGCGAAGTTCTCGGGCGTCGACGTGCAGCTGAACTGGTCGAAGCAGTTGGCCAACGGCGGCGGGCTCAACATGAACCTGGTTGCGAACGCCCCCGTGCACGAGATCACGCAGGATCGTGCGGACCTCGACCCGATTGATCACGCCGGTTTCGATAGCTGCGCGCTGCAGATGCAGTGCCAGAACTACGACTACCGGATGTTCACCACGGTGGGTTACGGCAAGAACAACTGGAACTTCAACGTGAGGCACCAGTATTGGCCGGAGCTGCTCAACAACGCGTGCCGTACGGACGTGCTGTCGAACGCGTGCATCAACAGCACGGGCCCGAGCTACGGGCTGTTCTCGGCGGCCGCCAACCTGCAGTTCGATCGGTACCGAATCAACGTCGGCATCGAGAACCTGCTCGACGAGGAGCCGCCGTGTCTGGGTGCCAACCCGGGCTCTGCGAACTTCCCGACGGAGTGCACGCACTCGGGCAACGGCGCGACGTTCGATCCGTTGGGCCGCCGGTACTACGTCAGCCTGACGATGGACTTCTGATCGAAAAACTCAGCGAAGGATCTTTGAAACTTGGCGGCGGGCTTCGGCCCGCCGCACTTTTTTCCGGGGTGGCGCTTTCGGAGGCGGACTACGTGCCGGCGCCTTGCGCGCCGGGGAACTTCACGTGCAGCAAGAGCAGCAGGGCGAGGATCGTGGAGTGCCACGACGACCCGTCCGGCTTGCCGAGGCCCACGTCATCGGGCCGGCCCCAGCCGCCGTCGGCATTCTGAATCGCGACCACGCGCTGCACGAAACCGGGATTGACGCGCGTGCCCTGGCGCGCCAAGCACAGGAATGCGGCGGCCTCGAGCTTGAGGTCGTTCACCATCGTCGGGAGGTCGTCGACGATGGCCGTGACGGCGCGGTACAGCTCCTCGACGAACCCCTCGGGCACCGCTAGCTCACAGCGGTTGTCGCGAATCCAGATCCACGCCAGGAGCGCGTGCGTGGCGTGATAGCCGCCGGCCTGTACGGCCTTGCCGAGCATGTCCGCGAACGACGGCGATAGGCCGAGCCGATCGCAATAGAGCGCAGACACGAGGAGACGGTCCGTGTGGATCTGCACATGGTCCCAGTCGTCGGGCCGCAGCGGGTTGTTGGCATCGGCGATGCGCCGCAGCACGCGCAGCAACGGCGCCTCTTTCGGCCGTTCGGCCAGCACTTCGTCGAAGCGCTTGAGGGCATCGGCAAACTCCGGCACGCCGAAGCGCCGGTGCATCAGGTCCATGAACAGCAGCCCGTACGGCTCGCGTGTGCGATTGATGAAAGTGATCGCTTCCGCAACGGCCGTGCGAACGTGGGTCTCGGTTAGCATGAGTCTCGTCCTCGCGTTCATTTTTCAGGATATCGGAGCCCGACATGCGGACACAATCCGAGCCTTTGCGATACGATGTCGGCGCACTCTCGCACGTAGGAGCGGAAATGGCATGGCCGACGACAGGTCATCCGGCGGGCCGCAGGGAGCCGCAGGCGTCGACGCGCCGCAGCTGACGCTGCTCAATCTCTTCCCCACGCCGCTCGTCATCGCTACGCTGCCGGACGCCGAGGCGCTCAACGCCGAGCTCAAGCGCGTGATCCTTGCGCGCGAGGCCGTGAGCGAGTCGGTACAGCGTTCCAACCAGGGCGGCTGGCAGTCGAGCTGGGATCTTCATCAATGGGGCGGGGCGCCGATGCAGAAGGTTTTGGCGTATGCCCGCGGCATCGCCGAGCAGATCACCGTCGACCGCACCGGCCAGCGGCATACATTTGCTTGGCGCATCAACTCCTGGGCCAACGTGAACCGGCACGGCCACGGCAACCAGTTCCACACGCATCCCGGCGCCTTGTGGTCGGCCACGTACTACGTCGACGACGGCGGTGTCGGCACCGACCCCTCGCTCGGCGGCGAGTTCGAGGTCCAGGATCCGCGTGGCGTAGCACCCGTGATGTATGCGCCGTACCTCACTTTCCCGGGCCCCGACGGCGAGGCGCTAGGCGAGGCGCAGAGGCTCACGCCGCGCGCCGGCGCGTTCGTCATTTTCCCGAGCTGGCTATCGCATGGCGTGCGTCCGTATCGCGGCACGCGCGAGCGCATCTCGATCGCCATCAACTTCAGCCTGGCAGGCGCGTAGGTCCGCCGTGTCCCTTGATCTTTTTTTCTCCGTGCCGCTCCTCGTCGAGGATATCGACCCGGCCGTGCGCGACGTCATCCATGCCAAGGTGGCCGCGTATCTGAAGTCCGAGCGCGCGCAGCGCGACATCGAGCCGTCGCCCGAGGAATCCGTCACCACCTCGTATTACAAGCCCGAAGCACAGGTGCTCGCCGATGCTGAGCTCGCAGAGCTCGAACAGTTCGTGCTCGGCGCGGCCAAAACGTTTCTCGAAAAGGCGCTGCGGCTGCCCTCGCGCCGTCTGGAGATCGAGCGCTCGTGGATCAACGTGTTCAAGCCGGGAGCCCAGGAAGCGCAGCACTCGCACGACGGCAGCGTGCTGTCTTGCAGCTACTACGTTGAAGCTCCGCAAGATTGCGGCTGTATCGTGGTGCCCGATCCGATCGGCGCCCGGCGCAGCTATCGACAGTTCACCAAGACGGCCGGAAACGACGTGCTCACGCGGCGCGAGATTGCCGTGGAGCCGCAGCCGGGCCGCTTGGTGATGTTCGAGTCATGGCTGCCGCATTACGTGCAGTGCAACAAGAGCGATCAGGTGCGGATCTCGATCGCGATGAATCTGCGCGAGGCTGCGCCGCAGGTGTCGGTGCCGGATCGCACTGCCGAGCGGCCGGCCGCCGGCGTGGAGGCGCAAGCGGAAGACGCGCCTGAGGTTCCTCGCGCGGGCGGCTCCGACGGTAAGCCGTTCCTGTTCGACGAGCTGTTCGAGGTCCGCACGGATTTGAAGCTCAGCCTGCAACCGATCAACAACGCGATCCCGACCGTCGTCATCGACGATTTCCTGAAACATCCGGACAAGGCAAGGGACGTCATCGGCCGCGCGCCCGCGCCGAACTGGAAGCATGAAAAGGGCGGCAAGAACTTCGTCGATTACTACGATTGCCGGCTGCGTTTTCCGATTCGCTATCCGAACGGCATGGTGTCGGCCGCGCAGCAGGTAATTCGCAAGGTTTACGAGGTCGCCACGCGGCCGTTGGATGCCAGCGTGGACGTGAACTGGTTCATGCAGATCAACGCCAAGCGCGCCGACTTTGCCGTTCCTCATAACGACATCACCGAGAAAGTGCGCCGGTCGTTCACGTGCATCCTCTATCTGAACCGGCCGGAAGAGTGCTCGGGCGGCACGGCGTTCTTCCGCTTCAAGAAGTCGGGCTCGCTCGTGCTAGATGAACCGTACGCGCGCGCGGTCCACGAAGACGCGCGCATGGCGGAGACCGGGCTCGACTATTGGGGCGCCGCGGCCGGCGACTGGTGGGACACGGTCGGAACGGTCGACATGGTGCCGGGCCGGTTGCTGATTTTCCCGTCCGAGTATTTTCATGCCGCGTATCACCCGCAGGATTCGTTCTACGACTTTCCGCGCTTGACGCTCGCGTTCTGGATGGTTGCCTGACGAGCGCCGCGCACATGGACGCACGGCTGCTGAGCTTAAGTCCGCTCGTCGTCATCGGCATGCACCGCTCGGGCACGCGGCTGCTCGTGGAGGTGCTCGACAAGCTCGGCGTGTTCATGGGCGCGGACCGGCAGGCGGACTCCGAGTCGGTGACGTTCATGCTCATCAACGAAGCGATCCTGCATCAGTGCGGGGCGTTTTGGTCCGAGCCGATGTCCGCGCACTTCGTGCTCGCGCAGCCCGACGCCGCGGAGCAGTGCGCGGCGAGCGCGCGGCAGATGCTGGCGGCGCAGCTCGCACAGTACGCGGGACCGTCCGGTTGGCACCTCGACGCGGACGCGACATCGTTGCCGGCGTTCGGCTGGAAGGACCCGCGCAATACGTTCACGTTGCCCGTTTGGAGGCGCGTGTTTCCGAGCTTGCGAGCCCTGCACATCGTCCGTCACGGCGTGGACGCGGCCGCGAGTCTTGCGCGCCGGCACGCGCAGGCGTTGCGCGCCGCAACTGGGGAGTCGGTGCCCGCGGCACTCACGGTGATCCGCGATCACGCGCTCGGTGTTTTGTCGTCGCGCCGCGGCTGGACGCTCGCCGAGGCGCTCACGATGTGGGAGCAGTACGTGGAGAAGGCGCGCGAAGAGTGCGCGGCGCTCGGCGAGCGCGCGCTCGAGATTCGCTACGAGGAGCTGCTCATGGAGCCGGAGCGCGTGATTCCGCTGATCGCCGCGTTCTGCGGTGTAGCCGTGCCGCCGCAGCGCGGCACCTTGCTGGATGGCCTGAAGCCCAGCCGGGCCTTTGCGTTTCGCCGCGATCCAGAGCTCGCCGCGTTCGCGGATTCGATGAGCCAAGTGCTCGCTCGCTACGGCTATTCGCCCTGACGAGGGGTGCGCCGTCTGCTAGCATCGGCGGAGAAGTGGGCTGCGAAGAGGGGACGGATTTATAAATCCGTGCCCACACGCGGAGGTGTCCGATGGTTTCGCGCGTAGCACGCCATGGGCTCGCGATGCTGAGCAGCCTCGCCGCGCTCGTGTTGCTGCCGGGCCTCGGTTTCCCGCAGGGCGTGTCGGAGCGGTTTCGTGCCGCGGAAAGGGAGCGCGTCGCCGAGGAGATGGCGGCCGCGCAAGCGGAGGAGGGCCCAAGGTCCCCGGCTCTGATCGAGCTGTACGCGGCCCTCGGTGCCCAGTACGAAAACGACGGCCAACATGGGTTGGCCACCGCGGCCCTCGAGCAAGCAAGGTCGCTCGTGCGGGCCAACTACGGCTTGCATACGCTCGATCAGCTGCCGTTGATGCAGCAAGCGCTCGAGAACCAGCGGGTGCTCGGCGACGTCGCGATGGTACAAGCCATCGAGGAAGAGATGCTCGCTCTGGCTATGCGGCATCCCACCGACTTGCGGGCCGTCGCCGTTTACCGCGATGCCGGCCGGCGCCGTATGGACATTTTGATGCGGCTGCTTGCCGGAGATGCGCCTCCCGAGATCTATCCCGAAGTGGGGCTTTATTCGATCACGAAGAGCGAGGTGGTCAAAGGTCTCGTGACGGCGGCGCAGACGCACTACGCGGCCGCCGCGGCCGTGATTGTCCGCAACGAGCTCTATTCGAGCGGCGAGCTTCGCGAGATCGAGACGGAGATCGTTCGTGCCAGCGACCTGTTTCGCCAGCGAACGATACTCAGCCAAAATCACGATCCCGACGGTGTGGTTCGCAACTCGCTGCTCGAAGCCGAAACGGACAGGCTGTTGGATCTGGCAGGCTTCACCGTTTTTTCGGACGACGTAGAGCGGCGTGCACGACTGGACGGTGTGACGAGCCGCTACGAGATCGGCAGAGACAGCTATCGACGGCTCACCGCGTACGACGAAAAAGCTTACGGCACCGCGGTGCCCGCCACGCAATTGCAAAGCCGGTTGGAAGCGCACCTGCAGCTCGCGGACTGGGACCTGCTTTACTCCCGCAACGGACTAGCGCTCGAGCAATATGCGCGCGTGCTCGCGCAGATCGAGACGACCGTCGTCGCCGCGCCGCTGATTGCGGAGATCTTCGCGCCCGCGGTGCCGATCGTGTTGCCCACGTTCCTGGCGAACCCGCTTCAGACGCCGAGCTCGGTGCGCTACATCGACGTGGCTTTCGAGATCACGCGGTTTGGCGAGAGCCGGCGCGTCGAGATCCTCGGCGCCGCGGCGAACGTGTCGGATGCGGACAAGAACGACCTTTTGGCCCTCATCAAAGGCAGCCGCTTCCGGCCCAGAGTCACGGACGGCGAGCTCGCCCGCGCGGCGCCGGTCGTGGTCCGCTACTACTTGAACGACTAGCGCGTTGCCCTGGCGGGCGTGCTTCAACAACATGTGCAACGTCTCGCTTGCACCTGTCCACTGCCGTCGCTAGCATTGATAGCATTCTGGACGCACACCGCCGGAGGCCGAGCATGGCACAGCTCATCGTACGCAATTTGGACGAGGATCTCGTCAAGGCATTGAAGCGGCGGGCGGCGAAGAGCAATCGGAGCGCCGAGCAGGAGCACAGGGAAATTCTCCAAGCGGCGCTCGCTGGCCCCTGCCGGCGCCGGCTGGCTGACGTGTTGAAGGCCATGCCGAACGTCGGTGAGGACAGGGATTTCGCTCGTGAGCAATTTGATCAGCGGGGCTGAGCGTGTACCTGGTCGACACGGACGTCATCAGCGAGGTGCGCAAGGGCGACCAAGCCAACGCCGGAGTCAAGGCGTTCTTCTCGAGCGCAAGCCGTAGCAACGCGGCGCTGTTCTTGTCCGTAGTCACGATCGGCGAGCTGCGGCAGGGAGTCGAAACCATTCGGTGCCGTGGTGACGGGCCGCAGGCCGCGCGACTCGAGCGTTGGCTCAACAGAATCGCGAGAGATTACACCGATGCGATTCTTTCTTTCGACGAGGACGCAGCGCACATTTGGGGGCGTTTACGCGTACCACACCGCGACAATCCGTTGGATAAGCAGATTGCGGCCACCGCGTTGATCTATGACTTGGTCGTGGTCACTCGCAACACGTCGCACTATGAGCCGACAGGGGTACGGTTACTCAATCCGTTCACTTGAAGCCGGTTCGTGCTCGGCCGCCGGGATTCTCGCACCAGGTATGCCAGCAGGCTCTGAAGGCCGCTTCGAGATCGCGCGCGAATTGCGGCGCATCCATCACCGGCGAGGCCTCAAGACCCCTTCTCAGCTCGCGCCGCAACAAGGCCAGGCCGTTCGCATCGCGAATCAGCGCGGCCGCGACCCTGACGTACTGCTTTTCGGTTCGCGCCACGAGCCGGCCCACGCCCGTGTTGGAGAGGAGCGTGGCGCCCGCGCGCGAGACCGCCGTGCGGCCCGCGAGGCTGACGACGGGCACGCCCATCCACAGCGCATCACAGGTCGTCGTGCCGCCGCCGTACGGATGCGGGTCGAGCGCCACGTCGATCAGCCGGTAGGTGTCCAAGTACTCCGCGAGCGGTTGGCGGCCCACGAAGCTCGCGCGCGATTCCTCTACGCCGCCCGCGCGCAAAGCCTGCCGCACGCGGTCACGATGGGCTTCCGTGCGCGCATATATAAGGAGCCGCGCGTCCGGCACTCGCTGTAGCAGGCGTGCCCAGAGGCGCAGCGTGACATCCGTGACCTTGGCGAAATTGTTCAGGCAGCCGAAGGTCGGCGGGCCCGGGCCGCGCTCGGCGGGTGGGCGCGCGGAATCCGGCAGCGGCGGCGCCGAGTAGCACCAATAGCAATGCGGCAGGTGGATCGAAGCCTCCGTGTAGTGTGCCGGTTCGCCCGGCGGATCGAGATACGCGTCGGTGAGTCGATAATCGATGGCATCGACGCCCGTGGTGCTGCAATAGGCGAGATAGGTCATCTGCACCGGCGCCGGTTTGCGCGCAAACGTGAGCAGCCGGTTTTGGCCCGAGTGCGCGGCGAGGTCCACGAGGATGTCGATGCCGTCGGCGCGGATGGTGTCGGCGAGCTGTGCGTCACTGAGACCGGCAACATCGCGCCACCGATCCACGTGCTCGCGCAGCACGCCCGTTACGGCATCCGGCATCGTCACGTCGGAGTACGCAAACACGTCGAGCTGGCGCCGATCATGCTCGCGGAACAAAGGCAACACGAAGCGTGCCACGGGGTGCTCGCGAAAATCCGGCGACACGTAGCCCACGCGGAGGCGCCGGCCCGGGTCGCGGTCGTTCTCATGCGGAACGCGGGCCGCCGCGAGCGGCGCCACGTGCCGCTCTGCCCACAGCCGGTGCTCGCGCTCGAGCGCTGCCGGCGAATAGTCGGGATGATAGTGCAGCGCCAGGAGCAGATTGCTATGGAGCGCCGACAAATCCGGACGCAGCTCGATCGCGCGCCGATAGCAGCCGATCGCGGCGTCGATTTCGCCTCGGTCCTTGAGGAGATTGCCGCGGTTCGTGTGGGGCTCGGCATAGGCGGGCTCGAGCTCGATGGCCTTCAAGTACAGCGCTTCGGCGTCCGCGAGCCGATCTTGCCGGTGAAGCACATAGCCCAAGTTATTGAACGCCTCGGCGTACTTGGGATCGAGCTTGATGGCCGCCTCGTAGCACCGCGCAGCCTCGTCGTAGCGGCCCAAGCGATCGAACACTTGGCCCAGATTGTTCCGCGAAACGGGCGCGTCGGGCCGCAGGGCCACCGCCCGTTGCACGAGCGTGAGCGCGGATTTCAAGTTCCCGGTTTGTAGCGCGAGCACCCCGAGCAAGTGCAGGGAGTCCGCGTGGTCCGGCTCGAGCTGCAGGACTTCTCGATAGCCTCGCTCCGCGTCGGCCAGCCGGCCGGCGCGATGGAGCTCGAGCGCGAGCGCACACGCTTGATCTGCGCTGAGATCGGGCATTTCGCGTGACGGTGGACGCGGCTACTCGAAGCTGAAGATGTCCTCCTCGTCGGGCTTCTCCATGTCCTGCTCGTAGTACTCCTCCCACAGGTGGCCCCACGGCCGCCCGTACATGTCGAGCACCTCGTACTCGAAGCGGGCGCCGGGCGTCAGCGGCGTGGCTTTGCCTTCGACGGGGAAGATCGTCTGCACGCACTCGATGAAGACGTACGGGTTGCCTTCGGTGAGGTCGCCCTGCTTCTCGAAATTGCGCACGATCCGGATCGGCTCCACGAGCGCGTCGGTGTCGTAAAAAATGGCTTCGTGGTTGAGCCCCACGAAGTTGCCGGCGGCGTCACGGTTCGGCGAATAGATCTCGATCGTCTGCATCTTGTTCGAGAACTCGAACGCGCCATGAACTTTCCAGCCCTGGACGTTCGACGTCCACGTGATCAGCGTGTCCCCATCCCAAAAGCCGATCGTCTCGCCGTACCAGCGCGGCACGTCGGCGCCGAGCCGCGGCGTGGCGCCTTCCATGTTGAATTCGCGGCCGATGAGAATGTTGGTGATGAAGTTGCGCGCGATGCCCGTCACGATCTGCACCTGCTGCGGCGTCACGGTGATGTAGTGGTCGCGAATCGCGGCCTGGTGCCAGCGCCGCATGAAGCCCTCGGGCCAGCAGTACTGCGACTGCCAATGCGCGACGTTCGTGTTGCCCTGGTGGTAGGTTTCCTGCACGGCGTACGTTTGGTACTGCGGCGTGAGCAGCGACAGCATGGTCGGTACCTGCATCTTGCGCATCTGATACCAGCTTTCGCCCGTGGCGCGGCCGTAGCGGCCGGTCCACTCGCCGGGCACGGTGGCGTACGTGTGCTTGGTGGGCCCGCCGCGCTTCGTCGTCTCCGCGCGCAGCGCCTCGTAGTGCTCTTGTGCCGTCTTGAACGGATACGGGCTCACGATCGCTTCGCGCGGATAGTCGCGGTCGCAATGTCCCCAGGCGGCCGTCGCCGGCCCGTTGCTGCCGATGGCGCCGCGTGCCGTCCACATATCCTCGATCGCGAGCGTGTTATTGCAGCGGAAATAGCGCGGATCGGACCACAGAGCGCGGTCCTTGTAGTAGTCCTTCGACGTGAACATGTCGATGGGCAAGGGTTCGATGCCGTCGGGAACCTCGCCGGGCGGCGCCGAGCCGATGAACTCTTGCGTGTTGCGAGCGTAGGCGGCACCGACCGGCGGCAACGCCTGTGCATCTACCATAACCGGCGCGCCGCGCCCCACGCTCTCGAAGTCGATCTGCGCGCTTTGCTGTGCCGCCAGCGGCAGCTCGAGGGCGAGCGCGAGCGCAAGGAGTGGCCAGCCGTGGTTCCTGATGATCATGGATCCGTTCCTCTCGTAGTTCTTGGCCATTCTGAGACGTTCTGCGGGAAGCGCAAGAGCGAGTCTAAGCGCGCCGCGGCGCGTGCATGGGGCCGATTCTAAAGTAGTCTCCGGAC
>CAMPKU010000054.1 GCA_946887385.1 uncultured Gammaproteobacteria bacterium
GTGCAGGCCCTTCCGGGACGCTCGCGCGCAGGAAGCGCGCGAGCGAGCCTACAGGGACGTATTCACGGCGGTCCCGGATGGGCCTGCACGCGCCCGCAGCGAAACGCAGTGACGCTCGCAGCAGGTCGGCTCGTCGGACGAGCGCTAGGGCAGAGTAGGCGGAAGGTAGGCTTGGAAGAACTGGTTGACGAGGCGGTCGTAAGGATCGAGCTGCCGGCGCACTTTGTTGAAGAAGGCGAGGCGCGTGCCGAAGCGCTGGTTCACGACCTCGGGCGCCGCGTTGCGCGTCTGGTTGAAGAGCGGTACGCCGTGATGCTTGGCCGCGAAGTCCGCGAAGTCGAGCACGAAGTCGTCCCAGCCGTCGATCTGCGTGGATAGCGGGCTCAACGTGAACATCGAGCTATCGAACGACGGCGACAGCAGCGAGCTGCGGTCGCGGTTCAATCTGAAGCCCACAGTGGGCATATCGCAGCGGAAGCCCGTGCGCGCGTAGTACTCCTTGCAGAACAGTTTGTACGCGAGCGCGGTGGTGGCGAACTCGGCGGCCGGGAACGCCCAGGTGGTGTACGTGAAGCGGTTGCGACTGCCGAGCATCCGATAGCGGCCGCTTTGCTCGACCGAGTTGCTGCCGCTGCGCACGAGCGCATTGTTGACGAGGGATTGCGCGGCTGCGCTCAAGCTATCGATTAGCGGATACCGAATCTGGCGAATCGGCACGGCCATGCCGAGCGAGCGCGCCGCCTCCGGTAACGCCGTATAGACCGCCCAATCTTTGAGCCGCCAGGCGAACTTGCGCCCTGGATCGCCTTCGGCCGCGGGCCGCCGCAGCTCGAGATAGATGCGATCGCGGAACGGGAGCACATACAGCTTCACGCCGGCCGTCGCGCCGAGCAGCTTGGGACCCAGCTTGCCGAAATCCTTGAACGACACCTTCGCGGTCTGCACGGAAAAGCCCTGCACGGGCCGAACGCGCAACGTTACCTCGTACACGACTCCGAGTAGCCCGTAGCTCAAGCGCATCAAGGCGAGCAAGCTCTTGGTCTTTTCGCTGACCACGAATTTCTTGCCGTTCGGGCTCAACACTTTGAGCTGCACGGCATGCGAGGCGAATTGGCCGACGTCGCCCGCCATCGATGCTTCGAGGCTGGCCGCCGACACCGCGCCGCCCACCGTGCGGTTGGCGAGATCGAAGCCGCCGACGAGCTCGAGGCCTTCGTCGCTCAAAATTTCGGCCAGCTCCGTGAGCGCGATGCCGGGTTGAACGGTGACGCGGTCGCGCTCGATCTTCAGCACGCGGTTCATCGCCGACAGGTCGAGCTGCGTGCCGCCGTTGGCCGTGACGCAGCGGGTCGTCGAGCTGCCCGAGCCGACAGGCCGCACAGGGCTCGGATAACGCTTGGCGTCGAGCAAGACCTGCATGATTTCGGTGGGCGTGGAGACTTCGACGGTGACGGCGGGGCCGTTCGACGCCACGACAAGGTTCGGGCGGCGTTTGCGCGCGACGGCGGTATTCATGAGCGGACGGACTCCCTAACGGTGCCGCCGGTCGACGAATGGAGGGCCGCGAACGCAGTGCTCGTGCTGGGCCGGCGACCCCGCTGTCGTAGGACCTATTCAGGCCCGTTAGACCGGAAGCTTTGTGTCCCCGGCTTTCACCGGGTTTACCTTTAATCGGCGGGTCCGACTATCGCCGAGCGCCGCGTCTCATGCAAGCGACCCGCGCTCACCACGCGAATCCGAGAGCCGTGCGGCGCGGCGTTATGTCAATCGGCCGGGGTGACGGCGCTGTTGCGGTTGTGGCCGAGCGCCTCATCGAGGAAGCGATAAATCTTGCGGCGCGACACGTTGAGCCCGATCGGCGTCAACGAATAGAACGCGCTGCGATGCCGATAGAGGAACGTCACCCGCTGCGGATGGCCCGTGATCTCCCACAACGCGGCGCGCGCCGATTCCGGCATGCAGTCGTCGAACATCGCGTCGATCATCAAGATTTTATTGGGATCGTAGCGGCCGGCAAACCGCACGGGGTCGGCAGGATCGAACAGCCCCTTGAAGAACTCGCGGTACTCCTCCACGGTCCAGCCGAAGGTGCGCAGCACGTGGTTGCGCACTTCGCCGGCCCGGTTATCGCACACGGCGAATATGTCGGCGAACCGTGCCGCGCTCATCATCAGCACACCTGCTGCAATGCGCGGCTCGTTGGCCAGCAACGTCGCGGTGACGAGGGCGCTCATGCTGAAGCCGACGAACGCGATGCGCGTGGCATCGATCTCGGGCTGTGCGGCGGCCCATTCCACGAGGCGCCGCATGTCGACGACGGCCGAGCGGTAGCGTTCCGCGCTGTCGACTGCCATGGCGCGGAATGCGGCCTCGGTAGGCGCCGAGCTCAGCTCAGCCCACGGAAAAACGGGCGCATCGCCGTAGATCCACATGACGTGCGTGTCGTTGCCGGCGCGGCGCGCATAGCCGGTCGAGATCTTCGCGGGCGGATAGCTGCTCGTGCCCCAGATCGGCATGACCACGACCAGGCTCTTTCGGCCGGGATCCTTCGAGCGGAAGTACTGGCCTTCGACGAGATTCTCGGGGTGGCCGTTGCGGCCGCTGGAGCGAAACGAAAAGCCCACGATCTCGTGAGTCCGCGTCTCGTCGAACGGCTCCGAGAGCTCCACGGGCGTGCGCTCGAAGGTGGCGAAAGGTGCCGCCGCGGTTTGCGACGGCTCGTAGCGGAACCCGGGCGGAGGATCCAAGTTGCGCTGAATGTGCAGCACGCAGCCGCTACACGTAAGCGCGATCGCGGCTGCAAACAGCTTGAGCATTGCGCCGCTGCGCACGAGCGCTCCGCGCTACTCGTACCGCAGCGCTTCGATCGGATCGAGACGCGCGGCGCGGCGCGCCGGCCAAATTCCGAAGAACAGGCCCACGCCCACGCTGAACGCAGAGGCAAGGCCCACGGATTCCGGCGACACGAACACTTCCCAGCCGGCGAAGCGCGACAGTGTGCGCGCGGCAACAGTGCCGAGCAGAATGCCGAGCCCGCCGCCGAGCAGACACAGGGTGACGGACTCCACGAGGAACTGAAGCATGATGCTGAAGCGCGTGGCGCCGAGCGCCATCCGGATGCCGATCTCGCGCGTTCGCTCCGTAACGCTCACGAGCATGATGTTCATGATGCCGATGCCGCCCACGATGAGGCTGACGCCGGCGATGCTCGCGAGCAGCATCGTGAACGTCTGCTGGGCTTCCTGCTGCGTGGCCAGGAATTCGCGCCGATCGACGATCGAGAAGTCGTTGGCGCTGCCGGGCACGAGCTTGTGCCGCCGGCGCAGCACACGTTCGATGTCGACCATCGCGCGCTCCATCGATGCGTCCTCCGCGACGCGGACGTTGATGTTGTCCAGCGTATCGCGGCCGAACACGCGCTGCTCCGCCGTCCGAAAAGGGATCACCGCCGAGAAATCGGGGCTTTGGTTACCGAACCCGCCGCCCACGCTCTCGAAAATGCCGATGACCTCGAACGGCTGGCCGTTGACGGCAATCGTGCGTCCCACGAGGGTGGCTGGATCCGCTTCCAGCCGCTCCGGGATGTCCGAGCCGAGCACCACGAGGCGCTTTCGCTGCTCGTCCTCGAACGCCGTGAAGAATCGCCCGTGCGAGAGCTTGTAGTTGAACACGCTGGCGTAATCGGCCGTAGTGCCGACGAGCCGCGAGTTCGTGTTCAGGTTATCGAGCTTGATCTGGCCCCGGTTCTGCATCTCGGGCACCACTGCATCGAGATAACGCGAGTCGGCGAGCATCGCATACACGTCGTCCACGACGAGCGTTTGCCGGTCGCGCGAGATGCCGCCCGAAAAGAACTGCGCGGCGTTGATCGTGAGAATGTTGGCGCCGAGCGCCGCGATCTGGTCGTCGATGCGCTTCTGCGCGCCGGAGCCGGCCGCGAGCATCGTGATGACGGCTCCCACACCGATGATGATGCCGAGCATCGTTAGCGCTGCGCGGAACAGGTTGGCGCGAATCGATTGAAGCGCAACGATGACGATTTCGCCAAATAGCATGGGTGCAGGCCGTTCGAACAGTGGCGCCTAACCTAGGCAGCCCGGCCCGGGTGGTCAAGCTCGAAGCGCTCAATTTTTCTGCAGGTTGCCGTTCTCGACACCGCCGCGGGCGGCCGCGTACCATCGTTTCGTGGGCTACGAAGCTGGCCAAAGCGTTCTTCGCCGCGCCGCGCGAGCGGCCATGCGCGGCTGCTCGGTGCGCAATTTTTTCGCTCTGTTCGTGGGCACCACGTTCGGCTTGTTGCCGCTACTGTCGGCTGCGCCGGCCACGCGTTCCCTCGAGCTGTTGCCGTATGCGCCGCAGTATCCGCATCAGGCCCATGGCTACGAGCTAGCGTCCACGCGTTTGCTGCAAAACCCGCCCGGGCGCGATTGGTTGGCCGCGGCGGACCGCGCGCTCACGCAGCCCGTGCGAATCGAGTTGCCGTATGCGAAAGCCGGCGAACGCGCCCGCAGCGACGCGGCGCTCGGCTACGCGTTCACGGTGCCTGTCGGGCGGCGAGTCTCGGTGAAGCTCACGCGGCCCGAGGACGGCGGCGAGCTGTTCGTCGATTTGTTCCGCGTCACACCGTTCCGACACGAGCGCGTGGGCGGAACGCTTCCGGGCAGCGCCACCGAGCCGTTCACGATCGAGGTGATCGAGGGCGGCGACTATGTGCTTCGCGTGCAGCCGCGACTCGCGGCGGCAGAGAGCTACGACCTTGCCATCGAAGCAGGCGCTTTGCTGGCCTTTCCCGTCCGCGGCGTCAACACGAGCGCGATCTGGAGCGGCTTCGGCGCCGAGCGTGACGGCGGCCGCCGAGCGCATCGCGGCGTCGACATCTTTGCCGCGCGCGGCACCCCCGTGCTCGCCGCCACCGACGGGTGGGTCACCCGCGTCGAGACGACGCGCGTCGGCGGCAATGTCATCTGGATGCAGCCCTTGTTCGGCAACATGCGCGTCTACTACGCGCACCTGCACGAGCAATGGGTGAAGCCCGGCGACTTCGTCACGGCCGGGCAGCCGCTCGGTGCCGTCGGCAACACCGGCAACGCCGTCACCACGCCCCCGCACTTGCACTTCGGCGTGTACGTGCGCCAGGCGGGCCGCCGCGGCGGCGCACAAGATCCGGCGGAATTTCTCCGCTAAGGGATCCGAAGCCTGCGTCGTTGCGAGCCTCGCTGCGCTCGGCTAGTCTCCCGCGGTATGAGCCTGCGCGATCAAGTCGATCGGCTATTACCGGGCTGGAGGCAGTGGTATCCGAGCCTTTTCGATGCCGCGGCCGATCTCGGCTTGATCCGTGCGCGCGTCTGTCCGCCGGGCAGCCTATTGTTGAGCCGCCGCCACGCCGACGTGCAGCGGGCCGCCGAGGAAGCGCATCGCGAGCGCTGGGGCGGCGGTCCTCCCGAAGATCCCCCCGACCGCCGGTAGGGGACGTCTTAGAGGTGGGCGTTCAGGAACGCGGCCACTCGCTCGACATTCTCCGGGGAATAGAACGCGTCGCCGCCGTGCGCCGCGCCGTGCACGACGATGAGCTCCGCGTCGAGGCCGAGCCGCTCGTAAGCGCCTTCGAGCTCGTGCGATTGGTTGATGGGCATCTGCGGATCCAGGTCGCCGTGCAGCAGTAACAGCGGCGGGTCGCCCGCATCCACTTGGAACACCGGGCTGGCGGCCTGCGCCAGCGCTTCGTTGTCTTTCGGCGCCGCGCCGAGCAGGCGCGCCACGGCGGGCTCGCGGATGCGCAGGCCGAAAGGAGTCGATTGCGTCAGGATCGTCGTCAGGTTCGTGGCGGGGAAGTACGACACGATGGCGTGCACGGCCGAGGATTCGCCGCGATGCTCGCCCATGGCGCCCTCGAGCTCCGCGTGGCCGTTGCTCGTGCCGACGAGGGCCGCGAGGTGCGCACCCGACGAGGCGCCCGCGATGCCGATCCGACTCGCGTCGTAGCCAAAGCGCCCGGCCTGCGCCCGCAGGTACCGAATGGCGGCCTTGATCTCGTGAACCTGACCCGGGAACGGCGCCTTCGAAGCGGGGCTGAAATCGACGCTCGCAACCGCGAAGCCCCGTTCGATGAGGGGCTCGAGCGGCATTGCCGATTTGTTGCCGGCCTCCCATGCCCCGCCGTGCACCCACACGATCAGCGCAGCGCCGGCACCCGACTCCGGAAGGTAGAGGTCGAGCCGGAGCGGTTCGCCGGCGGCGCTCGTTGCGTACGGGATGTCGGCCTGGATAGACGGTGCTGCGCCCGCCCCGGACGTGCCGGCGACCAAGAACAAAGCCGGTAGTAGCTTAGTGCGAATCATTCTGGCGTCCCCCCCGCGTTCGGAGAAACTATACGTCATGCCCACGCGCGGAGCAGCGCGTACTGCGCGGTGCGGTGTAGCGGGCTATGCACAGCGCCGTTCCAAACTTTGGAATTAGCGCCCGGCCTGCGCCCGGTTGTCGTTCGATCCTGCAGCGCAGTCGTCGTAAGATGGCGTAGCGCTTTGATAATTCGGGGGAAGCTCGTTTTTTGACGGTTTTTTGACCAAAACGACTTGAGATTAATAAACACTGCGGCGCGCGACGTTTTCTCAGTCGTTCTCCACAGCGTTATCCACAGTTTTTGTGAACAGTTTGGGAGGCGAGGTGGCGGGTGCGGGCCTGTGTAGAATACGCCCTCTTAAAATGGGCCAACGGGCGGCGCTAGGCCGCGCGAACCTTTGATGCCGCAGATGATCATTGCGAACCGATTGCGCGACGGGGTCGTCGTCTTTCTGTCCTCGGGCGAGGGCTGGGAGCCTGCGATCTCGTCCGGGGCCGTCATCGAGAGCGACGTCGACGCTGCGCGGCTCTTGGCCGTGGCCAAGCGCCACGAGACCGAGTGTCAGGTCATCGATCCGCAGCTGATCGAGGTCGAGCTCGAGCAGGGCCAGCCGCGCCCCACGGCGATCCGCGAAGCGATTCGCGCCTTCGGCCCGAGCGTGCGAACCGACCTGACCGAAGTGTGACCGGCGGGAACCCGAACAGCACAGGAACCACCGATGTATCGCTACGATGAATTCGACGCCCGCTTCGTCAACGAGCGGGTAGCGCAGTTTCGCCGCCAGGTGAAGCGCCGCCTTACGGGCGAGCTCACCGAAGACCAGTTCCGCCCCTTGCGGCTCATGAACGGCGTGTACTTGCAGCTGCACGCTTACATGCTCCGCATCAACGTGCCGTACGGCACGCTGTCGTCGAAGCAGCTGCGTAAGTTCGCGTTCATCGCGCGCCACTACGACAAGAACTTCGGCCATTTCACTACGCGGCAAAACATTCAGTACAACTGGATCAAGCTCGAGCAAGTGCCGGACATCTTGCAGCACCTCGCCGACGTCGAGGTCACGGGCATCCAGTCGTCGGGTAATTGCGTACGCAACATCACGGCTGATCAATACGCGGGCCGCGCGAAGGACGAGCTTGCCGATCCGCGCGTCTACTGCGAGCTGCTGCGGCAGTACTCGTTCCTGCACCCCGAGTTTTCGTACTTACCGCGCAAGTTCAAAATCGCCGTCACGGGCTCGCCGAACGACCGCGCCGCCGTGGCGGTGCACGACATCGGCCTGCGAATGCACAAGAACGCGCAGGGCGAGATAGGGTTCGAGGTGCTCGTCGGCGGCGGCCTCGGCCGCACGCCGTACATCGGGCAGACGATCCGCAAGTGGCTCGCGCCGGAGCATCTTCTCTCGTACGTCGAGTCGATCCTGCGCGTCTACAACATGCACGGCCGGCGCGACAACATCCACAAGGCGCGCATCAAGATCATCGTGAACCAGATGGGCATCGACAAGTATCGAGAGCTCGTCGACAAGGATTGGGAGTTCACGAAAGACGGCGTGCTCAAGGTGCCCGACGAGGAGCTCGCGCGCATCGACGCGTACTTCGCACCGCCGCAATACGAAAAGCTCGCCGATGAGGCCGAGCTACTGGCCAAAGCGCGTTCCGGCGACCGGGCGTTCGATCGCTGGGTGCGCGGCAACGTGATCGAGCACAAAGTGCCGGGCTACGCGATCGTCAACATCTCGTTGAAGGCGCCCGGTAAAGCGCCCGGCGACATTACGGCCGACAAGATGGACGCCGTGGCCGATCTCGCCGACCGCTACAGCATGGGCGAGATCCGCGTGAGCCACCGGCAGAACCTGGTGCTCGTCGACGTCAAGCAGACGGAGCTCTACGAGCTGTGGCACAAGCTCGCCGAGCTCGAGCTCGCGACGCCGAATCTGGGGCTGCTCTCCGACATCATCTGCTGCCCGGGCTTGGATTTCTGCGCGCTGGCGAATGCGCGCTCGATCCCGATCGCGCAGGACATCAGTCGCGCGTTCACGGACCTCGACGAGCTGCAGAAGATCGGCCAGTTCACCATCAACATCTCGGGCTGCATGAACGCGTGCGGTCACCACCACGTGGGCCATATCGGCATCCTGGGTGTCGACAAGCGCGGCCAGGAGTTCTTCCAGCTCACGCTCGGCGGCTCGTCGGATCAGAACGCGTCGCTCGGCGACCGGCTCGGCCCCGGCTTGCCCCAGAACGAGGTGCCGGCTGCGATTCGCAAGATCGTCGACGTGTATCTCGAGATTCGCGCACTCGACGAGCGGTTTCTCGACACCTACCGCCGCGTGGGCATCGAGCCGTTCAAGGCGGCCGTGTACGGCGAAGAGACGCGGGCGGCGTGATGGCGCTCGTGAAGAACGGTGAGCTCGTGGCGAGCTCGTTCGCCGACGCGAGCGCGGCGGCCGCGATCCCGCCCACGGGCGCGGTTATCGTGAGCTTCGAGCAGTGGAACGCCCACCGCGACGAGCTCTTGCAGCGTGGCACGCCGCTGGGCATTCGCTTGCACAGCGATCAAGCGCCCGATCTGATCGCCGACGACTTACGGCATTTCGCGCTCGTGGCGCTCGAGTTCCCGAAGTTTCGCGACGGCCGCGCGTACTCCTACGCGCGGCTGCTGCGCGAGCGTTATGGCTTCGAGGGCGAGCTGCGTGCCGTTGGCGACGTGCTGCTCGAGCAGCTGTTCTTCATGCTGCGCACGGGGTTCGACGCGTTCGAGATCGAGAGCCCTAATCCGCTCGAGGATTACCGTACGGCGCTCGCCGATTTCTCCGTGTGGTATCAGCCCGCCGCGGACGGCCGGCCCACCGCGATGCAGCTGCGGCACCAGAAGCGTTAAGCGCTCCGGCCGAGCAGCTCGCACAAGCTCGTGACGAGCGGTTTCATCGAGTAGCTATCCTTAGGGCTCGTATCGACGCGGATGCCGTTTGCCGCGAGCTCAGCAGCCAGCACCGGGCCGATGGCGGCCACCTTCGTACGCTCGAGCGCCGCTCGCAGCGTCGCCTCGAGACCGCGTTTCTGCGCTAGCTCCAGCAAGCGCTGCATCTGCGCCTTGCTCGTGAACGCGATAGCGTGCACGCGTCCCGCGGCAAGCTCCGCGATCAAGCCCGCGACCCGCTCGTCGCCGGCGGCCGAGGCGTAGACGTACGGCGCCACCGTGTCCACGGCGACGCCGCGTTGCTCGAAGTGCTCGGCCAGGTGCCGGTCCTGATCCGCGCTGTAGAGTTGCACGGCCACGCGCCGCAGCGGCGTGGGGATGGCTGCGGCGGCCGCGATCAATCCCGCCGTCGTCGGCTCCGCGGCCGTGTGCTCCGGCGTGAGCCCGATCGCGCGCAAGGCGCGTTTCGGCTTTGGCCCGCGCGTGAGCTTGGGCGTACGGGCGAACGCCGCCACGAGCGGCTCGTGAAGATTTGCCCTGTGCGCGAATTGAAGCAGCCGCTCGATGCCTTCTCCCGTGTAGAACACGACCAGGTCGGCAGGCGTTGTCACGAGCCGCTCGATCCAGGCGACGACTGCGGCTTCATCGGGCGAATCTTCAATGCCGACCAGCGGACAGCGAAGCACGCTCGCCCCGCGACGCTCGAGCAGGCCGGCCAGCACGTCGAGCTGGCGTGTTTCGGGTACGGCTACCACCTTGCCGGAGAGCACGCGGTCTGCTTCCTCGGACGGCGTGCTCATGGCCTCGGTGCGGCTTCGGCGATGACCCGCTGCCCGCGCCGTCAGGGGCTCAAATCGGCAACCACCTGCGGAGTGGCAACGGTGCTCTGAGCGGCGATGGCCTTCAAGCGCGGAAATTTCACGACGGCGCCCGGCTGAATGCGATCGAAGTTCAGGTCGGGATTGTACTGACGCAGCAGCCAGACCGGCACGTTGTAGGTGCGCGCCGCCAGCACCCACAGCGACTCGCCCGGCTTGACCACGTGACTGTCGATGTCCTCGATCTGGTAAGCGGCGAAGAAGTCGCTCTGGAGCTGCTGATGGTAGGCGCGACGCCGTTGCTCGAAGGTAGGCCCGTCGATGCGGCTCAAGTCGAGCTCCAAGCTTTGGCCGAGGACCACGGCTTCTCGGAACGAAAGCGAATTGAGGTCGCGCAGCCGCTGGGTGGGAATCTCGAGCCAGTCGGCGTAGTGGCCGAGCGTCTCGAGCGCCTGCACGGTGATCTCGTTGCTCACGCTGACGGTGTAGTCGCTGGGATCGGCGGCCAGCACGTCCTGCTCCGTGGCGAGCGCGTTGACGTCGGCGACGGCGTCGTCGAGATCGTCGAGCGGGACAGGCTCGCCGTTGGCCAGCAGGGCGGGTGCCAAGGCCGCAGTGAGATCGGTGGCCGAGGCCGGCTCGGCCGCAACGGCGGCCGGCGACTCCGCGGCCGGCGCGATCGGCGCCTCGACCTGAGGCACCGCTGCAGCCGCCGCGACGGCGACGACGGCCCCCGGCGCCGTGGGAACGATGAGCTGCTGACCCACCTGAATGAGATTGCGGTTGCGAATGCCGTTGGCCGCGATGAGCGCTTGCGCATCCACCCCGAGGTTGCCGGCGATTCGCTCGATGCTATCGCCGCGGCGCACGACGTACACGCCTTCGGCGCTCGTCGAGGCCAGCACGGGCGTCGGCGCCGGCGCGGCGGTGGCCGTTGCGCGCACGAGCGTCGCGTCCGGCGGGGCATCCGCCCCGTCGAACGGCAAGAGGACGGTCTGACCGATGCGAATCACGCTGCGGTTCGTCATGCCGTTGACGCGCATCAAGGCCGCCAGGCTGACTCGGTACTCGGCCGCGATCTGCGACAGCGTGTCGCCGCGGCGTACGCGGTGCTCGCGGTCGGGGCGTTGGGCGGCGAACAGCTTGTCCGCGTCGACGGTGCCGAGCAACGCTTCGGCCAACGCTGCAGTGGCGCGAGGCACGCGCAGCTCGAAGCCTCGCGGCACGTACTTGTCGCCGGACCATACGATATCCGTGAGCGCGGGATTCAAGTCGCGCAACGTGCCTTCGCGCACGTTCAGCGCGTCGGCCAGCGTGTCCACGGTCATGAACGCCGGCACCGGGATCGTGGCCGTATCCGAGGGAGGGTTGATCTTCAGGCTCGGGAAGTAGCGGTCGGGATTGGAATCGATCTCAAGTGCCGCCAGAAACGCCGTGTAGAAATTGCGCGATGCGAAGCCGAATGACCGGCTCTGGTACTTTGCGACGATCGTTGCGATGTCGGCCGTCTTCTGCTGCTCCACGGCTCGGCGCATGCCGGCAAGGCCGTGGTTGTAGGCCGTCAGCGCCAGCGGCCAGGATTGGATCACGCTGAAGTTGTCGGCAAGCAGCCGGGCCGCGGCATCCGTGGACAAGAAAGGATCGCGACGCTCGTCGACGATGTGGTCGATACGCATGTAGCGCACGCCGGTCGAGCGCATGAATTGCCACATGCCGGCAGCGCCCACCTTCGAGTATCCCGTGGGATCGAACGACGACTCGACGTGCGGCAGCGCAGCGAGCTCGGCCGGCAGACCGCGTTTCGCGAGCACCTCGTTGATATAGGGCTTCCAGGTACCCGAACGGATCAAGCCGGCCCGAAACCGATCCGACTGGCCGAGCTGGAAGCGCAAGCGGCTCGCGGCCGCGCGCAGCTCCGCATTGCTCGTGCCGTCGGGGAAGAGCTTCAGGACGCGCTCCTCTTCGCTGCTCAGCCCCTGTCGAGCGCCGCCCGCGAGCTTGGTAAGGACGTCGCGCGTGTTCTCGGTGGCGCGTTCGATGCGCCGGCGCCGCTCGCGCGAGCCGATGTCGTTGGGCACCCGCACCGTCTGATAGACGATGTCCATGCGCAAAGAGTCGTGGATGAATCCTTCGCTCGTGCTGATCTCGGTGTAGACGCGCGTCCAGAACTGCACCGCCGGCTCGAGCTCGACGGGCCGTGGAAACAACTCCGGCTGGGCATGCACGGGAAGGGCGAGGAAGGCGAGGGCGTAGGCTACCGCGAAGCAGCGATGTGGGATGCGCATGTAGTGATTCCGTTCCTACGAGCTCTGATCGAACGTTGGATTATGTCCATCGAGCCCGCTGGCCGTCTTCGACGTGGTTCACGTCAGAACAAAGCAAGTGGGCGGCCCCGTCGTCCCGATTTTTTCTTGTTGGTTTCTATCGGCTTACGATCGGAACTTACCGCAGCTCACTGGTCCCGTCAAAGCCTTTCATCGGCAGCCGGAATTCGGGCCGAGCTCCGCTGCTCCAGTGGTATTCTCGACGCCCCAAAGCGCGTGCGATTGTGAGGCACCGGCGACCCATGCGCAGAGCGATCAAGGTTTCCCTGTGGACCGCCGTGCTGCTGGCGGCGCTGTCCGTGGTGTTGCTCACGGCCACCGTCTACACCTATGACCGCCTCACGGCCGAGACCCTGATTGCCGAGCTGCGGTTCGATGCGACGGGGGAGCGGCAATACGTAGCGCACCTGCGCACCGGCGATCGCTGCGACGAGCGCATGTTCCCCGTGTTCGGGGATCAATGGCGCGTCGATGCCGAGTTTCTGAAATGGAAGTATTGGGCCATGCTGCTCGGGCTCGATTCGCAGTACCGGCTCGACCGCCTCGAGGGGCGCTACCGCTCCGCGGCCGAGCAGAACTCGCAGCGCAACGTGGCGCACGATTTGAGCGAACGCACGGCGGTTGACCTCGTGGCGCTGGCCGAGGGGCTTGGCGCTTTGAATTTTCTGCTCGACGCCACCTACGGCAGCTCCACGTACCAAGACATCGACGTCGACAATGTCTATTACGTCTACCGCACCACGACCGGAATCATTACTCGGCACGAGCCGCGACCCGTGCCGCCTCGCGACGGCGAGCCGCTGTCGATCTCCATCAACGGTGCCTGCGGCGAGCCCTCGCTCTGGCGCCGCTTCACAACCTGGACCGACGACGGCGTCGCGGCCGCGCTCGATCTGGTGAGCCCATAGGAGGGACGCATGAAACATCTTGGTCGCCCACTCGGGGCCGTGGCCGTCGCCGCCGTGCTCGGCTTTGCGCTGGGGCGCAGCGGCGGCGGCGAAGCGCTTGCGCAGGGCGGAGAATTGACGGCGCTCGACTATCAGGAGATCACGCAGCTCATCAACCGCTACGCGTACGGCATCGACACCTGCGCCAATAATGGCTACGACTACGCCAATGTGTTCACGGCCGACGGCGTGTTCATAGACCGCAACTCCGACGCCGGCTTCGCGGCCGGCGGACGCGTGCTCGCGCAGGGCCGCGACGCGCTGGCCGCTCTCGTGGGCGGCGGCACGCGCGGTTGCGCGACGAAGCTGGTGTGGACCGATTGGAGCCACTTGATGCTAAACCACGAGATCACGGCCACGCCCGAGGGCGCTACGGGGCGCGTTTACCTCGTGCAGCTCGGCATGGACGGCCCCGGCAGTGTGGCGCGGCATGGCGGTTACGAGGACGTGTACGTGCGCACGGCCGAAGGCTGGCGCATCCGGTCGCGCACGCACGTGCGCAACAAAGCCTGGCACAGCGAGAAGCTCCAAACGCCGGATCTCAACTAGCAGCGAGTAGCCGCTTGGAACCCGTCACGATCGTGCTGTGGCTTGCCGCCGGTGTGCTGATCGTGATGGGCGCGCTCGGTCTAGTGCTGCCCGTGATGCCGGGCGCACCGTTGATCTTCCTCGGCGCATTGCTCGCCGCGTGGGCCGAGGACTTCGAGTATCTCGGGCTCTGGTCTTTGATCGTGCTCGGTTGTCTCGCGGTGCTGGCCATCGCCGTGGATTTCATCTCGAGCGCGTTCGGCGCGAAGCGGTTCGGCGCCTCGGGGCGCGCCGTGGCCGGCGCCACGATCGGGGCGCTCATCGGGGTGTTCTTCGGCGTGGTCGGCGTAATCGTGGGCCCGTTCGTGGGCGCCGTGGTCGGTGAGCTGTCCGTGCGGCGCAATCTCGCTGCCGCGAGCCGTGCCGGGGTGGGCGCCGCGCTCGGGCTCGCGCTCGGAACCGCCGCGAAGCTCGCCATCGCGTTTGCCATGGTAGGGCTGATCATCGTGATGCGGCTGCTGTAGGGCCCAACTCTCGGGCTTGAATCCCCGCCCCCCGGGCCCCACTCAAGGGGCCACTGGCGTTTTTCACACCCTGCGGGGCTCATTTCCAGGAGGCCGATATGGTCATTCGAGTACGAGATCCGTTTGCGACATTGCTCGGCTTGCAGCGGGCCATGGACAGCGTGATGGGCAGCGATTGGTTCGGAAGCCGCACCTCGGGTTCCGGCGCGTTTCCGCTGATCAACGTGTTCAATGACGGCGAGGACTTCGTCGTGGTGGCAGAGCTGCCCGGCGTGAAGAAGGAAGACCTCGACATCCAGGTTCGCGGCGACACCTTGCGTATTCAAGGCAAGAAGACGATCGCGTACGACGAGAGCGCGAGCGTCCATCGCCGGGAGCGCGCCACCGGTGAGTTCGACCGCACGCTTACGCTGCCCGACGACATCGACGCAGCAAAGGTAGCGGCCGACTATCGCGACGGCGTCCTGACGCTGCGCCTGCCGCGGGCCGAGAGCGCGAAGCCGCGCACGGTCACGATCAACTGATCCACTCATCAATCACGAGGGAACGAGCATGGTGAGCCAAGAAGTAACCCCGCGCGAGAAGCGCGAGCTGACGCAGGCCGAAGAGCGCACCGAGGCCGGGAAGTTCTTCAGCCCCTACACCGACATCCATGAGACCGACAATGCCGTCGTCGTGTCGATGGAGATGCCGGGCGTGGACAAGAGCTCGATCGACATCCGCCTCGACAAAGGCGTGTTGACGGTGAAGGGTACGATCGACCCCGCGAAATACGAGTCGCTGCGGCCGATCTACTCCGAATACAACGTCGGCAACTTCGTCCGCACGTTTGCCGTGTCGACGAAGATCGATAGCGCCGCCATCTCGGCGAAAGTGGCCGATGGCGTGCTGACGGTGGAGCTGCCCAAGGTGAAAGAAGCGCTGGCGCGGCGCATCGACGTCAACTAGCGGCCTACGCATCCCGGCTCCGCAGCGCGCGGAGCCGGGCGTGCGATTGCTCGCGCATGGCGCCACGAGCATCGCTGGCGATCTGCAAAGCAGCGTGGCTCCTGGTATCGTGTGCGCCCTGCCTCTCGACGTGCCGCCATCTTGGCCGCGAACGATCATTCTCATCGGCCGGTTCTCGGCGTTTTTCTGAAGCTCTCGTCGGTTGCGCTGCTGTCGTGCCTCGCCGCGTGCGTGAAGTATTTGGGCGACGCGGTGCCCACGGGTCAGATCATCTTCGTGCGCGGCCTGATCTCGATGGCGGTGCTGGCGTTCATCGCCTGGCGCGTCGAGGGCTTGCACGTTCTTCGCACGGATCGGCTGCGATCGCACGCGGTACGCTCGCTGTCTGGCACAGCGAGCATGTTCTGCTGGTTCACCGCGCTCACGTTGATACCGCTCGCCGACTTCACGGCGATCAGCTTCACGGCGCCGATGTTCCTCACGGTGTTGGCGATGGTGTTTCTCGGCGAGCGGATTCACGTCTATCGCTGGACGGCGCTCGGGATCGGCTTCGTCGGCGTACTGATCACCATCGGCCCGCACCTCACGCTCGGCGGCGGCTCGCTCGGTGTGCTCGTGGCACTCGGTGCGGCCGTGTTCTCGGCGCTTGCGATGGTGGCGTTGCGAGGGATGAGCGGCAGCGGCGGCGAGCACCCGCTCACGATCACCTTCTACTTCTCTCTGACGACCGTGCTGTGCTCGGCGCTAACGGCTGCCGCCGGATGGCCAATGCCGACCGGCGAGCAATGGTTTTTCATCGTCGTGGCGGCGTTGTTCGGCGTGTCGGGCCAGCTCTTGATGACGATGTCGTACCGCTACGCGGAAGCATCGACGTTGGCGCCGCTCGACTACACGAATCTGCTCCTGGCCGTGTCGCTGGGCTATTACTTTTTCGCCGAGGTGCCGCACTGGTCGATGTGGATCGGCGCACCGCTCGTGATCGCGGCCGGCCTCATCATTCTGTGGCGCGAGTATCGCCGCTACGCCGTTGTGCCGGCGCCGGTTGTGCCCAACGACTGAGCGCTGCCACGTAGCGACGTTCTCGAGACGCGCGCCGAATCAGTTGTACTCGATTGGCTCGTAGTCCGGGGAGCAGACTTCGACGATACAGATCGATTCGAGAGTGCGCCCTTCGGGCGGTGCTTCGACGCCGGCTTCTGCCATCAGCTCGCGGAGCACCTTCGCGGTTTCGGGATGCGGAATGGCGGACTGCACGCCCACGCGCACGAGCCCGTCGGCGTAATCGATCGGCAGCCAGGTATGGGCGGCCAGCTCGGGACTGCCGCGGTTGTCGGTATTGCCGAAGTCGCGGATGTCCATACGGGCGCCGGCCGCCACGAGCACGCGAACCACCTCGGTGGCGCCCTTGTGCGCCGCGCCGTGCAACGCCACGCGGCCGGTGTCGGCTTGGTGATTGGGGTCTATCCCTAGGTCCAGCAGCATCTTCACGGCTTCCACCGTGCGCTCCGTCGACCATTCGCTCGTGATGCCCTCGACCCAGCCGATACCGGCTGCAACGGCTAACGGCGTGACGCCGAGCTTGGTGTAGATCTTCGGATCCGCGCCGTGCTCGAGCAGCAGGCGCATCAATTCGACGTCGCCGGATTGAGAGGCGCGCAGAAAGGCCGTGGCGCCGTCTTCATCGAGCCACTGGTTAGTGAACACCGTGCGAGTCTCCGTGCTCTCGGTGAGGCGCGCATTCGGATCGGCCCCGGCCTCGAGCAGCAGCTTGATGAACTCGAGATGATCCATGTCGGGCGCGCGCGTGGGGTAGTCGCCGCCCTCGATGTTGCGGTTGTCGGTGGCGAGATACAGGGGCGTCCAACCGCCCTTGTTCGCGATGTTGACGTCCGCTCCCTGCTCGATGAGGAACTTAGCCATCTGATAGTTGCGGTTCTGCGTGGCGGCGAGCAGCGGGCTCCAGCCGTAGCGCGTCACCTGATTCACGTCGGCACCGGCTTCGAGCAGTGTGCGCGCCGCGTCGATGCTATTGGCTCGCGCTGCGTAGACGAGCGGCGTGATCTCGCCGCCATCGGGCGGCCGAGGCTCGCGGTTGCGCCGGCCGCCGCCTTCGATCACGAACCCCAAGTTATCGCGCTCCAGGTTGCAGGGGTCGCTGGCCTGCTCAGACGCGCCGGCCTCCGCCAGCACGGCATCTTCGCTGCTCTCGGCGATGAGCTCGCGAAGGCGGCTCAGGTCGGGAGACTCTTGATCGCAGAGGATCGCGATGACCTGCCGCCGCACCGCGCCGCGTGGATCGTCGGATTTGCCGAGCGCGGCCGTCCGCCCGTCGCGCAACACTGGAGCGGAGGCGGCAGCGACATCGGCGCCGTGCTGCACGAGCAGCGCAATGACGTCGGCATGACCCTGATCGGCGGCCTGCATCAAGGCAGTCGTGCCGCGCTGGGTCTCTTTGGCGTTCGGTTCCGCGCCGCGGTCCAGCAGCACTTGGACGGCCTCCACGCTGCCGGAGCGCGCGGCCAGCATGAGCGGCTTGCGGCCGAGCGGCAGCTCCTCGTTCGCGCTTGCGCCGCCGTCGAGCAGAATCTCGACCATCGTGGCGTCGCCCTGGCTCGCAGCGAGCCACAGCGGCGTTGCGCCGTTGCGATTCGCAACCGAAGCGTCGGCGCCGGCTTCGAGCAACAGCCGGGCGAGGTCGGAATCGCCGTAGTGGGCGGCCCAGTGCAGTGCGGTAGCCCCGTCGGCTTGGGGGGCATTCACGTCGGCGCCGCCGTCGATAAGGCTGCGCACAGCCGCGTTATCGTGCCGCATCGCGGCATCCGCAAGCCCACTCTGCGCCATCGCCACGTGCGCGGACGCGAGTATCCACGCGAATACGACGGCCCTTACGCCCATCGATCGCCTTGCCACGATATGTCTACGATTCATGGACTATAGGTTCTCGACTCGGCCCGTGCTGTCGCCAAAGCTGTCGCGGTGAATGTCGAACTGGTCGAGAAGGCTCAAGAGCAAGTTGCCCGTGGACACGGTCTTCGTGGGGTATGCCAGGTGGCGCCCGCCGTGCAGCCGCCCGTGGTTGCCGCCGAGCAGCACGTGCGGCGCGTCGTAGTGCAGGTGCTGATTGGGGTTGCCCATGTTGCTGCCGTAGAGAATCAGCGAATGGTCGAGCAACGACCCGTCGGCTTCCTCGATCTTGGCCAGCTTGTCGATGAAGTACGCCAGGGTTTCGACGTGGTACTGGTTGATCTTCGAGAAATCATCGATCCGCGCGGGGTCCTCGCCGTGATGCGACCCGCCGTGGAAGCCGAGGTTGGGAGCGCCGCTCTCGGGATAGCGCCGGCCCGTGAGATCGCGTGCGAACAGCAACGTGCCCACGCGCGTAATGTCGGCCTGAAACGCCAGCGCCTGCAGATCGAACATCAGCTTGATGTGGTCGTCGAAGGACTGCGGAATGCCGGGGGGCACGGCGAAATCCTCGGGCGCTGCGGCCGTCGCCTCGGCGGCAATCGCCAGCCGGCGCTCGATCTCCCTCACGTTCTCGGTGAAGCCGTCGAGGCGCGAGCGATCCGGAACGCTGATGTGGCGGCGCAGGCTGCCGATCTTGTCGTTGATGGAATCCAAGATGCTCTGATTGCGCTCGCGGCGCGCCACGCGCTGTTGCGGCGTGCTGCCGCTGCCGAACATGCGCTCGAAGACCACCTGCGGGTTCAGTTCCATCGGCAGCGGAGTCGTCGGCGAGGCCCATGCGATCGTGTTGGTATACACGCAGCTGTAGCCTTCGCCGCAGTTGCTCGAGCCGGAGCCCGGATCTTCCACCGACATTTCGACGGACGGCAGCAAGGTGCCCTGGCCGATCTTCGCGGCGATGATCTGGTCGATCGTCGTGCCGGCGTACACGTCGGCGCCGGCGGTTTTCTTCGGCTTGTCGGCGCACAGGAAGGCGGCTGCCACCCAGTGGTCGGCGCCGGTTTCGCCCGGAGGCGGTTCGGCGGAGGTCGAGTGCAGGCCGGTCAGGATGTTCAGGTATTCGCGATGCGGCTCGAGCGCCGACCAGACGTACGGCAGTTTCTCCGGCAGTGCGCCTTCGACTTCCGGCACCTGCCGCAAGCTGTACTGCCCGGCGGCCCC
>CAMPKU010000055.1 GCA_946887385.1 uncultured Gammaproteobacteria bacterium
TGCCGCTCCTGTTCGCGCAGCCGCTCCGCGATCATGGATTGTTGGTCGGCAGGCATTTGCGCGACGATTCGGGCGTGCGCCGCCTTACGGAGCGCTTCGGCTTTCGCATGACCCTCGGCGCCGACGGTCGTGCCGTCGGCCTTGGTCAAATAGCGGCGGATGGATTCCTCGCTGCCGATCGTCAACAGCTCGCCGAGCTCGAGCTGCAGCTCGGCGAGCCACTCCTGTTCGCGGCCAACGGTAAAGCCGAACACCCACGGCTCGTTTCTGGTCATGTTCAGAAACCGTTCGAGTCCCGGCCTGGCAGCCGGAGGCACAGCGGCCAAATCGATCTGCTTGATACCCTCGATCATGGACCGAGTCGCGAAATCGAAGACCACGGAACTGCCGGGCGCATGCGCCGCAACGAATCGAAAGACCGCACGCAGCGCTTCCTCGGGAACGTACATCGTGAGGCCTTCCATGATCACGAACGTCCGAAGGGATACGTCATAACCGTGCCGCGCGAGCGCCGCGAACGCGTCCTGCTGCGCTAGATCGATTGCAACGTACGTGACGTTGGAAGGCGGGCCGCCGAGCACCTCGTCGACGCGACGCCTCTTGAAGGCCGACGTCGCCGGCCGATCGAGCTCGAACACGCGGGCCGACGCCAGCAGCTCGCGACATCGGTAGGCATGCGAGTCGAAGCCTGCGCCTGGAATCAGCACCTGAGTGGCGCCGGCATCGATCGCGCGCTCCAGCGCTTCGTCGATGAACCGCGTGCGTTCCGTCATCGCACGCACGATGCCCGCGATTTCCATGTCCCGCATCGCCTCGTCGTAGCTCGCGCTCAATGCGTCGATCACGGGATGCTCCAGGTCAAGCGCCGAAGGCTCGCCGAGCAGCCGCTCTGCGAGATAGTCGGGGTTTCGTGCGCGAGAATCCGGCTCGCGCGCCCCTATCGCCCGCGCAGCCGCGACCCAGATGGCGGTCTTCGATATATCCGTTGCGCGTTGCCAATCCGAGTCCGACATCGGCGCCTCTCCCGAAAGTGATCACGAATGCGGAGACGAAGGCTCGCTTCTTACCTCAAGATCGACGCTTCGGGACAGTCTGTTCGAATCGCCCTCGCGTTTCGTATACTCATCCCAGGCGCACTGAGCTCTTCCTGCTCTTTACGCGATTCCCTCCTCTTACGGCTGCACAACTTCTTCGCGCTATGGACGCGAGCACGGGCGTATCCGGGCTGCGGGACGCGCGCAGCTTCGGTTTACCATGGTCGCCCGCACGGCACACCGCGGTGCGCAGTCACTTCAAGGGAAAGCGCAATGAACAAAGAACTGTTCGACAAGGGTCTCGCGATTCGCAAGTCGGTGATCGGCGCCGAATTCGTCGACAAAGCGCTCGCGAGCGCCGACGACTTCAACATGCCGCTGCAGGAGCTCGTCACCGAATATTGCTGGGGCGCCGTCTGGGGCCGCGAAGGGCTCGAGAAGAAAACGCGCAGCCTGCTCAACATTGCGATGCTGAGCACGCTGAACCGGCCGCACGAGCTCAAAGTTCATGTAAAGGGCGCCATCCGCAACGGCGCCTCTAAAACCGAGATTCGCGAGGTGCTGATGCAAGTCGCCATCTATGCCGGCGTGCCGGCCGCCGTGGACTCGTTCCGCATCGCGAAGGAGGCGCTCGGCGAGCTCGAGAAGCAGTGACCTGCCCGCGGCACGAGAATTGCAGCACGGGACGGGTTCGCTACCGCGTCCGGGTGCCCTCGTATTCGCCGCTTGAGTGGGGCGTTCGGCCAAGTCGAAGGCGCCCGGCCGGCGAACAACAGGGTGGAACAGAAGGGGTAGATGTCATGAAGGCTCTCGTTACCGGCGGCGCCGGTTTCACCGGCGTTCATCTTGCGCGCGCGCTCCTCGAACGGGGCGACGAGGTGACCGTGCTCGACATCTGCTCGGGTAACCCCGTCGACACTGATCCGCTGCGCGCGCAAGGGGTCAAGTTCCTGATTGGCTCGGTGGCCGACACGGACCTACTGAAGAAGGCGGTCGCCGGCCAGGAGGTCGTGTTTCATCTGGCGTCTGCTTTTCGCGACATCCATCAGGGAGCGCCGCTGTTCCACAAAGTGGACGTGGAAGGAACGGAGCGATTGCTCGAAGCATCGCGAGCCGCGGGCGCGCGCCGGGTGGTTCACTGCTCCACTCAGGGCGTGCACGGCTCTTTGCCGCCAGGACAAGTGCCGGGCAACGAGGAGTCCCCCATTGCGCCGATCGACTATTACTGCGAGGCCAAGGTTGCGGCGGAAGCCGTTTGCGACCGCTTCATTGCCGAGGGCATGGACATCGTCAATGTGAGGCCAACGTCCATTTACGGGCCTGGCGATACGCACGGCTGGCTAAAGCTTTTCAGAATGTGCAAAAAGGGCCGTTTCCTGATGTTGGGCTCGGGCAAGATCTTCAATCACCCGGTATACGTGGGAAACCTGGTCGACGGATTCCTGCTGGCCGCGGACGTTCCCGAAGCACGGGGGCGCACCTACCTTCTGGGCGACAACGAATACGTCTCGTTGAACGAGCTCGTCAAGCTCATCGGCAAAGTGCTGGGCACCAAGGTGAAGCTGTACCGATTTCCATGGCAGAAGCCCGTGCATGCGCTGGCCTATCTCATGGAAACGGCCAGCAAACCTTTCAATTACGAGCCGCCGCTGTTCCGCCGGCGCTTGACGTGGTTCAGCACCAACCGCGGCTGGAATACAGCGCGTGCCCGCACCGAGTTGGGCTTCGAGCCGCGTGTGGATCTCGAGCAAGGGCTCACGCTCACCAAGCAGTGGTATTACGATCGCGGGCTGCTGTAGCGCGAACCGGAGCAACGGCGATTTACGGCGGCGCATCCTCGACGCGCCCGTCCGCATGGCGCGCGAACCGGCCGCGGTCCGGCGGATGCACGGGATCGTTCGCCGGAAACGGCCAGCCGCCGAACTGAGTTCGCTGATAGTCGTAAAACGCTTGCTCGAGCTCCGCACGCGTGTTCATGACGAACGGCCCGTACTGCGCCACGGGCTCGCCGATCGGCCGGCCCTGCATCAGCAGCACTTCGACCTTGCCTTCGGGCGCGGTTAGCGTCACCGCTCGACCGGCCGCCACTTCGATCGCCGAGTGGTTCGTCAACACGCGTCCTTCGATCTCGAGCTTGCCGCCGACGAAAAAATACAGCGTGCGCGCCGTGCGCGCGCCTTTCGCAGCAGGCGGCGTCCACTTCGCTCCGGGCTCGAGCGTGATGAGCCAAATCGCGAGCTCGGCATCCGGATTGGCTGCCCACGAGTCGGGCGGCGGCGCCGGCGGACTGGCCTCATCGAGCGCGCCAGCAACCAACGTGACCTCGACTCCCGCAGCCGGCCGCACGCGCGGCACGTCCTTGTCCCAGAACATCGTGAAATACGGCGCCGCAAACTTGCTTTGCGCGGGCAAGTTCACCCAAATCTGAAATAGCTCGAGCCGGTTCGACGCATCCGGCTTTAGCAGCGGAAACATCTCCGAGTGCACGATGCCGGCGCCCGCCGTGAGCCATTGCACGTCGCCGCGGCCAAAGCGCGCCGTGGCGCCGAGCGAGTCGCTGTGGTCGATGAACCCTTCACGCACGAACGTCACCGTCTCGAAGCCGCGATGGGGATGCTGCGGGAAGCCGGGCACGACGTCGCCGTGGTACATGCGCCAACCGTCCTTGCCCGCGAAGTCCTGGCCGATGTTGCGCCCTTCGAGCGAAGCGGCGGGACCCAAGCGGTCGTTGCCCTGCGGATAAAGATCGACATGGTGAACGCAAACGAGGAACGGATCCTTCGTCTGCCAGGGGAAGGCGAGCGGCGCTACCGCGAGAATCGGCTCTTGGCTCATGGGCTTGGCTGCGGCTCCACGCCAAGGTTGTGCATGAGGAACGCGTAAACGTCGGCCGTTGCCTCGAGCTGCTTCGTGAGGCTGCTCGCGCCGTGACCGGATTTCGTTTCGATGCGGATCAGCGCGGGGCTCTCGCGGCTCGCGGCCGCCTGGAGCGCGGCGGCGTACTTGAACGAATGCGCCGGCACCACGCGATCGTCGTGATCGGCCGTCGTGATCAACGTGGCGGGATACTTCACGCCCGGGCGGATGTTGTGCAGCGGCGAATACGCGTACAGCGCCTTGAATTCTTCGGGATCGTCGCTCGAGCCGTAGTCCGCGATCCAGTTCCAGCCGATCGTGAACTTGTGAAAGCGCAGCATGTCCATCACGCCGACTTGCGGCACCGCAGCACCGAACAGCTCCGGCCGCTGGTTCATCACGGCGCCCACGAGCAGCCCGCCGTTCGAGCCGCCCGTGATCGCGAGCCGCGCCGGTGACGTGTATTTCTGCTCGATGAGCCATTCGGCCGCCGCGATGAAGTCGTCGAATACGTTTTGTTTCGCGAGCTTCATCCCTTGGCGGTGCCAGTCTTCGCCGTACTCCGCGCCGCCGCGCAAATTGGCGGAGGCGTAAACGAACCCTTGCTCCAGCAGGGCGATGCGCGCCGCGCTGAACGTGGGGTTCACCACAACGTTGAAGCCGCCGTAGCCGTAGAGCACCGTAGGGTTGTTGCCGTCGAGCGCAAGACCCTTGCGATACACCAGGAACATGGGGATCCGCGTACCGTCCTTGCTCGGATAAAACACCTGCCGGGTCTCGAACTGCGCAGGGTTGTAGCCCGGCACGCGCGGCGCCCGGAAGACGCTGCTCGAACGCGCCGCGATGTCGTAGCGGTAGATCGTGGGCGGCACGTTGAGCGAGTTGAAAGTGTAAAAGACGAACGATGCATCGTTCGGCGCCGCGAAACCGCTCGCCGTGCCGAGCCCCGGCAATTCGATCTCGTTCTCGAGCGCGCCGTCGAGGCCGAACACGTAGGCGCGCGTCGCCACGTCCTGCAAATACGTCGCAAACAGCTTCCCGCCCGCCGTGGTCACGCTGGCGATCGGCTCCGCACGCTCGGCAAGAACGCTCTGCCAGCTAGCTTCTGTGATGTTGGCGGGATCGATCAGCACCACGCGCCAATTCGGGGCGCCGCGATTCGTGGCGACGAGCAGCCGGCTGCCGACGTTGTCGACCACATAGAACGTGTCGTTCGTAATCTCCGGCACGAGCGGCGTAAACCGGCCGTCCGCATCGGCCAAGTCGCGCACGTAGAGCGCGTTGCCGTCGAGGCCGCGGCCTCGATCGGACACCTCGAGGATCAGGAACCGCTCGTCCTCGGTGGTGTAGGCGATATGAAAGCGCTGCGGATTTGCCGGGTCTTCGTACACGAGCGTGTCGGCCGTCTGCGGCGTGCCGAGCGCGTGGAAGAACACCTGGTGGTTTTCGTTGAGGGAGGCTTTCTCGTGGCCTTCGGGCGGCTCGGGGTAACGGCTGTAGTAGAAGCCGCTCCCATGCCATGCAACCTGCGATACCTTCGCCCACTCGATGGTGTCCTCGAGTGTGCGTTTCGTCGCGAGCTCCATGACTTTGTACTGTTGCCAATCGGAGCCGCTCTGCGACATACCGTAGACCGCATATTTCGCATCCTTCGAGGGCGCGAACGCGGACAGCTGCACGGTGCCGTCGGCCGACCACGCGTTCGGATCGAGCAGCACTTCGGGAGAGCCATCGAGCCCTTCCTGGATGTGCAACACGCTCTGGTTCTGAAGGCCTTCGTTCTTGCTGAAGAAAAAATACGGGCCTTTGCGCGACGGCGCACCGTAGCGCTCGTAATCGTTGAGCTCCTTCACGCGCGCGTGCAACGCATCGCGGTTCGGGATGCGCTGAAGGTACGGGAACGTGACGGCGTTCTGCGCCTCGATCCATGCGGCCGTCTCGGGCGAAGTCTCGTCTTCGAGCCAGCGGTACGGGTCGGCGACCTTGGTACCGTGATAGTCGTCGACGTGATCGATCTTCATCGTGACGGGATACGACACAGGCTCCTCGGCGAACAGCATGGCGGCGACGGCGGCGGCGCCGAAGGCCGAAGACACGGCCGCCAAAGCTCGGGGGTTCATGCGGTGGTCCTCGTTCGGCCTCGGTGCGGCCTCAAGAAGCGATTATGCCATCGGCCGCGGCCCGGGCGCGTCATGAGCGGGCTGCCGCGAGCGTTGCGCGGAACGTGCAAAGTGCAAGATCCCTGCCGACCGGCCGTCACGTGTGCCATGATTTGCTCCTTATCATTCGCTTATCTTTTGGGAGAACTCGTGCGCACCACCACTCTCTTGGCTTCCGGAATCGCGGCGCTACTGGCGGCCGGCTCCGCGCTCGCTCAGCCGCCGGCGCAGCCCGCCGGCCCGCAACCGTATCGCGTCGGCACGCCGCTCGGCGCGACGAACGAAGCCGGCCAACAGCAGACGATGTCGAGCAACGTGAAGGTCTTCGGCAGCTTTCACTTCACCGAGAGCTGCACTTTCGACCCGCAGCGCAACGTCATCCTCGCGATGAACCGTGGCAACCCGCAGAATCTCGCGGAGAACGACGGGTTCGTCTCGTTGATCAATCCCGACGGCTCCGTTCACACGAGCAAGTGGATCGGCGTCACGCGCGACGGCCTCACGCTGAACGACCCGCTCGGCAGCGCGATCCAGGGCAACACGCTGTACACGGTCGACGGCGCCACGATCCGCACGTTCGATCTCGCCACGGGCAATCCAGGGCGCGCAATCGAGGTCGAGGGCGCCTCCTTCTTGAACGGCATCGGCGTCACGAACGACGGCGTCATCTACGTCTCGAATACGCGGCCGCCCGAGCGCCTCTATCGCGTGCAGCCGAACGGCGTCGTCAGCACCTTCGTCGAGGGCCCGCCGCTTGCAGCGCCGAACGGCGTCGCGATCGATCCCGACGGCAACGTCGTCGTCGTCAACATCGGCAGCAAGGACGTCGTCACGTTCAGCCAGGCCGGTCAGGTCGTGCGCACGGAGCAAGCAGCCGAGAGCGGCAACGACGGCATCGTCGTGCTGGCCGACGGCACGAAGTACGTTAGCAGCGTGCGCTTCGGCAGCGTGTCGCGGATCCGCCGTGGACAGGAGGCGGAAGTCATCGCCACGGGCATCCCGAGCGCGGCGTCGATGTGCTACGACTCGCGGCAGAACCAGCTCGTGATTCCGCTGAATCCTCACAACGCGCTCGCGTTCATTCCGCTCGGCAGACGCTAAGGCAGTTTTCGGGGCCGCGGCCGTCACGGCCGCGGCTGTCTTTTGCCACTTGCGCGGAAGACTCCGAGGGCGCGCGCCGGGCGGATCTAAGCGGCGGCCTTGACGGGCTCACGGCCCAGCACGAGCAACACCACGCCCATCGTGATGACGCCGGCGGCCAGCCATTCGAACCCGCTGACCGTCTCGTTGCCGAGCCAGATGCCGAGGGCGAGCGCGATCACCGGGTTCACGAACGTGTAGCTCGAAGCCAGCGCGGCGCTCACACGGCCGAGCAAGACCATGTACGCGTTGAACGCGAGCAGCGAGCCGAACACGATCAGATACAGCCACGACCACGCGGCGAGCGGTTGCGGCGGCCACTCGGGAACCTCGCCCACGGCGGCCGCAACCACCAGCAGCAATACGCTGCCGCACAGCATTTCGCTGGCGAAGCCCATGGCGCCGGGCGCCAGCGGAAAACGCCGCTGCGAGAGCACACTGCCGAGCGACCAGCTCACGCACGCGATCGTGATGGCTGCGAGCCCGGCGGGCGACGCCGTGAATGCCTCACCCTGCACGAGCATCAGCACGCCGGCCACGCCCACCAGCATTCCGACCAGCTCGAGGCGCGTGGGCTTCACACCGAACGGCAAGCTCATGGCGGTGACCATGATGGGGATGATCGCGATGTACGCCACGACGAGACCCGACGCCACGGTTTGCTCGGCATACGCCGTGAAGCCCATGCCGCTCACGAGCAGCAATGCGCCAATGATCGCGGCGTTGCGCCACTGCACGAGCGTGGGCCATGCGCGGCCGCGCAGCTTGAGCCACGCGACGAGCAGCAACCCCGCTACGAGGAACCGCGAGCCCATCTGGTAGAACGGCGGAAAGCTCTCGAGCGCGAACTTGATGGCGAGATAGGTGGAACCCCAAATCACCCACGTGGCGGCGAGGCAAGCGAGCAGCAGCGGCGACAGCGGCACGAGCGAGTTACCCCGAAGGAAGCGCGCCAGTGAGTGTTGCGCAGGTCTACTGGATGTCGAAACGAACGCGCAGCCGCACGCGGCGTTCATATACGCGCCCGTCGCGCTCGAACGGCACGTAGCGATACTGCTCCACCGCCGCACGCGCAGCGGCATCGAAACGGCCCGGCGGCGCGCTTTGCGTAACCGCTACGTTCTGCGGTTGGCCATTGCGGTCGACGACGAAATCGAGATCCACCCAGCCTTCGACCGCGCGCTCGAGCGCGTCCGGCGGATAGACCACCGGCGCGGAGCCGACAAGCTCGAGCTCCGTGGCGCGACCCGGCGTGGCGAGATACTCGGCCTGCAGCCGCCGCGCAGTGAGCTCGCTTGCCAATGGTGCGGCAGCCTCTGCGCCGCCCGGCGCTTGGGTGAGTCCCGCCAAAAGAGCTTCGGCCGCCGCCCACTCGTCGCCTTCAGTCGCGACTTCCACGGCCGTGACGGCCGCTTGCCGAAACTCCTGCCATAGCTCCGCGAGCCCAGGCAGCCCCGGCGCATCGGTTTGCAAGCGAGCCAGGTGGCCGAGCGCACTGTCGAAGGACGGCGGCGCCAACGCGCCGGCGCGCACGCGCTCGGCCGCAGCCGCGAGGCGCTCGCCGAGCAAGTCTTGCGCTTGGCGCGCCCGCGCGGCGTTGACGTCGCGCTCGAGCGCGGCGAGCGCCGCGGCTTCGGCGCCGAGCTGCCGCGCTTGAGTAACCAGATTTGCGGCTGCCGCGGCGTCCGCCGCCGAAACCAGCCGCGCCGCCGCCACCACCGCGGCCGCGAGATCCGCGCGCAATGCAGCCACGCGCGGATCGGCGGGCGCGAGCTCCATGGCGCGATCGAGATAGGCGCGGGCGCTGTCGCCGGCGGGGGTCAACAGCTGTCCGCGCCGCAGGCGCGCGGCAGCGAGATTCAGCGTGCTGTCGAGCTCGGTCGGCGCTTGCGCCAACGAAGGCGCCGCCGCATTCGCAGCTTCGGCAGCGGCCGCCGGAGCGGCAAGCGCCGTGAGCGCACGGGCGAGCTGCGCGTCGAGAAAGGCGAGCCGACTGCTCGCAGGACCGGCGCGGCGCACATGATCGAGCGCCGTGGCGGCCTCCTCGAGCGAGCTCGCGAGCAGCGCTTCTTCGGCCAGCGTGAACAAGGTGTCGACGACCGACGACAGGCCGTCACGAGCCGTTTGATCCGTAGGCGCCAGCGCGAGAATCGCAAGGTAATGATCGAGCGCATTATCGCCGACGGGCTCGGCAAGCCGGCCCTCGACGCGCGCCCGCGCAGCGCTTCCATGGTATTCGGCGATGCGCTCCGCGACGGTCGAAGCGGCCGCGGGCGCGGCCGCCACGACCGCGGTCATCGCAGCCTCTTCGAAGTCCGTGGACGGCGTCCACCAGCCGAGCCGGCTGCCGAGCAGCGCCGTTCCCACCACCGCGAGCACAGCGGTTCCGGCAGCCGCGGCGCCAGCCCACTTCGGAAATCGGCGCGATGCAGGAGCCGCGCTGCCGCGCGCGGCGTCATTCGCATGCTCCTCGCGCAGTTGGAAGCAGCGCGCCGTGGCGGAGTCGATCAACAACCGCGCGGCGCCGACCGCCACCGGTTTGATGAGCAGACGGTGGATGCGCCCATCCGACAACGGGCCTACGTAGTCTTGTGCAGCGCCGCGGTCGGCCGCGACGAGCGTAACCACGTGGTCGGCGTGCGCAGCCAGCTCGGCCACGCACTGTGTAACGCGCGACCCCAGCAGCGTAGCGTCGAGCAGCGCAATGCCGCAGCGCCTCGATTGAACGGCCTCCATCAGGTCTGCCCAAGTTTCCACCACGAACAGCGGGTGCTGCTCGGCGGCGCGGCGGATCGTGGCTACGAGGCCGGCGTCGATGGCGAGGACGAATAGCGTGGCGCCGCTCGCCGCGAGCAGCTCGCGCACCGGCGTCGGCGGCAGCGTAGCGTCGAGCTCGGCACGATGCTTCAGGAGCTCTTTGAGGTCGTGGATATCCGTACCCATTGGCGAACTGCGCGGCAGGTTTTCGCGGCTGACTGCCATCGGCTCCTCCCTCTTCTTCAGCCGACAACTTCGTCGGCGGGCTCAGCCCTCACGACCGCGACTCTAGACCTTTCCGCGCATCGGTCCAAGCGCTGCGTAACAAGCTGTAGAGGCTAAGGATTTCGGCCGGGGAGCACCGGTCCGGTGCGACCTGTGTTGCGGCGCCGCACGGTACAATCCGCCACCACCCGTTCTCGCGGCTATGCTCATGGCAACACCGACTTATCAGATCTTTGCGATCAAATACGCGCACGTTGGCCGCAAGGCCTGGGGCAATTTCGTCGACGGCGATCCGCACGAGGACTGGGACATGCCGCTCGACTACTACGTGTGGGCTATTGTCGGCCACGGGCGCACGTTCGTCGTGGATACCGGCTTCGATGCGCCGATGGCGCAGAAGCGGGACCGCAAGATCGTGCATCCCGTGGAGCAGGGGCTCGAGGCTGTCGGCATTCGCCACGCGGACGTGCAAGACGTGATTGTCACGCATATGCACTACGACCACTGCGGCAACGGCGCATTGTTCCCGAGCGCGCGCTTTCACCTGCAAGACATCGAGATGGAGTACGTCACGGGCCGCTGCATGTGCCATCACCAGATCAACCATGCGTTCGAGGCCGACGACGTCTCGCGCATGGTGCACCGCGTCTTCGCCGGCCGCGTGCAGTTCCACGACGGCACCGACGAGCTCGCGCCCGGCATCACGGTGCACAAGATCGGCGGCCACACGAAGGGTTTGCAATGCGTGCGCGTCGTCACGGAGCGCGGCCCCGTGGTGCTCGCATCCGACGCCACGCATTTCTATGCGCACATCGATTCGCGGCGCGTGTTCCGCGTGCTCTACAACCAGGCGGATATGCTCGAGGGCTACAACACGTTGGAACGACTGGCCGGCGCAAAGGACCGCGTGATTCCCGGTCACGACCCGCTCGTGCTCGAGCGTTATCCGGCCGCGTCCGCGGCCACGGCCGGCTGGGCCGTTCGCGTGGACCTTGCGCCGCTCAAATGAGTCGAGCTGCGGCTTCGGCCCGGATTATGGTGCGTAGCAAGACACCACGCGGCTTCGCACCGCTGCCGGATCTTTTTACGTGCGCCAGTTCCTTTCCATAATTCGGCCGAACGCGGACGATCGCCACGACATTGCTGCCTCTGTACGCGCGGAGTAGACGCGCCGTACGTGCGGCTCGAAAATTTCACTCGACGTTCGTTTTGGTCCGCGAGGATAAGGAAAAGAACATGAGCTCGCTGTTTGCACGGAAGCGCAATCTCACCCCGGAAATGCTGACGCTGCCCGCCTTCTGCGTGCCGGCCGAAGAGTCCGCCAAGCTGTCGTCGAAGCGCGAGGCGCAACTGGAGTGGATGCGCTCCCAAGGCGTGCCGTACATCCTAGGCAGCCCGGCCAAACGGCACACGCGCGCGCCGGAAAAGCGCGTGGCCTGAACGCCGCGGTTGCGCTCGTCGCCCGGCGCTACATGCGCTCGGGCGCGGCGATTCCGAGCAGGCTCAAACCCTGCGCGAGCACGCGCGCCGTGAGCTCGCACAGCGCCAGGCGCGACTGCCGCGCGGCTTCGTCGGGCGCCTTCAGAACGGGGCACGTCTCGAAAAAGGCCGTGAACACTACCGCGAGGTCGTAGAGATAGCCGCCCAAGCGGTGCGGCCGCAGCGTCTCCCCGGCTTCGAGCACCGCGTTGCCGAAATCGAGCAGCTCGAGCGCGAGCGCGCGCTCGGCCGGCGCCGTCAAAGTTATCTCGGCGGCCGGATTGCGCGTGACGCCCGTCTCTGCCGCTTTGCGGAAGATCGAGTGAATGCGCGCATGCGCGTACTGAAGATACGGGCCCGTGCGCCCTTCGGCCGCCAGCATGCGGTCCCAATCGAAGACGTAGTCCTTGATGCGGTCGTTGGCGAGATCGGAATACTTGATTGCGCCGATGCCGATGTCGGCCGCGAGCGCGCGCCGCGCGGCCGCGTCGCTGTTCGGGTTGCGCGCGGCAAGCTCGGCGTCGGCACGCTCCACGGCTTCGTCCAGCAGATCGGTGAGCCGCACGCTCTCTCCGGCGCGCGTCTTGAACATTTTCTTGTCGGCGCCGAGCACGGCGCCGAATGCCACGTGCTCGGCACGCGCCGGCGCCACGAGCCAGCCGGCCTGCGCGCCCACGGCGAATACCATGGCCAAGTGCTGCGCCTGCGGCGCGCCCACGACGTAGAGCAAGCGCGTGCCGCCGAGCGTTCGAGCCCGGTACCGCAAAGCGGCAAGATCCGTGGCGCCGTAGCCGAAGCCGCCGTCCTGCTTGCGCACGATGAGCGGCAGCGGCTCGCCCTCGCGATTGGCAAATCCCGGCGGAAAGGCGCATAGCGCGCCGTCGTTGATCCGCGCGATGCCGCTGCGCTCGAGCTCGGCGGCCAAGCCCTGCAGCTCCGCGTTGTAGGCGCTCTCTCCGCGCACGTCTTCGTCGCGCAAGCGAATACCTAAGCGCTCGTAGACGCCTGCGAAGTACCGGCGCGAAAGGCCTACGAGCCCACGCCATAGCTCCAGCGTGCGGGCATCGCCAGCTTGAAGCAGCACCACGCGCTGCCGTGCGCGCTCGGCAAACTTCGGATCCGCATCGAATTTCGCGCGAGCGGCGCGATAGAAGTCGCTGAGCTCGCCCATGCTCGTCTGCACGCCGCCCTCGCCCACGTCGAGCAGATGCTCGATGAGCATGCCGAAGGGCGTGCCCCAGTCGCCGATATGGTTCTGCCGAATGACCTCGTGGCCGGCCAGCTCGAGCAAGCGTGAGAGAGCATCGCCGATGATCGTCGAGCGCAGATGGCCGACGTGCATCTCCTTGGCAACATTCGGCCCCGAGTAGTCGATGACCACACGCTCCCGATGAGCCGCGAGCGGCACGCCGAGCCGCGGGTCGCGCGCCGCGGCCGCGAGCGCTTGCTCCAGAAACGACGTGCGCAGCGTGAGATTGATGAAACCGGGGCCGGCGATCTCCACACGCTCGCAAATATCGGCGAGGGCGGCCGCGGCCACGACGGCTTCGGCCACTTGCCGTGGCGGGCGCTGCAGCGTTTTCGCCAGACCCATCGCAAGATCGGCTTGGAAGTCGGCCCGCTCGGAGCGGCGCACCATGGCGACGAGCGCGGCGTGCTCGGCGCCGAAGGCGGCGGCCACGGCGCTTCGCAGGGCCGCCGACAGAGCGGTTCGCGGATCGTGCTGTGCGGTCATGGGCGCGTAGTATACGGGGCCATGGATATGCTTCTCGAAGAGCTCGCCGCGACGCTCCCCGACGCGCGCGAAACCGTTCGCATCGTCATGCGCCTGTTTGCAGCATTGCTCGCCGGCGGCATCATCGGCTTTCAGCGCGAAGTGTCCGGCAAGGCAGCGGGTCTTCGCACGCACATGCTCGTTTGCATGGGCTCGGCGCTATTCGTGCTGGCCGGTATCGAGATGGGCATGGAGCAAGATGCGATGTCGCGCGTTGTGCAAGGGCTCGCCACGGGCATCGGCTTCCTGGGCGCAGGCGCAATCTTGAAGCTCGAGGACAGCCACGAGATCAAAGGGCTCACAACCGCCGCCGGCATCTGGATGACCGCGGCGCTCGGCGTCACGATCGGCCTAGGGCACCTCGGCTCGGCCGCCATCGGCACACTGTTCGCGTGGATCGTGCTCGCGGTGTTGATCCGGCTCGACAGGGCGGTCGACGGGTCCGCGAACTCCGCTTGAAGGGCGCCCTGGAAGGCCGCGTCACGGCACGAGCAACAATTTCCCTGCCGTACGTCGCGCCTCGAGCGCCGAATGCGCCTCGGCTGCATCGGCCAGCGGCCAAACGCGGTCGATGGCCACCTTCAGCTTGCCGGCGGCGAGCCATGCGAAGAGATCGCCGGCGCGGCCCACTAGCTCCTCACGCGTCGCGATGTATTGGTTCAAGCCCGGGCGCGTCAGGAACAACGAGCCCTTCGCGCCGAGCACGGCCGGGTCGAACGGCGCCACGGCACCGCTCGAGAAACCGAACAGCGCGAGCAGACCGCGCGACGCCAAGCAGTTGAGACTCTTTTCGAACGTGTCCTTGCCGACGGAGTCGTAGACCACGTCGACGCCGCGGCCGTTCGTGAGTTGCTTGATCTCGGCCTCGAAATCCTGCGCGCGGTAATCGATGATGGCGGCGGCCCCCGCGGCGCGGGCGACGGCGGCTTTGGCCTCGCTGCCGACGGTGCCGTAAACCGTGGCGCCGCACAGCCGCGCGACCTGCGTGATGAGCTGCCCTGCTCCGCCGGCCGCGGCGTGCACGAGCGCCGTATCGCCGGGCTTCACGGCGTAGGTGCTGTGCGTGAGGTAGTGCGCCGTCAATCCTTGCAGCATCACGGCGGCTGCGGTCTCGAGCTCCACCTCTGCCGGCACCTTCACGAGCCGGCGCGCGGGCACGGCCGCGTACTCCGCGTATGAGCCAAGCACCATGGCATACGCCACGCGATCGCCCACGGCTACCTCGGAAACGCCGGCGCCGACAGCCGTGACGATGCCGGCCGCTTCGGAGCCGAGCGTGAACGGCAACGCGGGCGGCTTGTAGCGCCCGGCGCGGTGTTGCACGTCGATGAAGTTGACGCCCGCAGCCGCAACCTTCACGAGTGCCTCGCCGGCCTGCGGCGCAGGCACGGGCAACTCGTCGTAGCGCAGCGCCTCGGGACCGCCGCACACGTGAACGCGTATTGCTTTCATGCCGTCTCCTGACTCGGCTGGAAACTATATCGCAAGCGCCCGCGAGGCCGGTTTACTATTCACGCGTGACTACCGCTGCGCTGCGCTATCAGTCCGGCTTCGGCAACGACTTCGCAAGCGAAGCCTTGCCGGGCGCCTTGCCGATCGGGCAGAGCAACCCGCAGCGGCCCGCATACGGCCTCTATACCGAAGAGATCAACGGCACGAGCTTTACTGCGCCGCGCGTATCGAGCCGGCGCTGCTGGACGTATCGCATTCGGCCCTCGGCCGTGCACGAGCCGTTTCGGGAAATTTCGCCGGGCCTCATCCGCAGCGCGCCGTTCGACGAGGCACCGGCATCGCCGAACCAACTGCGCTGGCGACCGCTCCCCATCCCTGACGAGCCCACCGATTTCGTCGCAGGGTTGGTGACGATGGGCGGCAACGGCGACCCTGCGCAGCAGTCCGGCTCGGCGGTGCACCTCTACGCGGCCAACGCGTCGATGACGGAGCGCTTCTTCTATAACGCGGACGGCGAGCTGTTACTCGTACCCCAGCTGGGCGCGCTCACGGTACGCACGGAGCTCGGCGTGCTCGAGGTGGCGCCCGGCGAAATCTGCGTGGTGCCGCGTGGCGTGAAGTTCCGCGTTGAAGTCGACGGGCCGGTTCGGGGCTACGTGTGCGAGAACTACGGCGCGCACTTTCGGCTGCCCGAGCTCGGCCCGATCGGCACGAGCGGGCTCGCGAACTCGCGCGATTTTCTGGCGCCCGTCGCCGCGTTCGAGGAGCGCGACGGCGACTTCCGCGTAGTCGCGAAATTCTTGGGGCGCCTGTGGGAAGCGAAAATCGATCACTCGCCGCTCGATATCGTCGCCTGGCACGGCACGTACGTACCCTACAAGTACGATTTGAACCGGTTCAACACGATCAACAGCGTGAGCTACGACCATCCCGATCCATCGATTTTCACGGTGCTCTCGGCACCCACGGCCACACCGGGCACCGCGAACGTGGACTTGGGCGTGATCCCCGCGCGTTGGTCCGTGGCGCGGAACACCTTCCGCCCGCCGCCGTTTCACCGCAACGTGTGCAGCGAGTTCGTCGGCCTCGTGCAAGGCCGCTATATCGGCAAGGCCGAAGGGTTCGAGCCCGGCTGCGCGAGCTTACACAACTGCATGTCGGGTCACGGGCCCGACACGGACGCGTTCCAGGCCGGCTCGAGCGCCGAAGACGCGCCGCAGTACCTGGCCGATACGCTTACGATCATTTTCGAGACGCAGCTCGTGATCAAGCCCACGCGCTTTGCGCTCGAAACCGAGCTACTCGAGCGCGACTACTATCGTCACTGGCAGGGCTTGAAGAAGAACTTTCGCCGCTGAGGCGCAGTCCCGAGGCTCCAAAATGGCCTCCGGGGGGCCTCCCCGTGCAAAGTTTTCTAATGACTCCGGGCGAACACTCCCGCCGGCCCTCGACAAGCGCGCACCTTCCCGCCTGGCCCGCTACAATTTTCCTTTTCCGGCAATGGCATCGGCGCGCTTCGGAGCGCGCCCTGCAACCGGCGGAGACATGGGAGAGCCAGTGAAGGCCACACGACTTGCAGCTGCTGCACTCCTCGGCGCGCTCGCGGCCGGTTGCGGCTTCGTGGGCAACGACGTGGAACGGCAAGAGGCCGTGGTGGCCCGCATGTGCCTCGATTGCCACAACCCGACCGAGCAAGTCGCGGGGCTAGACCTGGAGTCGCGCAGCTTCGACGCGGTGGCGGCCGACGCCGAGACCTGGGAAAAGGTCATCCGCAAGCTGCGCGCGGGGCTGATGCCGCCTTCCGACGGCGGCCCCACGCTCGAGCGAGAGACGCGCGACTCGCTCGTAACCTGGCTCGAGAACGAGATCGACCGGCATGCCGAGCTGCATCTGCCGGCCCCCGGCCTTCACCGGCTGAACCGCACCGAATATTCGAATGCGATCCGCGATCTGCTGGCGCTCGACGTCGACGCCGCCAGCTTTCTGCCGGCGGATGACTCGAGCCACGGCTTCGACAACATGGCGGGCACGCTCACCACGTCGCCGGCGTTGATGGAAGCGTACTTGTCGGCCGCCGGCAAGATCAGCCGGCTCGCCATCGGTACCGAGACGGCGCCCACGCTGGCCGTGTTCGACGCGCCGCACGACACCTCGCAAAACACCTACATCGAAGGGCTGCCGTTCGGTACGCGCGGCGGCATGCTCATCGAGCACGAGTTCCCGGCCGACGGTAACTACGTGTTTACCGTCAAGGGTATGACGGGCTATTTCACGGCGGTGCTCGGCAACGTCCGAGGCGAGAAGCTCGAAGTCACCGTGGACGGCGAGCGAGTGTATTTGTTCGACTGGGATAGCGAGATCGGCAATCAGGAAGGCAACGGCGGCCGCACGCCGGAGATCCCGATCAAGGCCGGTTTCCACAGAGTCGGGGTTACCTTCATTGCCACCAGCGACCTGCCGGACACCGGGCTCAACAAGTCGTTCGTCCGCACGATGAACTCCCCGGGCGCTATCTCCGGCTACACGTTCTATCCGCATGTGGGCCAGGTCTTCATCGAAGGGCCCTACGACGGCCTCCTGGCGACGAGCACGCAGAGCCGGGAGAAGATTTTCGAGTGCTACCCCAAGAACGCCGGCGAAGAAGCCGACTGCGCGCGCAAAATCATCGCGAACCTTGCAAGCAAGGCGTTCCGCCGGCCCGCAACCGATGCCGACCTCGACGTGCTGATGGGCTTCTTCGCCAGCGGGCGCGACGACGGCGGCAGCTTCGACTACGGCGTCGAAGCCGTCGTGCAGCGCATCCTGGCCGACCCGGAGTTCATCTACCGGTCGGAAATCGAACCCGCGGAGGCCGCGCCGGGCGCGCCGTACCGCATCAGCGACCTCGAGCTGGCTTCGCGCCTCTCGTTCTTTTTGTGGAGCAGCATTCCGGACACGGAGCTGATCGAGCTCGCTTCCGAGAATCGCCTGCATGAGCCCGAAGTGCTCGAACGGCAAGTGAAGCGGATGATCGCAGACCCGCGCTCGGACGCGTTCATCGCCAACTTCGCCGGACAATGGCTGAACGTTCGCGGTATGCAGGCCAGCGAGCCCGTCGTGGACCTGTTCCCGGATTTCGACAGCACGCTGCGCGAAGCGTACCGGCGTGAGATCGAGCTGTTTTTCGGCAGCGTCATCCACGAAGACCGCAGCATCCTGGACTTACTGACGGCCGACTACACGTTCGTCAACGAGCGGCTCGCCAAGCATTACGGGATTCCGGACGTCTACGGTCCGCGCTTCCGCCGCGTGACGCTGGGACCGGAGCACGACATGCGCCGCGGGTTGCTCGGCAAAGGCGCGCTGCTGACGATCACGTCGGATGCGGCCCGCACGTCGCCCGTGAAGCGCGGCAAGTGGTTCCTGGAGACGTTTTTGGGTACGAGTCCGCCCGATCCGCCGCCCGGCGTCGAGACGGACTTGGCGCCGGCGGCCGGCGACGCGCCGACAACGCTGCGCGCGCGCCTGGAGGCGCATCGCACGAGCCCGAGCTGCGCCTCCTGCCATCGCACGTTCGAGCCGATGGGGCTCGCCATGGAGAACTTCGACGCCGTTGGCAAGTGGCGCACGACCGATGCGGGGCAGCCGATCGACCCCTCGGGCGTCACGAACGACGGCACGCCGCTCAATGGCATTGGCAGCCTGCGCGAGCTCACGGTGCGCAATGGCGAGCTGTTCGTGCAATCCGTGACCGAGAAGCTGTTGACCTATGCCATCGGCCGCGGCGTGGAGTACGACGACATGCCGCTGGTCCGGTCGATCATGCACGACGCCGCGGAGCAGGATTATCGATTCTCGGCGCTGCTCATGGGCGTCGTAGAGAGCCCGGCTTTCACGATGAACGTGAAGACCGCCGCGAGTGAGGAGTAGAGCCCGATGTTCATTACCAAGAAACATATTTCGCGCCGCACGCTGCTCAAGGGCACGGGCGTGGCGCTCGGCCTACCGCTGCTCGACGCCATGTTTCCGGCCGCTACGGCGCTCGCACAGGCCGCCGCAGCTCCGCCGCAGCGTTTTTTCGCGGGATTCGTTCCGCATGGCGCGGCACCGGGCTACTGGGTTCCGGAGCAGGAAGGCCGGCTGCCGGCCGAGCTGCCGTTCGTCTGGAAGCCGCTCGAGCCTTTCAGGAACAACCTCACGATCCTGACGGGCCTGCACGCGACCTCCTCGGAGCCGCCGCCCGGCGAAACGGGCGCCGACCATTGGGTTGCCGCGGCGTTCTTGTGCGCCGAGAAGCCAAAGAAAACGGCCGGCGCCGACGTTCGCGCGGGCCAGACCATCGACCAAATCATCGCCGAGAAGATCGGCCGCGAAACGCTCCTGCCCTCGATGGAAATGTCGGTTGAAGACCCGGGCTCGGGCTCGAGCAACTGCGGCGAGGGTTATAGCTGCGTGTACACGAACACGATCGCCTGGGCGTCGCCGACCACGCCGCTGCCGATGGAGCTGAACCCGCAAGTGGTATTCGAGCGCATGTTCGGCAGCGGCAGCA
>CAMPKU010000056.1 GCA_946887385.1 uncultured Gammaproteobacteria bacterium
GGCGCACGGCTAACGCACGAGCACCGCGATGCTGAGCGCGCTTTCCATCGCCATGCTCGCAGCCATCACGGTGTGGTGGCTGTTGATCCAGCGGCTCAAAGACAAGCCGTGGACGAAGCAGGGCGTCGTGCCGACGAGCCAGGAAGGCCTCACGTCATCGGCGCCGAAAGTCGGGCTCTGGGTGTTCCTGGCCGTCGTCTCGAGCTTGTTCGGCCTGTTCGCAAGCGCCTACACGATGCGGATGGCAGGGCACGGCGGTCTCGTGTCTTGGCAGCGGCTCGACGAGCCGGCGCTGCTGTGGATCAACACGCTGGTGCTCGTGGTTGCGAGCGGCGCGCTGCAGATTGCGCGCAACCGCATCGATGGCAACGACTTGAAAGGCGGGCGGTCGTACTTTCTAGGCGCCGGCCTGTTGACCGTGGCCTTTCTCGCCGGCCAAGTGCTCGCCTGGTTTCAAGTGCAAGCCAACAGCAACGTCGGGCCGGAGAGCCCGGCGTTCAGCTTTTTCGTGCTGCTCACTGCCGTGCACGGCCTCCACCTGATCGGCGGCCTATGGGTGCTCGGCCGCACCGCAACGCGCATCTTCCGCGGCATCGACTTGGAACAAGTCGTTGCACGCGACCGCATTCGCTTGAGCGTGCAGTTGTGCACGACCTACTGGCATTGGTTGCTTTTGATCTGGCTCGGCGTATTCGCGTTGCTGTTGTCGACTTAATCCGAAGGAATTTCCTCCCCTATGGCGCATTCGGAAACTGTAGCCGGCGCCGGCTCCAACGAGCCCGGCTGGCAAACCGTCGTTAACGATTGGTCCGCAGACAAGCAGACGTTCCACGTTCCGTGGGGCAAAGCGATGATGTGGATCTTTCTGCTCTCCGACACGTTCATCTTCACGTGCTTCCTCACGGGCTACATGAACGTACGCATGTCCACGCCCGTGCCGTGGCCCAGCCCCAGCATCGTGTTCGGGCTCGATGTGTTCGGCGTCAGCGTGCCGTTGCTGCTCATCGGCATCATGACGTTCATCCTCATCACGAGCAGCGGCACGATGGCGCTTGCGGTGAACTACGGCTACCGCCGCGACCGTGGCCGAGCTGCCGCGCTGATGTTCATGACGGCCGCAATCGGTGCCATCTTCGTCGGCATGCAGGCGTTCGAGTGGACGAAGCTGATCGTCGAGGAAGGCATTCGCCCGTGGGGCAACCCGTTCGGCGCGTCGCAGTTCGGCGCCTCGTTCTTCATGATTACGGGCTTCCATGGTTTGCACGTGTCCGCCGGCGTGGTGTACCTCACGATCGTGGCGCTGAAGGTGCTGCGCGGCGATTACCACCAGAAGGGCTACGAGATCGTCGAGATCGTGGGCCTCTACTGGCACTTCGTCGACTTGGTCTGGGTGTTCATCTTCGCGTTTTTCTATCTCTGGTAGGGAGTTGTCGATGGCTACCGCAACCGCATCCGGGACACAGCAGCATCCGCTGAAGATCTATTTCTACATCTGGGCGCTGCTGTTCATTCTCAGCGGATTTTCGTATGCCACGGATTTCCTTGAGGCGGGCTACTTTCGTTGGGGGCTGATCCTGCTCTTCATGTTGCTGAAGGCCGGTTTCATCGTCGCGATCTTCATGCACATGGCGTGGGAACGACTGGCGCTGATCTGGGCGATCTTGGGGCCGCCGATCGTATTGCTCGTGTTGATCGGTCTGATGGCCGTGGAGGGCGACTATACGGAGCTCACGCGCCTAGACTTCTTCTCCGAGCCCATCGTGCCCGCGGGGCACGATGCTGAGACTGCGCATTGAACGGGACGTGCCTACTAGTTCCCTAACAGGAGCACCGCGATGTGGCCCTGGTTGATCGGCGTAGCGGTGTTCGTGCTGCTGTGGGGCGTGCTGTGGAAAGCGAGCCCGCGAACGGCCTACGGCGTGGTCTGGGGCTTCTTGCTCGCGTTGATTGTTTACTGGTTCTTCTCTTCACAACTCACCAACTACGTGACAGGCATGAACGAAATACCCATTTGGCTCCCGCCGCTGCCGATCGTGCTCGTCGTGATCGCGCTGTTCTATTTCGGCATCAAGACCTGGCTCAATGCCGACAACCTGCCGCCGCCGCCCGAGAGCCCCGCGGACGGCGAGCACGATCACGGTCATCACTGAGCGCCCGCAGCGCGCGCCAGGCGCTTGCTGAACACGCGCATTTCCTTCGCGGCTTGCTGATCGCCGCGCCGCTCCGCAACCGCGATTCCGCGCTCGTAAATCGTCAACGCTTCGGCGTTCCGGCCGGCCGCCGTCAACGCCCGCCCCAGCGCCTTCCAGGCCGCGGAATATTCGGGATCGAGCCGCACGGCCGCCTCGGCGTGGCGCACGGCCGCAGCCGGATCGGCGGCATCGAGGTAGCGCGACGCGAGCGCAAGCCGCAACGCAGCGTTATCGCCGCCCTTTACGAGCAGCGCTTCGAGGTTGGCGATGAGATCGTGAGCCATGTCGGCCCATCGTACGCCGAATGAGGTCAGGCGACGGCGCCGCCGCTCTCGAATAGCCGCTCGACCTCGTCGATCTGGCGCCGATCGGCAATGAACAAGATCACGTGATCGTCCGCCTCGATCTTGGTGTCGTGGTGGGCCATGAGCACCGCGTCGCCTCGGACGATGGCGCTGATCGTGGCGCCGCGCGGCAGCTGAATCTCCTCGATGCGCCGGCCCACGACGCGCGACGCGCGCGCCTCGCCGTGCGCGACGGCTTCGATCGCCTCGGCCGCGCCGCGACGCAGCGAATGCACCTTCACCACGTCGCCGCGGCGCACGTGCGCGAGCAGCGTGCCGAGCGTGATTTGCTGCGGGGAGATCGCGATGTCGATGGTGCCGGACTCGACGAGCTCGGCATACGCGATCTTGTTGATCAATGCCATTACCTTGCGCGCGCCGAGCCGCTTCGCGAGCATCGACGAGAGGATATTGGCTTCCTCGGCGTTAGTGACGGCGACGAACACGTCGGTGCTGTCGATGCTCTCCTCGAGCAAGAGCTCTTCGTCGGCGGAGTCGCCGTGCAGCACGACGGCCCGCGATAGCTGGTCCGAGATGAGCCGGGCGCGCTGCCAGTCGCGTTCGATGATCTTGACCTGGCTGCTGCCTTCGAGCGCGCGGGCGAGATCGAGACCGATGTTGCCGCCGCCTGCGATCACGACCTTGCGCGCCGGCTGATCGAGCTTGCGCATCTCGCTGAGCACGGTGCGGGCGTCATTGCGTGCGGCGATGAAGAACACCTCGTCGCCTTCCTCGACGACGGTGTCGCCGTCGGGAATGATGCCCTTGCCGCCGCGGTAGATCGCGACTACGCGGCTCTGGACGTTCGGGATGTGCTTCGGCAGGTCGCGCAGCGGATGGCCGACGAGCGCGCCGTCACGATCGGCGCGCGTCGCGACGAGGCGCACCTTGCCGTCGGCAAACTCGAGCACCTGGAGAGCGCCCGGGAAGCGAATGAGCTGGGCAATGTAGTCGGTGACGAGCGACGCGGGGCTGATGGCAACGTCGACCGGGATGCCGCCGGGGCCGAAGAGGGCCTTGTTGGCGATGAGCTCGCGGGCGCGGATGCGGGCGATGCGAGTGGGCGTGCGGAACAGCGTGAGCGCGATCTGGCAGGCGAGCATGTTGATCTCGTCGCTGCTCGTCAGCGCGATCAGCATGTCGGCGTCGCGGGCGCCGGCGCGCTCCAGCACTTCGGGGTACGAGGCGTTGCCGACCACGGTGCGCACGTCGAGACGGTCTTGAATCTCCCGCAGCACCTCGGCGTTGCGGTCCACGATCGTGACCTCGTTCGCCTCCTCGCGCGCCAAGCTCACCGCTGCGGTGCTGCCCACTTGGCCTGCTCCCAGGATCAGTATCTTCATGGCGTGGCTTTGGCTTCGCGTTGGGCGGCGGCGCGCGCGGCTCCACGCTCGTGCGTCGAGGGCCTCTCGCGAGACACGCCGGAAGACCGTCCCTGGGGCTCGTCGGCGCACATCCCTGTGCGCCGACGGTCTCGCGAGAGGCCCTCGACACACGAGCGCGGAGCCGCGAGTAACCTCGTCGGCGAAGCCTCCGACGGCCTCACTACACGACCTTCCACATACGAGCGCGAAACTGCGAGCAGGCTCATCGGCAAACTACGCAAGCATGAAGCCGGATGGGTTCATCGGCGAAGCAGTGTACATGAGCTTGGCGTAGGCGAGCCGCCCGAAAGACGACTCTTTCTTCCTACCACCAAAGTCGAAGCAGCGAGCGGAGTCGCAGACGGTGTTCGCCGGGGCGCTCGCGCGCAGGGATGCGCGCGAGCGAGCCTACAGGGACGTACTTGCGGCGTCCCCGGCGAATACCGTACGCGGCTCCGCTCGCTGCTACTACCACACCCACCGTCTGCGGCTCCGCTCGCTGCCACCGCCGCGCGCTCTACATCAGCTCGAGGTTGGCGTAAGCGACGACAAGCCATTTCGTGCCCGAGGCCTCGAAGTTGACTTGCACGCGCGTGTGCGCGCCGCTGCCCTCGCTGTTGAGCACGATGCCTTCGCCGAACTTGCCGTGGCGCACGCGCTGGCCGAGGCGTACGCCGCCCGTATACGTTTCCGAGGGCGCCCGGCGGTAGATCGGGCGCGAGACCACCATCGCCGGTCGCACCTCCTCGATGAGCTCGGCGGGAATCTCGCGCAAAAACCGCGACGGCGTCGCGAACGTCTCCGTGCCGTGCATGCGGCGCTGCTCGGCGTGCGTGAGATAGAGCTCCCGCTTCGCGCGCGTGATGCCGACGTAGCACAGCCGCCGCTCTTCCTCGAGCCCGGCGGGATCGTTCAGCGAGCGCTGATGCGGAAACAAGCCGTCCTCCATGCCGCAGAGGAACAACAGCGAGAACTCGAGACCTTTCGCGGAATGCAGCGTCATGAGCTGCACGCTGTCCTGGTACGCCTCGGCCTGGCCGTCGCCGGATTCGAGCACGGCGAATGCCAGAAACTCGGCGAGCGGCGGCAGCTCGCTGTCCTCGGTGCGCATCACCTCGCGCGCCGCGTTGACGAGCTCTTCCAAGTTCTCGACCCGCGCCTCGCCGCTCACGTCCTTGCTCTTGGCGTGATGCGCGATCAAACCCGCTCGCTCGATGACACGCGCCACCTGCTCGTGCAGCGCATCGCCGCGGATGTCGTTGTCGAGCTTCTCGACGAGCTTCAAGAAGCTCCATAGAGCTTCGCTCGCGCGTTTCGCGAGCGTGTCTTCGGCGATCAGCGCTGCCGCGGCGCGCCACAGGCTCGTACCCGTGTCCCGCGCGTGCTCGCGCACGGCCTCGACCGTACGCGCACCGATGCCGCGCGGCGGCGTGTTGACCACGCGCTCGAACGACGGGTCGTCGTCGCGGTTCATCACGAGCCTCAGGTAAGCGAGCGCGTCCTTGATTTCCGCGCGCTCGAAGAACCGGAGCCCCCCGTACACGCGATACGGGATACCCGCGGCGAGCAGCCCCTCCTCGAACACGCGCGATTGGGCGTTCGAACGGTAGAGCACGGCCGCCTCGCTGCGCCTGCCGCCTTGATTGACGTGATCCTGAATGCGGTTGATCACGAACTCGGCCTCATCGCGCTCGTTGAAGGCCGCATAGAGCTTGATCGGCGCACCGGCCGGGCCTTCGGTCCACAGCGTCTTGCCGAGCCTGCCGGCGTTGTTGGCGATGACGGCGTTGGCGGCATTCAAGATCGTGGCCGTGGAGCGGTAGTTCTGCTCGAGCCGCACGACCTCGGTGCCGGCGTAATCCTGTTGAAAGCGATACAGGTTCTCGACGCGCGCACCGCGCCAGCGATAGATCGATTGATCGTCGTCGCCCACGACGAACGGCGTGCCGGCAGGGCCCGCGAGCAAGCGCAGCCAGCGATACTGGATCGCGTTCGTGTCTTGAAACTCGTCGACGAGCACATGCTTGAAGCGGTGCTGGTACTGGCGCTGCAGCTCCAAGTTGTCGCGCAGCAGCTCCAAGCTGCGCAGCAGCAGCTCGCCGAAATCGATGACGGACGCTGCGGCGCACACCTGCTCGTAGCGCGCATACAGGTCGATCATCTGGCGCCGGCCGGCGTTGCCCTCGTCGCGCAGGTCTTTCGGCCGCAAGCCTTCGTCCTTCTGCGCGTTGATGAACCACTGGATCTCCTTCGGCACCCACACGTTCTCGTCGAGCTCGAGCGAGCGCAGCATGCGGCGGATCATGCGGTGCTGGTCGTCGGAGTCCATGATCTGGAACCCTTCGGCGAGGCCCGCTTCGCGCCAGTGAATTCTGAGCAGCCGGTGCGACAGCCCATGGAACGTGCCGATCCACAGATTCCGCGTGGGCACGCCGAGCAGCGCTTCGACGCGGTCGCGCATCTCCGCGGCGGCCTTGTTCGTGAAGGTCACGGCGAGCACGTGCTGCGCCGCCACGCCGCCCACGCGGATGACCCAGGCGATGCGATGCACGAGCACGCGCGTTTTGCCGCTGCCGGCCCCGGCCAGCACGAGCGTGGGACGATCCGGCGCCGTGACGGCCTCGCGCTGCGCGTCGTTCAGAGGATCGATGATGTCGGTGACGTCCATCGGGTCGCGAAAAGCGCGCGTGATGATCCGCAGCGGCCAGGTACCGATCAGCCCGGCCAGACGGCCGGCAGGTAATGATCGATCAGCAGGAAGCTGAAAAGTGCCATCAGATACGAAATCGAGTAGCGGAACGTCGTCATCGGCAAATCTTGCTGCGGCGCGAACTTGAGCTTCAGCGCGTAGTAGAGAAAGCCGCCGCCGAGGAGCAGGGCGCCGCTCACGTAGAACGGCCCTGCCATGCCCGTGATGTACGGCAGCACCGTGACGATCAGCAGCAGGATCGTGTAGTAAACGACGAAGGACTTGGTGAGATCCACGCCGTGCGTGACGGGCAGCATCGGAATGTCGGCGCGCGCGTAGTCGGAGCGGCGTGCGATGGCGAGCGCCCAGAAGTGCGGCGGCGTCCACGTGAAAATGATGAGAAACAACAGCAGCGCGTACGCGTCCACGCTATTCGTGACGGCGGCCCAGCCAAGCACCGGCGGCGCAGCCCCGGCGGCCCCGCCGATCACGATGTTTTGCGGCGTGGCGCGCTTCAAGTACACCGTGTAGACGATGGCATAGCCGATCAGCGACGCAAACGTGAGCGCGGCCGTGAGTGCATTGACGAACAACACGAGCACGACGAGGCCGGCGAGGCCCAAACCGATCGCGAACGCCAGCGCATCGCGCTCGGTCACGCGGCCTTGCGGCAGCGGCCGGTTGCGCGTGCGCGCCATCTGCGCATCGATGCGCTGATCGAGCACTTGATTGACGACGGCGCCCGCGGCCGCGGCAAGCCCGATCCCTAAGCTGCCGGCAATCAGCACGTCCCACGGCACCATGCCGGGAGCCGCCAGGAACATGCCCACGATCGCCGTGAAGACGAGCAGCTGTACGACGCCCGGTTTCGTGAGCGTGTAGTAGTCGCGCCAGTGGGCGCCGGCGGCGCTTTCAACGTTGCCTAATTCTTTGGTTAGCATTGATCACAGCCAAGAGGAGCAAGGCGGCCACGCCGTTGTGCAGCACGGCTACGGCTAGGGGCACGCCGAACCAGACGATACTAACACCGAGACCGAGCTGGAGCGCCAGCAGGGCCAGCACCGCGGCGCCGTCGGGCCGCGTGCCGCGTTCGCGCGCCACGCGCCACCCGAGCAGCGCGATCAGCACGGCCGCCGCGATCGCGCCCAAGCGATGCGTGAAGTGCACGGCCACGCGCGCCGGATGATCGAGCACGCCGCCTTCGTAGTCGACGCCCAGGCCGCGCCAGAGCACGAAGCCCTGCTCGAAGTCGGCGATTGCGGGCCACCACTGCGTCTGGCACGTCGGGAAATCCGGGCAGGCGAGCGCCGCGTAGTTGGCGCTCGTCCAACCGCCGAGCGAAATCTGCAGCACCAGCGCGGCCGCTGCCGCCAACCCCAGCATGCGCAAGCCCGCCGTCGGCCGCTCGACGCGCGCGGAGCGCCAGCGGCCGAGCGACGCGAGCAGCGCGAGCGTGGCAAAGCCGCCGAGCAAGTGCGCCACCACGACGATCGGCTTGAGCAGCAGCGTCACGGTCCACATGCCGAGCAAACCCTGGAAGATCACCAGCACGACGAGCGCTGCCGGCGCTCGCTTCGGTTGAGCGGGATCGCGGCGGTTGCGCCAGGCGAGCACGGCGAGCGCCACGCAGACGAGGCCGAGGGTGCTCGCGAGATAACGATGGATCATCTCGCGCCAAGCCTTACCGGCCTCGAGCGGCCGCGTGAACTCGCTGCCGAGCTCGGCCGGCGCGATGGCGGCGTCGGGCACGACGAGGCGGCCGTAACAGCCCGGCCAGTCCGGGCAGCCGAGCCCCGCGTCGGTGAGCCGCACCCAGGCGCCGAGCATGACCACACAGAGCGCCAACAAGGCGCCGCCGCGAGCGAGGCGAACGAACAGCACGTTCATGAATCGGATCCGGTCAATAAGCGCTCGAGGTCGCGCAGCAGTTCTTTTTGTTCGACGTCGGGCGGGTAGCTCAGGATGACCTCGCCGCGCGGATCGGCCACATATACCCGGCCTTCGGCCATGCCCTCGGCGCCGAGCGCGTCAACGACACGGCGGGCCGCCGGCGCGTCGAGCGAGAACGCCGTGAGCCCGGGATCGTCGAGCTGCGGCAGGCGGCCCACGTGCCATACCACCCGCCGCACGCGCTCTTGATCGCCGCCGAGCGCCAACTGCACTTGCAGAAGCCGGCCAAGGTGCTGCGCGCAGGGCTGCTCGCACGGAGTCATTCTGGCATAGATCAATTGCCACTCGTCAGGCGCCTGCGCGCTGCGCCACTCGGCGGGCAGCGGCACGGGCTCGAGCAGCAGCTCACGGCTGCCGGGCAATTGCGGCAGCCAGGAGGGGCCGAGGGGCCCGTAATAAATGAATAGTGCCGCTGCAAACGGCCCGAGGCACACGAGCGCCACGAGCCACGGCGTCAGCGACCCACGCTTCATGGCGTGCGCCTCAGTGTTCGCAGGCCGAGCACGAGCCCTGCCGCCACGGCACCCACGCCCAACGCCCACCATTGCACGGCGTAGCCGAGATGCCGCTCCGGCGGCAGCACCGGGGCGCGCCACTCGCGCACGTAGCCGTCCGGCGCGGCCGCATCGAGCAGCAACTGATAGTCGAGCACGGGCTCTCCGAGCCGGGCGGCCAAGGTTTGCGCGGTTGGATATTGCAGCACCAGCAGGGGTTCCGGTGCGCCGCTCGCGGAATCTTCACCGAGCCGAATCCCCGGCCGCGGCAGCCGTTCGAGGCGGCCCACGACCGTTCGCTCGCCGGGGCTCACCGCGACCTCGGGAAGCACTCGGCGGTCGGCGCCCACCGGCACCCAGCCGCGGTTCACGAGCACGCGCTCGCGCAGGCCGTGCACGCGCAGAGCCGAAAGCACGTGATAACCGGCCACGCCGTCATGGAGCATGTTGTCGAGCAGGAACTGCGGCTCGAGCTCGTATTCGCCGCGCACTTGCACCCGCTCGAAGCGCCGCTCCTCGTCGAGCGAGCGCGGCAACGCCGCACGCACGGGCTCGGCCGCGCCGGCCTCGAACGCCGCGAGCGTCGCGCGGCTCACATCCGCCCGCGCGAGCTGCCACGCCCCGAGGCACGCGAACAGCGCGCCGAGCGCAAGCAAGCCGATGACCGCAACGTACACCCTCATGGTCGTTTCTCTCGTCACGATAGAATGCTGCCCAATGAGGCCACGCGAGCCCGCAGCGTGATTGCAGCCATTCTTCTCGTCGCCATCCTCGCGTGCCTAGCCGTGGCGTTGGTGGCGCTGTTTCGCCGCGGCGACGGCTCGCAGGCGCTGCTGAGAGCGCTGACGATCCGCGTGAGCCTATCGGTGCTGTTCTTCTTGCTGCTGCTGCTCGGCTGGTATCTCGGCGTTCTCGAGCCTCACGGGCTTGCGCCTTAAACCCAGTACACGAAGAAGAACAGAGCGAGCCACACCACGTCGACGAAGTGCCAGTACCACGCCACGGCCTCGAACGCGAAGTGGCGGTCTGGCGTGAAGTGGCCGCGCAGCACGCGCAGCCAGATGACCAGCAACATCACGGCGCCGAGCGTCACGTGCAAGCCGTGGAACCCCGTGAGCATGAAGAACGTGCCGCCGTAGATACCGGTGTCGAGCCGCAAGCCGAGCTCCGTGTAGGCGTGCACATACTCTTCGGCCTGCAGGCCCAAGAACAGAAAGCCGAGCAGGAACGTCGCCGCGAGCCAGGCGATCAGCGGTTTGCGATGTCCCGCGCGCAATGCGTGATGCGCGATCGTGAGCGTGACGCCCGAGAGCAGCAGGATCGCCGTGTTGACGGCCGGCAAACCCCAGGCGCCCATGCGCTCCACTTCGCCGCCCGCGGGGCCCGTGGACGGCCACGTGTTCTCGAAGCCCGGCCACAGCAAAAAGTTCGTGAAGAAGTTGTCGCCCTCGCCGGCGAGCCACGGCACGATGAGCACGCGCGCGTAGAACAGCGCGCCGAAGAACACGCCGAAAAACATGACCTCCGAGAAAATGAACCAGGCCATCGCCCAGCGGAACGACGCGTCGACCTTGAGGTTGTAGAGCCCCTTCTCGCTTTCGCCGATCACGGTGCCGAACCAGCCGAACAGCATGACGAGCAGCACGGCGAACCCTGCCGTCAGGATCCACGGGCCGACCCCGTACGCGTTCATCCACAGCGCGGCGCCGAGCATCATCGTGAACAGCCCGATAGAGCCCAGGATCGACCAGTGCGTGCCGTGCGGTACGTAATAGTGGCTGGGGGCGTGTTCCATGACGGCTCGAATCCCTTTAGTTCGACGCAGAGAAATACGTATACGAGAGCGACAACGTGTCCACTTGCGCCGGCAGCTCGGGCGCCACCATGAACGCGAGCTTGAGCTCAAGCTGCTCGTGCGGCGCGAACTCCTGGCTCGTGAAGCAGAAGCACTCGGCCTTCCTGAAGTACCGAGCGGCTGGGCCCGGCGCCACGCTCGGCACGGCCTGGGCCACGAGCCGCGAGCTCGAGAGATTGCGGGCACGGAAGTGCGTCTCGTAGAGCTTCCCGACCTGCACGTCCATATGACTCACCTCGGGCGCGAGCTCCCAAGGCGCGCCGCGCGCCACGGACGTGACAAACTCCACGCGCACCGTCCGCTCCATGCCCGGCGTCTCGACGACGTCCGCGGCTGTGGCGGCCGTCTTGCCGCCGAAGCCCGTGATCTCGCACATCACGTCGTACAACGGCACGAGCGCAAAGCCGAACCCGAACATGGCCGCCGCCATTCCGGCCACTTTCAAGGGCAAAAATCGATCCGGTGTCGTGCTCATGACCGGCTACACAGCGCCCTGCGAGCGCAAGTACATCCACGCCAAGTAGCCGACGAAGATGAACGCCGCCAGCCCGGCGAGCCACCACGCGGTACGGCGCGCCTTGGCGAGGCGCTGCTCTACCTCGGATCCCGTCCTCATCATTTAACGACCGGTGGCTCGTTGAAGGTGTGAAGCGGGGCCGGCGACGGCACTGTCCACTCGAGGCCCGACGGGTTATCCCAGACCTGCGGCGTGGCCTTCTCGCCGCCGCGGATGCACTTGACGATGATGTACACGAACAACAGCTGCGACAGTCCGAGACCGAACGCCCCGATGCTCGACAGCGCATTGAAATCCGCGAACTGCGGCGCGTAGTCCGGGATGCGGCGCGGCATGCCCGCCAACCCCAGAAAATGCTGCGGGAAGAACGTGACGTTCGTGAAGATCGCCGTGAGCCAGAAGTGCACCTTGCCGAGCCTTTCGTCGTACATGTGCCCCGTCATCTTCGGCAGCCAGTAGTACGCGCCGGCGAACGCGCCGAACAAGGCGCCCGGCACCAGCACATAGTGAAAGTGCGCCACCACGAAGTAGCTGTCGTGGTACTGGATGTCGGCCGGCACGATCGCCACCATCAGGCCCGAGAAGCCGCCGAGCGTGAACAGGAACAAGAACGCGAGCGCGTAGAGCATCGGCGTCTCGAACGTCAGCGAGCCCCGCCACATCGTGGCGGTCCAGTTGAAGATCTTCACGCCCGTGGGCACGGCGATGATCATCGTGCTCAGCATGAAGAACAGCTGGCCGGCGAGCGGCATGCCGGCCGTGAACATGTGGTGCGCCCAAACCACCATGGAGAGAAACGCAATGCAGGCCGTGGCGTACACCATCGCCGCGTAGCCGAACAGCGGCTTGCGCGAGAACGTGGGAATCACCTCCGAGACGATGCCGAACGCCGGCAAGACGATGATGTAGACCTCGGGATGGCCGAAGAACCAGAACAGATGCTGATACAGCACAGGGTCGCCGCCGCCGGCGGCCGAGAAGAAGCTCGTGCCGAAGAAGCGGTCCGTCAGCAACATGGTGACGGCGCCGGCGAGCACGGGCATCGCCACGAGCAGCAAATACGCCGTGATGAGCCACGTCCATACGAACATCGGCATCTTCATCAGCGACATGCCGGGTGCGCGCAGGTTCATGATCGTGACGATGATGTTGATGGCGGCCAGGATCGACGAGATGCCGAGCAGGTGGACCGCGAAGATCGTGAACGGGAACGCATCGCCCGTCTGCAGCATGAGCGGCGGATACATCGTCCAGCCGCCGGCGGGCGCGCCGCCCGGCAAGAACATCGTGATGATCAGCAACATGGAGGCGAACGGCAGCAGCCAGAACGACCAGTTGTTGAGGCGCGGCAGCGCCATGTCGGGCGCGCCGATCATGAGCGGCACCATCCAGTTCGCGAAGCCCGCGAAAGCCGGCATGATCATCGCGAGCAGCATGATGAGCGCGTGCAGCGTGGTCATCGAATTGAAGAACTGCGGATTCACGAACTGCATGCCGGGTTGGAACAGCTCGAGGCGAATGACCATCGCCATGGCGCCGCCCACGAACAGCATGAACAGGCTGAACATCAAGTACAGCGTGCCGATCTCTTTGTGATTCGTGGTCGTGATCCAGCGTGCCGCCCAGGCGACGAAGCCGCGCCGGGGCTCGCCGTGATGGCCGTGGGTGGTATCGATTGCAGTGCTGCTCATGCCAAATCTTCCTTGTTCCGTTGCACGCGTCCGAGCGGCGGTAGCTTGGTCATTGCGAGATGACCGCGCTGACCCGCGCGCGCTGCGAGCCGAGCCAAGCGTCGTAGTCTTCCTGGCTCACGACACGAACCACGATGGGCATGAAGCCATGGTCCATGCCGCAGAGCTCGGCGCACTGGCCGCGATACGTGCCGATGGTGTCGGCGGTGAACCAGGTTTCGTTGATGAAGCCCGGCACCGCATCCTTCTTGACGGCGAATTCGGGCACCCACCACGCGTGCACCACATCGCCGGCGGTCACGAGCAAGCGAACTTTCTTGTCGACGGGAACGACGACGTCGTTGTCGACCTTGAGCAGATAGTTGTCGACGGAATCGGGATCGACGCCCGAGCCCACGCGCCGCGCGGCATTGCTCTCGCGGTCCAGGCTGCTATAGAAGGCCACGCCGTCGTCGATGTAGTCGTAGTGCCAGCGCCATTGATAGCCCGTGATCTTGATCGTGAGATCCGAGCTGCGCGTATCCTCCATTCGGATCAGGCCTTCGGCGGCCGGTACCGCCATCGCCACGAGGATGGCGGCGGGAATCACGGTCCAAACGACTTCGATCGTGGCGTTGTGCGTGAACTTGGCGGGCACGGCGCCGTTCGACTTTCGAAATTTGATGATCGCGGCGATCATGGCCCCGTAAACGACGGCGCCGATCACGACGCAAACCCACAGGATCAGCATGTGGAGCTCGTAGACTTCGCGGCTGGTCGTGGTCACGCCCACCGGCATGTTGACCTCGAAATCCGACCAGGCGGGGCCGGCGATGCTCAAAGCGAGCAGAGCCAGGACAGGGGCTAAAACTCGGCTGCTGATAGTCATGCGTCCTGCAATCAATGAGTGGACACGCCCGCCTGGCGGCGACGCGCGAGCCGCGAATTCTAGCAGAACCGGCAGCCCGGCCAGGAAGTTGGGCGCTCTTGCGGCCCTACGTACTTTCCGAACGGCGCTTGATGAGTGTCACGGGCACCCGGATCTCGCCGCCGGCTTCGGACGGACGCGGCCCGCGCGGACCGCCGCCCCAAGCTTGCCCTAACACGAGCTCCACGGTCACGGCGAAACGGCCGTCCGCGCCGCGCGGCAAGCGCTCCACGAATCGGCCCCAGCGCCGCCGTCCCGTCAACGCCCGGCGCCGGCCGAGCGCCACGTTGACGGCGCCGGCGGCTCGAAGGTCGCGGGCGAGTGCTGCGACATGCGTATACGTGACCTCGAGCCGGTCCACGTCGAGCACGAGCTCCTTGAGACCGGCGGCCAGCGCCAGATCGCCGAGATCGTGCATGTCGAAGGCCGCATGAACGTGGATGTGCTCATCGACGGCCGCGAACGCCGTTCGCACTTCCTGCAGCGAGTCGGGGCCTACGGTGGCGAACAGCAGCGCACCGCCTTCCGTGAGCACGCGCGCAGCCTCGGCGAACAGCCGCTCGGGGCGGCACCACGGCAACACCAAGCTCGCGAGCACTAAGTCGGCGCTATGGGCACGCAGCGGCCATGCTTCGGCGTCGCCGCCCAGCACCGCCACCGAGGGCGCCGCGCCTGCAGCTGCGGCGCGCAGCATCGCCGCGCTCGAGTCGACGGCGAGCACGTCCGCGGCGGGATAGCGCGCCGCAAGCGCGTTGGCGCCGCGCCCCGTTGCACAGCCCAGGTCGACGACGATCTTCGGCTCGAGGCGCAGCAGCTCGAGCCGGCCGAGAAGGCGCGTTCGAGCCTCGTCGTGGATGAAGCTGGCGGCCTCGAAGTCGCGCGCGCGCTCGAATGCGCGGCGGGCCGCGCGCTTCTCCGGCAACGCGTCGTCGAGACGAATGGACATCGCGCGTGTGCGCCGCCGCTAACCCGCGGGGCGCCCCTCCTCGGGCGTCAGCTTCAGGCGCTCGAACAGGCGCCGATCGGCGGCGGTATCCGGGTTGCCGGTGGTCAGCAGCTTCTCGCCGTAAAAGATGGAGTTCGCACCGGCCAAGAAGCACAACGCCTGAAGCTCGTCGCTGAGCTCGCTGCGGCCTGCCGAGAGGCGCACGTGCGAGCGCGGCAGCACGATTCGCGCCACGGCGATGCAGCGCACGAACTCCAACGGGTCGAGCGGCGCTGCGGACTCGAGCGGTGTGCCGGGCACCGGCACGAGCTCGTTGATGGGCACGCTCTCCGGCTGCGGCGTGAGCGTGGCCAGCGTATGCATGAGGCCCACGCGGTCCGCGCGCGTCTCGCCCATGCCGACGATGCCGCCGCAGCACACTTTGAGACCGGCCGCGCGTACCCGCTCGAGCGTCTGCAGCCGGTCGGCATAGGTGCGGGTGCTGATGATTTTTTCGTAGAACTCCGCCGACGAGTCCAAGTTGTGGTTGTAGTAGTCGAGGCCCGCCTCGGCGAGGCGCTCGGCTTGGCCCGGCCGCAGCAAGCCGAGCGTGGCGCAGGTCTCGAGCCCCAGGGCTTTGACCTCCTCCACCATCTTGAGAATCGGCTCGAGCTCACCATCCTTCGGCCCGCGGTACGACGCCCCCATGCAGAAGCGCGTGGCGCCGGAGTCCTTCGCCCGCTGCGCCGCCGCGCGAACTTCCTCGAGCGGCATGAGCTCGTGGCGGTCTACGCCGGTCGTGAAGCGGATGCTCTGCGGGCAGTAAGCGCAATCCTCGGGACACGCGCCCGTCTTGATGGAGAGCAGCGTGGAGACTTGCACGGCGTTCGGATCGAAATGCTGCCGGTGCACCCATTGCGCCGAGTACAAAAGATCGTTGAACGGCAGCTCGAACAAGGCCTCGACTTCGGCTCGCGTCCAGTCGGCGCGCGGCTCGGACGTGACGCGGACGCCGCGCGCCGTTTCCTTCTCGAGTGCAGACATTCGTCGATAGTCCTTCAAGCGCATGCCGCGCGACGATTGAGCATCACCACCGCCGGGAGCGCTGTCAACCGCGCACGAGCTCTATGGTTTACGGAGCGTTTGGCCGATGGTTCGTCGAGAGCTGCCCTGCGTGCGGCGGCCCATCGGCCGGCGGCTTTTGCGAGCTCTGCGCGGCCGATTTCGCTCGCGTTCACGACCCATGCGGCCGCTGCGGGCTTGCGCTGCCGGCAGTGCGATGCCCGCGCGAGCAAGGCGCTTGGCACGTGGATGCCGTCGTCGCACCGCTGCGCTACGGCCCGCCGCTCGATCATTACGTGCACGCGCTGAAGTATCGCAGCGCCCGGCTCATCGGCCGTGCGTTGGCGTTGCTAGTGGCGCCCGAGCTCGGCGGCCGGTGTGCGGGCATCGATGCGTTGGTGCCGGTGCCGCTGCACCGTACGCGCCTGCGCGAGCGCGGCTATAACCAGGCGCAGGAGATCGCGCGCACGCTCGGCGCCGCGCTGCGCTTGCCGGTGATCGAACGCGGCATTCGGCGCACGGCCGCCACGCCGGCGCAGACGGGGCAGAGCGCGGCCGAGCGCCGCACAGGTATCGCGCAGGCGTTTCGAGTCGAGCGCAGCCTTGCGGGCATGAATCTCGCCATCGTCGACGACGTGGTGACGACGGGCGCTACGGTGAACGCGCTCGCAGCGGCGCTCAACGGCGCCGGCGCGGCGCGCTGCATTGCCGTGGCTGTGGCGCGCACGCCGGAGCCCGATCAGAAGCGGAACGTGTAGTCGAGCAGAATGCCGCCGAACACGGCGCCCCCGAACCAGGCGTTGTTCAGAAAGGCCCGGAACGACTGGACTATGTCGCGCTCCCGGATCATGTATGCCTGATAGGCGAAAAACAGCGCGCCGGCCGCGAGCCCGCCGTAGTACCACGGCCCCATCTCGGCGCTGCGCCCGACGAGCGCGAGGCTTGCGAGCAGCAGCGCCTGCATGCCCGCAATGAAAAGGCGATCGAGCTCGCCGAACAAAACGGCCGTCGAGCGCACTCCGAGCTTCACGTCGTCGGGGCGATCCGTCATCGCGTACTGCGTGTCGTACACGACCACCCAGATCACGGTGGAGAGAAACAACAACCAGCCCACACGCGGCACGTAACCCAGCGTCGCGGCGAATGCCATCGGCACGCCCCACGAAAATGCCACGCCGAGCACGAATTGCGGCGTCGAGAGGAAGCGCTTCGTGAACGGATAGATCACCGTGATGACGGCACCGGCAGCCGCGAACGCGACGGTCAACGTGTTCAGCGTGAGCACCAAGCCGAGCGCGATCAGCATCAGCGCGGCGAACAACAGCAGCGCTTCGGCGGGCGCCACCTCGCCGGTGGCGAGCGGCCGATCGGCCGTGCGCGCAACGTGCGGATCGATCTTGCGATCGACGAAGTCGTTGATGACGCAGCCGGCCGAGCGGACCACGATCGTGCCGAGCACCAGAATCAAGAACACCTTCTCGTCTGGGCGGCCGGCCGAGGCGAGCCACAGTGCCCAGAGCGTCGGCCACAGCAACAGCCAAATGCCGATCGGCCGGTGCAGCCGCATGAGGCGCAGGTAACGCGAATAGTGCTTGAGCAGCGCCGACGCCTGGCGCCACCAAGGCACACCGGCCGCAACCGCGCTGCGCGGGCGAGCATTCAACGGTTGGCCTCTTTCGCCTTGCGCATCGAGGCGATTCTACAGGACGGGGACGGATTTATTTTCTGCCGCGAGGAGCGGTGCGAGATACATCAGCCCGGCGCCGGCAGGAAAAAAACCGTCCCCTCACACCTTGGCATAGTCGGCCTCGCCGCGTATCCAGCGGCGAATCAGCGGCTCGACGCTGTCCGGCGCCTTCTCGACAAGCTGCTCGGAGATCTCGACCACGTCGGGCAACAAGTCGGCATCGCGCAGCAGATCGGCGACGCGCAGCTCCATGATGCCCGTCTGACGCGTGCCCAGCACCTCGCCCGGGCCGCGCAGCTCCAGGTCCTTCTGCGCCACGGCGAAGCCGTCGTTCGTGGCGCGCAGCACGTGCAGCCGCTCGCGCGCAACCTCCGACAACGGCGGCCGATAGAGCAACACGCAGCTCGACGCCTGCGAGCCGCGTCCCACGCGGCCGCGCAGCTGGTGCAGTTGCGCCAAGCCCATTCGCTCGGCGTTCTCGATCACCATCAACGTCGCGTTCGGCACGTCCACGCCCACTTCGATCACCGTGGTCGCCACCAGCAGATCGAGCTCGGCGGCCTTGAACGCGCGCATCACGTGGTCCTTCTCGGCGCTCTTCATCCGGCCATGAATCAGGCCCACGCGCGCGTTCGGCAATGCCGCGCCGAGCTCGCGCGCGAGCTCGCTCGCGGCGCGCGAGTCGACGAGCTCCGACTCCTCGATCAGCGGGCACACCCAGTAGGCCTGATGGCCCGCTGCACAGTGCGCAGCGACGCGCTCGACGAGCTCGGCGCGCCGTTGCTCCGGCAGCACCACGGTCTTGACGGGCTGGCGGCCGGGAGGCAGCTCGCCGATCACAGAGCAGTCGAGATCCGCGTAGGCCGTCATCGCGAGCGTCCGTGGGATCGGCGTGGCCGTCATGATGAGCTGGTGCGGCGCGTGGGCATCGTGCGCGCCCTTCTGCTTGAGCTTCAGGCGCTGATCGACGCCGAAGCGGTGCTGCTCGTCGACGATGACGAGCGCGAGTTGCCCGAACGTCACGCTCTCTTGAAACAGCGCGTGCGTGCCGACGACGACGGCGGCTCGGCCGTCGGCGATGGCGCTCAAGCTCGCGGCGCGTTCGCGCGCCGGTTGCGCGCCGATCAACGCCGCGACCTCGATGCCGAGCGGCGCCAGCCAACGCGCGAAGCTCGCGAAGTGCTGCTCGGCGAGCAGCTCCGTCGGCGCCATGACGGCGGTCTGATACCCGGCCTCGGCCGCGACGAGCGCCGCCATCGCGGCGACCACCGTCTTGCCGGAGCCCACGTCTCCTTGCAGCAGCCGATTCATCGGCGTGCTTAAGCTCAAGTCGGCGGCAATCTCGGCGAACGCCGCTTGCTGCGCGGCCGTGAGCTTAAAAGGCAGCGCCGCGCCGAACGCTGCGAGCCGCGCCTTGACGTGGGCGAGCGGCCGAGCGCGCTCGGTGCGCACGCTCGCAGCGGAGCGGCGTAGGCTCAGGCGCTGCGCGATGAGCTCCTCGAGCGCAATGCGCCGCGAGCACGGATGGCGGCCGGATAGAAGCTCTGCCGTCGCGGCGTCGCGCGGCGGCGTATGCAAATACTTCAGCGCCGCGGCCAGCGGCGGCCACGGAGCGCCGGCGTGCGCGCGCGCCGCGAGCAGCGGCTCGAGATAGTCTTGAAGGGTCTCGTGCTCGAGCGCCGTGAGCGCCCGCTCCACGATGCGGCGAACGGT
>CAMPKU010000057.1 GCA_946887385.1 uncultured Gammaproteobacteria bacterium
ACGCCCGTATCGAGACCCAGATCGACGGTTGCGGCACCCAAATCCACGCCCGCATCGACGCCGAGATCAACCGTACCCGCGCCGAGATCGACTCCGGTATCGAGACCTAGGTCCACCGTCGCGGCACCAAGATCCACGCCCGCGTCGAGGCCCAGGTCGACGGCTCCCGCGCCCAAGTCGACGCCCGCGTCGAGGCCGAGGTCTACCGCCGCCGCGCCGACATCGACGCCGGCCGCGAGCTCTACGCCGGCCGCGAAGCCCGCCATCGGCGCCCGTGCCAGGGCTGCTCTCGTTCACGCGAACGATGCCGCCGTCATTGACGACAGCGATGCGCTCCGTGACGCCGATGTCTACGCCAACATCCGCCGGCTCTGTGCGCGCGGCCGCGGCGTTCGCTGCGCCGGCGCGCGCTTGCGGCGGCGCGGCTACCCGCTCGTCGTCCATGCCCACAACTCGGATCGAGTCGTCGACACGCGAGCGGATGGCGATCTCGCCCGCATTCAATTGCACGACGTCGCTGTTATCGGGCGTGCGGATCTCGAGACTGCCCTCGAACAAGGAGATCGTCGTGCTGTCCTCTTGCACGGCGACATTGAACTGGGTGCCTTTGATGACGGCCACGAGCAGCGGGGTCTCGACACGGAGCTTGCCGACGTCGCGCGGCGCCACGTCGTAGAAGACGTTGCCGCGATGCTGCACTAGCCGAGCGATGAGATTGCCGTCGACGGCTTCGGCGGGAATTTCGACATCGGTGTCGTTCGCCACACTGATGTTCGTGCCGGCCTGCGTGAGGCCCACAGTGCCGTCGGCGCCCGTGACGATGCGCGCCGGCAGCAGCACGGTGCTGTCCGGCGACACGGCCACATCGTTGCCGGCCATCGTGACGTCCACCTCGCCGGCTACAGCGGTGACGGCGATGCGTGGATCGTCGGCGTTACGCGTGTAGCTCGTCGCCGCGTGCGCCGCGGCAGCAGCAACGACGAGCAGCAAGGACGATGAGATCTTCAGGAAACGCGGTGAGAGCAGGCGCGCTTCTATTCTTTTCTGCATGCGCATGTCGGACACTCCGTGTCGTCAACGGGCGACAGATTAGACATCGAACGGCGTCTATGCTGTGACGAACATCACGGCAGCGTCGAGTGACATTGTCCATAATCCGCGGCCCTCGATCGAACGCGTTCAGGATGAAATGACTCGGCGCGAGACGCGATGCAGCCAACCACAGCATTGCGGCGGCCACAGACCGCGAAGCCGAGCTAAAGCAACCTTTGTTGGCATAATCTCCGCCGCACTTGTCCTAATCTCGGCAGCCGCGCTCGCGGCCGCGCCGACTCTCGTCTCCGTGGTGGTTCGCGGCTCCACTGTTTACGACGCGCCCGCGTTGTTCGCGGTGTATCGCGAGCAGCTTGGCAAGCCCGTGAGCGCCGACGGCGCGCGCGCCATTGCCACCACGTTGGTCGCCAAGTACGAAAGCGACGGCTACTCGCGGCCGCAGATCAAGCTCGACGATTCGCTGCTCGCCGTCGGCGTGCTGCGCTACGACGTGCTCGAGCCGCGGATTGCCGAGGTGCGCGTGAACGGAGACCCGGGGCCGCATCTCGAGCGGCTGGAGTCGCTCGGCTCGCAGCTCACCGACGAAGGCCCCATCACGCAGAACGGGGTGGAAACTACGCTGCGCCAAATGCGCGCGCTGCCCGGCCTTTCGCTGAGCGCCTCGACCGCACGCGAGGCGGAGGGCACGAATCTCTATCGTCTCGACCTCGACACGAAGTTCGAGCGCACCACGGGCGCCGTGCGCTTGAGCAACCGCGGCACGGACGAGGCCGGACCGAACTTCGTTCTGGGCCAGGTCATGGTGAACGGCCTGCTCGACGGCCAGACGAACCTCGGCGCGCTGTTCGGCGCAGCCACCGACTACGCCGAGTATCACGGCCTCGGCTTGCTCGCGAACGTTGCCATCGGTGGACGAAGCGGCCGGCTCGCGTTCAGCGGCTTTCGCTCGCGCTCTAATCCCCAGGAACCGCTCATCGACCGCGACCACGATTATCTTCGTGACCGCGCGTCGATCACGTACATCCGCCCGGTGCCCGGTTTCGAGCGCGCCACGTTGACGTTATCCGCAGCACTCGATGCCGATGACCTCGAGATCCTGCGCTCCGGCGCGCGCTTGCGCGACGAGCGGCTGCGCATGCTCACCATCGGCCCGCGCTGGACTTGGCGGCAGCGTCGAACGCAGTACCTCGTCGGCGTGGAGCTCGTCAAAGGGCTCGACGGCCTGGGCAGCGGGCTCGCCGCGCTCGATCTCACCGAAGATCTACGGCGTTCGGACTTCACGTTGAGCCGCTTCACGTTCACGCGCTTCAATCGCGTGAACGAGCGCTGGAGCGTGCGCCTCGATGCGCTGGGTCAACAATCGGCGTACACGTTGCCCTACGGCGAACGCTTCAAGATCGGCGGCGACCGCCTCGGCCGCGGCTTCGAGGTGGCGGAAATCGCCGGCGATCAGGGCATCGGCGCCAAGGTCGAAGTGCGGCGCGCGCTGCCCCAAGCGCCGGCCGCGCTGCACAGCGTGTCGATCTACGGGTTCTACGACATCGGCGCCGCGTGGAAGCAAGACATGCTCGGCCGCGAATCCGCTGCCACGGCCGGCTTCGGCTTCGCGACCCAAGGCGGCCGTCTCACGGGTACGCTGGAGCTCGCGAAGCCGCTCACGCATCCCGACGTCGAGGGCCGCAAAGAGCTCTCGCTGTTCGCCGAGATCGCGCTCGCGCTTTAGCGAAGGCTGACGGCGCGCGCTGCTCCCGTGCGACGCCGAGCCCTGCCGGGAATCGGCAGGGCCCGCCTCGTGTTAAACGCCGGTGCGGATACGCTAGAAGTTCACGCGCACGCCGGCGACGAATCGCCGGCCGATGGTGTCGTACAAGAAGCTGTTCGGCCCCCCAACGCCGGCACGGCCGACCACGGTGTACATGTCCGGCGGCGCCTCGTCGAAGAGATTGTTGACCGTGAAGAACGCCTCCCACGGCGTGCCGGCATTGCTGCCGCCGCTGTAGTTGAACGTTAGGTCGGTATACAGCACCGAATCGATTGTGTTGTCATCGATCGTGACGGCACCGGGTATGCGCGTAGCGCTTTCAACGAGATCCTTGTCGTTCAGCCCGCCGCCGATGTAGCGCTCCTGGAGGAAAACCGACACCGGCCCGCGCGCGTACCTCAAGCTCGTTGTCACCTTGGTCTTCGGTAAGCCTTCCGTTCCGACGTCGCCGGCACGGTCATCGCGCGGAGAACCGGGCGTGAGGATGGAGTTTTCGTCGAGCCGCGAGCCGAGCAAGCGCCAGCTCAGTGTGCCGTCTCCCACCTCGATGCCGCTGTAGTTCAGCTCCAAGTCGACGCCTGTGATCCTCATGTTGGACAGATTGATGAACAATGCCTCGACGCGATTGATCTGACCCGTACCGTCGCGAACCACGAACTGGCACAGCGACGACGTACCGCCGGAGGCAGAGCACGTGTTCACGATCGTTTGCGCAGTCAACTGACCGATCGCGCCATCCAGATCGACGTCGTACCGGTCGATCGTGACCGAGAACCGCTCCGTCGGCTCATAGACGAAACCGAGCACGCTGGTCGCCGCCTCCTCGAGACCGACATTCGGGTTGCCGCCCGAGAACGATGCCGTGGTGATCAGTTGCGGGTTGCCTTGTGCGTCGAGGTTTTCTGGATCGCGAACGTTTACGCCGCCGCGCTGCGATTCGAAACGCTCTTGCAGAGTCGGGGCACGCACGTCCTGCGAGCGGGTGGCGCGGATTCTGAAGCGCTCCGTAGCTTGGTAGGAGATACCCGTCTTCCACGCGTTCGTGTTGCCGCTGCCGCTGTAATCGGCCCAACGGAACGCCTCGTTGAGGTTGAGCTTACCGTTCTCGAGCAGCGGTATACCGACCTCGAAGAACGCCTCGCGCACGGAGTACCCGCCCTGGACGGCCCGCTGGCTCGAGAAGAGCACGGTGCTCGAGTTCGAATCGCCGGCGAAGCCGGGAGGCACGTACCGAAGGCCCGGGATGCCGCCAGGGCTGGTCTCGGGGAGGACTCCGCGGAGCCCATCCGGATTCAACCCCTGGTCGCTCAACAGCACGTTGTCGGGCGTGCACGGAAACTCGTCGCACGGGTCCACGGTGCCCACAGTGAGCGTCTGCTGCCGCCAGGAAGCGCCGAAAGCGGCTGTGATTGGGCCGAACACGCCCGAGCCTTCCGTGAGGTCGCCGCGGAGCGTGACCTCGACGTCGTTCTCGGTGGTTCTGCCGCGCGCGATCTTGCCGTTGTCGACTACGTAATCCGCCGCGGCCTGCGTGACGGAAGCGGTGCCGCCCAACAGGTTGATGGGCACGCAGTCGTCGAAGATTCCCACGTTGAACAGCGATACGCGGCACACGGGTGTTCCGTCAGGGCCGGTCACCGCGTCCATCGCGATCGGCAGGCGATCCGTGCGGATGCCGCCGGGCACAACCGTTTCCTGCCGGTTCTGCGCGTACTGCGCGTAGCCGTCGAGCAACCAGCCGCCGCCGAGGAAACTATCGCTCATCGCGTGACTGAACCCGCCCACGAATTGACCGTAACGGTTCTTGGCGATCAATTCGCCGCCCTCGAAGGGATTGCCGCTTAAGTTCGGTGTGAAGATGCCGAAGCCGGCGAACTCGCGGCCTTCGTTTTGCAATTGCTGCGAAAGCGCCGCCGGCAGGTACGGATTGTCGGCATAGATTCTGCCGCCCCACGGCCCGAGCAGAGCGGCGGTCTGCCAAACGTTGGCTTGCTCGGAATCGGCGAGCAGCGTTTCGACGTAAAAGCTGTTCCGCTCGCTCAAGTCGTGGTTGTAATGCGCAAACAGGACTCCGCGGTCGGCCGGTGTGTCCACTTCATAGTCCGCGTCGATGCCGTACTCGAGGCTGGGCCGCGCTTGGCAGTTGCAGCCGCCCGTCAATTGACCGACGCCGCTGAAGGGAAGTTGCTGATAGTTTCCGCTGCCATCGGGCAGGAACTCGATGTGATCGACCGCCGAGCCCGGCTGCAACAGGACGCCGCCCGCAGTGAAATTGGTCGGGCTCACAAAGGGCCGCGCCAGGAAGTTCGGCCCGTTAACAGGATCCGGGTTCGTCACCTGGGCTTTGAGATCCAGGTAGTCGCTGCGGTCCTGCAGCGACTCCAGCGAGCGGATTCCGTTCTTCTTCCAATACTCCAGCGACGCAATGAGGTGCCCGCTTTCGCCGATGTCCGTGCCGTAGGCGACGCCCGCTTTGTAATTCCCGCCGTCGCTATGCGTGGTAGCGCCCCCTTGGAACTGATACTTGGTGCCCGTGAAATTGCGGTCGAGACGAAAGTTGACGACGCCTGCCACGGCGTCCGCTCCGTAGGCCGCCGAGGCGCCACCCGTGACCGCTTCGACGCTCGAAACGAACATTTCCGGAATCACGCTGACGTCGACCGTGCCGAATTTGTTGCTGGGGCCGAGACGGTGCCCGTCCAACAGCACGAGCGTTCGGCGTGCTTCAAGGCCCCTCAAGTTGAGGTTGCTGCCGCCCGGCGCAACCGAACCGCCAACCGCCTGCTGACTCGTGAGGTTGTTGCTGAACACCGGCAACTGACTCAGCGACTCGATGAGTGTGGTCGGCGCCATGGTTTGCAGATCGGCAGCCGTCACCGCCGTCACGGGCGTGGGCGTGTTCACGCCCGAAGTAATGAGGCGCGTGCCGGTAACCGTTAGCTCTTCGACCTGTTCCTGTGCGATCGCGGGTTGCACCGCTGATCCAAGACAGGCCAGCCAAATAGCGTGCGCAAGTCTGCTGTAGCTCGCCGCATGTTTCGTTTTCATCGATCCCCCCTAGTTGCTTCCGCTGAAACTCGGCTGCGCACTCGGCGGTCGTTCGCGGCCATACGTTGTGGCCAAAAGCGAACCGAAGCTCCGCGGCTCGCAGCCGAGGCTATTGCTGTGTCGAGATCAACCTTAGCCCCGAGAGTGGCGAAGAAGCAACCTCCTAGCGGGAATCCGATGGTCTCGAGCTCGCCTACATTCCTCGCCTTGAACACGTCAGTCCGCAACGAGAGCGCGGAGGTTCATTGGGCGGCGGTTCAAGTTTTTTGGCCGGACAAGCAGCCGCGATGCAGTAAGATCGCCCGCATGAAACTGGCGAGCGTGCTTTATCGCGGCCGCGATCTCGTCGTCACGGAGCTAGCACCCGGCGAGCTCGTCGGCATCGCGTCGCTACCGGGTAGGCAAACGGCCGCCAACGCGCCGGTCGACATGCTCGACGTGATTCGCGGCGGCGAGCCGCTTCGCCAAGCGCTGCTCGAGTCGCTCGACAAGATCCGTAACGACGCGTCCATCGCCCGCATTCCGGCGGCCGACGTGCGCTGGTACCCGCCCGTGCGCCGCCCCGGCAAAATTTGTGCAGTGGCGATGAACAACTCCGCGAGCAACGAGCGCAAGATCAGCGCACCCGATCATCCGGCGTTCTTCTTGAAGCCCGCTTCGTGCCTCGTGGGGCACCGCGAGCCGATTCGAGTGCGGCCGTACTACGGCAGCGTGCATCCCGAGCCCGAGCTCGCCGCGATCATCGGCCGCGTCACGCGCGACGTGCCGGCGACAAGCGCGCTCGACGCGGTGTACGGCTACACGATTTTCAACGACGTCACGGGCAACGGCATGCGCGCGGAGGACCGCTTCCACTACTTCGCGGTGTACGCGAAGAAGGACAATCCGAACGAAACCGAGCGCGTAGAGCAGCACCTCTCGTACGCGGGGCGCTACAAAGGCAGCGACACCTTCGGCGCCATGGGCCCGTGGCTCGTTACCAAGGACGAGATTGCGAACCCCGACGAGCTCAACGTCACGTGCAAAGTGGGCGGTGAAACGATCGCGGAAGACAGCACGCGTTACTACAATTACAAGGTGGCCGAAGTCGTGAGCTTCATCAGCCAGTTCCACACGCTGCACCCGGGCGACGTGATCTCGCTCGGCACGGCATTCAAGGCCGGCGGCCACCGCAAGTCGATTCACACGGCGAACTTCCAATCCGTTCAGGGTCCTGTCGAGGTGGCCATCGAGGGACTCGGCGTGCAGGAAAATCCAATCGTCGTGGAGCAGAAGGAGCTCGGCGCGTGGCGGCTGCCTTAACGGACCTCGAGCGCCTCGCGATCCGCGCCGCGCTCGAGGACCTCAACACCGCGTTCTGCTACCACTTGGACCACGACGACGTCGCCGCGCTGCTCGAGCTCTTCGTGGACGACGTCTATTACACGCACGGCAGCCGCATCTCGCGCGGCAAGGCCGAGCTCGAGCAAGTGTTCCGGAGCCGCTCGGCCACGGAAAAGCGCACGGCGCGCCACCTGTACTCGGGACTGAAGCTCGAGATCGAGAGCGCCACGCGCGCGCGGGGCACGAGCGTGTGCATGACCTTCGGTGCGTACGGCGAGCCGCCGCTGTCGCCTGCGATCCCCACACTCGTCGCGGACTTCGTCGATGCCTACGTGCGCGCCGGCGACGGCCGCTGGCGCTTCAAGGAGCGGCACATCCACCGCATCTTCGTCGACCCTGCGAACACCGGCCCGCTGGGCCAGGCCGATCCCACTCGCTGAGCGGGCAGCGCGCTACTCGAACAACGGCGCCACGTAAAACCGAAAGCCGATCAGCACGACGAACGACCCGACGAGGAACACGCTCACCGCGAGCGGCACGTAGCCCACCAGCTTCACCCGCTCGATGCCGCGCGCGGCCGCGTAGCGCGTTGTGAATGCACCGAGCGACGCCGCGATGAACGCGAGCGCCTGCCACGTCAGAAACTCCGCCACAAGCGCGAGACGCGAGGTGGTGCTGCCGTCCGACTCGCTCACTCGCAGCACGACGAACGACGCGACGAACAGCACGAGCCACACGGCGGCAAGACCTTGGATCACCGACTTCAACGACACGACACCCCCCTAGCCCGCCGCGCTGTCGTCGACACGACTAGCGTCGGCGCGCAAGCCATGTGCCATTATGGAGCACGCGATGGCGGACGCACGACAGTCGAAACGCGTGCTCATCACGGGCGCCACGGGCTTCATCGGTCCGAAGCTTGCGCGCCGTCTGCTCGCGCGCGGCGATCGGGTGCTCGTTCACGCACGCGATCCGGCCAAGGCCCGGCGGCTGCTCGGCCCCGAAGCCGACGTCGTCTCCGATCCTGCGCACGTGCCGAGCACCGCGGGCATCGACGCGATCGTGAATCTTGCCGGCGAGTCCATCGCGGGCGGGCTCTGGACGCGCCGGCGCCGCGAGCGGCTGATCGGCAGCCGGCTCGCCGTGACGGGCGCGCTTCTCGAGCTTGTCGCCCGGCTCAACGCGAAGCCAACGACTTGGATCAACGCATCCGCGATCGGCTACTACGGCCCCCGCGACGGCGACGAGCCGCTCGACGAGACGACGAGCGCCGGCAAGGGCTTTCAAGCGGAGCTCTGCCGGCGCTGGGAAGAAGCGGCGCTCGAGGCCGGCACACACGGCGTGCACGTGGCCATACTGCGCTTCGGTGTCGTGCTCGGCGGCGATGGCGGGTTCCTGCCGGCGATGGCGCGGCCCGTGCGGTTGTTCGCGGGAACGGTGCTGGGCACGGGCCGGCAATGGTTCTCGTGGGTGCACGTGGACGACCTGCTCGACCTACTGCTGTTCGCAATCGATCGCGAAAGGCTGACCGGACCGTTCAACGCGACCGCGCCGAGCCCGGTGCGCCACGCCGAGCTCATGGCCGCGATCGCGGCCTCGCTGCACCGGCCGTTATGGCCCCTCAAGATTCCGGCGCCGTTGCTGCGCACCGGTTTAGGCGAGATGGCGGAGCTATTCGTGGACGGTCAGCGCGTGATCCCCGTGCGACTGCAGGCGCTGAAGTTCCGGTTTCGTTATCCGACCATCGACGCCGCCCTCAGGCAAGCGCTTGCACCGTCGGCGGCGCGGGTCAGCGGCGCGTCGTGAGCGTCGCAGCCGTGGGCAACGAGACCGAGTAGCCGCGCCCTTCGAGACACGCGGTGAGCGCGCGCAAGTAATCGCTGGGCGCTTCTTCTCCGCTGGCTGGGTCGCGCCGTTGCCCGCTGGCAGTGGCAGCACCGATGGCCGCACCCGCCGCGGCCCCCGCGAGTACCCGATCGTTCGAGTGGCGCCGCCGGCCGTTGTTGAAAATGCTGCCGATCACGCCGCCGATGGCGGCACCCACGATCGCCCGATCGACGCGTTCACGGCGGAGCTCGCGGTCGCCGCCGCTCGGCTCCGGGTCTGCGGGCACCGCGGTGGGCGCGTCACCCGTCTGCTCCACGGCCCAGTTGTGGCACTCGTAGCGATCGCGCCGCGTTTGCTCGAGCGACTGGCCGCGCTGACCTTGGACTTCGAGCGCCCGCAAGTCTTCGGCGGCAGCCGCCACCAGCGTCAACGACGACAGCGCCGCGGCCGCGACGAGCCTACTTGACCACATAGTCGCGACCCTCCATGCACGCCGAGAACGCCCGCGTGTAGCTCTCGGCTTCATCGCGGCTGCCGGTGCCGAGTGTGGGGTCGTGCCCCGACTGATCGGCCGCCCACACGTGGCACTGATAGCGATCCTCGGCCGTTTGCGCATCGCTCTGGCCAGCCGCGGGATACACATAGAGCTTCAGCGTGCGTTGCTCGCGGCGCTCCGTGGTGCGCACGCGTCGCGCGGGATAGCGCTGGCCCACGTGGATGCCCACGCCGAGCCGCGGCCCGTACCACGGCGAATAGAAAGAGTATGGGTAGAACCCGTAGCCGATACCGACGTACGGCCCATGAAAGTGCCAATGGCTCGCCTCGGCCGGCGGCGTCACCCACAACGCCGCCGCGCCGAGGACTGCTAGAAACAGCGCACGCATAACCGACTCCGTTCACTCCGGGCGCAACCCGCCTTGCTACCGACGCTAGCCCCGCATTCCTGAACGCCCGCTGAAGACAGGCGCGTTCGCTTGACCGCGTCGCGAGGCGCCGCCGAAAATTCCAAGCATCATGCGAGCCTGCGATTTCTCCCGTCCACGCGCGGCGCGCGCTGGGTGAGCCCGCTACACGGCGGCTGTCTCTGCGGCGCGGTGCGGTTCTCGATCGCGCCGCCGTATCAGTGGTTCTCGCACTGCCACTGCTCGATGTGCCGCAAGCACCACGGCACTTTGTTCAGCACGGGGCTCGGCGTCGCTCGCGAGTCCTTTCACTGGCTCGAAGGCGAAGAGTGGATCGTTCACTACCGCGCGACGGCCGCGTTCGAGCGCCCTTTTTGCCGCCGGTGCGGATCCACAGTGCCCGCGGTTTCACAGGACGAACGCTACTGGAACGTTCCGGCCGGCCTTTTGGACGGCGATCCGGGCGCGCGGCCGCGCACGCACATCTTCGCCGCGTCGCGCTCGCCGCTCACGGAGCTCAACGACGAGCTGCCGCGTCACGACGCCTACCCGCCGGCACTCGAGTGGCCGGCGACCGCGGCGCGCGTTGCAGATCGTGCGGCTGCGATCGGCGGCAGTTGCCTCTGCGGGGCCGTCACGTTTGCGGCCCAAGCCTCACCGCAACGCTTGGTGAATTGCTACTGCTCGCTGTGCCGCCGCAGCCGCGCCGCCGCGTTCGGCAGCACGCTGCTCGTGCCGGCCGACAGCTTCGGCATCGAAAGCGGCGTGGAACGCCTCGTGAGGTACGTCCTACCGGCGCCGCGCCGCTACGCGACGGATTTCTGCGGCGAGTGCGGCAGCCTGGCGCCGAGCGCGATGCCGAGCTCGCCGCTGGCATTGCTGCCGGCCGGCGCAATCGATACGCCGCTGGCGCCGCTGCCCACAGTGCACCTATACGTGCGATCGAAGGCGCCCTGGTACGAGATCACGGCCGCAGGCGCTCGGTTCGACGAGCTGCCGCCTCCCGACGAGCTCAGGGCGCTGCTTCAGTAGCCGGCGCTTCTTGGAGCAGCCGCTCGAAGCGCAGCAAGTCCTCGTTGCTTTCGATGCATTCGTACTCGCGCAGCCGCTCGTTCGGCCGCAGACGGAAGGTTTCCCGAAGCGTCCACGGCCTCGTGAGCACGTTCGGGTCCTCCATCGTGACCTCGTAGCGAATCGTGTCGTGCGAGTCGCGCGTGTAGCGCTCGGTCACGCGCAGGTCTTCCGTGTGGATGGTGCCGACGCCGGTGAGCCAGGTCTTGTCGTTGAACGATGTGACGTCGACGACGAGCGTGTCGCCCTCCCAGCGGCCGACCGACTCGCCCAAGTACGACGGCTCCGCGTCCTCGGGCGGCGGGCGGCCGTCCGTCGGGATGATGCGGAACGCGTGATGGATCTCGTACAGCATGATCACGCGATCGGGCAACTGCACCATCTCAAACGGCAACGGGCGAAAGTTGATGCGCGGCACCCCCGTGAGCAGGCAGCGAGCCATCGGATCGTCGATGCCGCGGCGCTCGAGGAATCGTTGCCGCTGCGCTTCCGCTTCGGGCTTGAAGGGCGGCGGCTCGCCGCTGTTGCCCGGCGGACGGCCCGCGGCGGCGTCGGCGGCACGCGCGGCCCGAAACGCCTCCTCGCCTTCGAACAGCAAGATCGCGCCTGTCGCCACCCAGATGCCCGTCAAATCGGGCTTGCCGTCCGCGGTACGCGGCGCGGGGCGTTCGGCGCTTGGCGTCTGCGCCGTCGACGGTGCGGCGGCCAACCATGCGGCGGCGGCGCAGGCTAACCAGGCAGTTTTGTGCGCCATGCTCAGCGCCCGCCGGTGCCGGCCGGCGGCCCGGCCGCGAGCTTGCGGCCATCGGCAAGCGTGACCCAACGCGCCGCGCCCAAATTCGGCTCGGTGCGGGCGGCCCAGCCCTCCACCGTTATCATCGCGCCGGGCATCAGCGTCTCGTCGCGCCGCCATCCCTGGCGCACGAGCATGTTCGGTGGGTAGCCTTCGAAGCGCCAACGCGTGACGGCACCGGCGTCGTCCTTCACGTCCACCGAGAAGTGAAAGTGCGGGTTCGTCCACTCGATACCGGCCACTTCGCCCGTCAACGTGACGGCCTTGTCGCCGTCGAAGACCGCCGCGAAGGAATGGTGGGCGGCGGCCAGCCGCACGCCGCCGACGCCGGCGACAATCGTGAGTAAAAGTGCGAGGCGACGCATGGGCCACTCCTTGGGTTATCCCGGAGATTATCGGTGTCGCGCGATCGATACCTCAAGGAATAGTTATCATAACCCCGCGGCCATACGAGCGTTGCTCAGCGCAGATTGCGTCGAATGAAGTCCGCGCCCTGCTCCGCGATCATCACCGTGGGGGCATTCGTGTTGCCCGACGTGATGCGGGGCATCACGGACGCGTCGATGACGCGCAACCCCGCTATGCCGCGAACGCGCAAGCGATCATCGACGACGGCGAGCGCGTCGTTTCCCATCCGGCACGTGCCGACCGGGTGGAAGATCGTGGTGCCGAGGTCACCGGCCGCCTGCTTCAAATCCGCATCGCTCGTCAACGAGGTTCCCGGCAGCCACTCTTCGGGCGCGAACCGCTGCAGCGCTTTGGCGGCCATGATGCGGCGCGTGAATCTCAAGCCCGCAACGGCGATCTCGAGATCCTCGTGGGTGGCCAGGTAGTTCGGCGCGATGGCCGGATGCGCCGCCGGATCCGCGCTCTTGATGCGCACGTGGCCGCGGCTCGTGGGTTGCAGATTGCACACGGAAGGCGTGATCGCATCGAATGCGTGCAGCGGCGCGCCGAACTTGTCGAGCGACAGCGGCTGCACGTGCCATTCGATGTTCGCGGCCTCGCGCCCTTCGTCGCTGCGCGCGAACGCGCCGAGTTGCGAGGGCGGCATGGTGAGCGGCCCGGTACGGAAGAATGCGTATTCGAGCGCCATTGCCGCCCGCCCGAGCCACGAGCCCGCGCGCCGATTCAGCGTGCGCGTGTTCTGCACCTTATAGATTGAGCGAATCTGCAAGTGATCGTGAAGATTCGCGCCGACGCCAGGCAGGTCGGCAACCACGTCGATGCCGTGCTCGCGCAGTAGCGGCGGCGGGCCAACTCCGGAAAGCTGGAGAATCTGCGGCGAGCCGATCGCGCCCGCGGCGAGCAGCACCTCGCGGCGCGCCCGCAACGTCTCAGTGCCCGCACCCGAGAACCGCACGACCACGCCGCTGGCGCGCGCGCCGCCGTCGTGCGTATCGATGATCACGCGCTCGACGTGCGCACCGGTGCGCACGCTCAGGTTCGGCCGCTTCAGCGCGGGGCGCAGAAACGCTTTCGCCGCGCTCCAGCGCACACCGCGCCGCTGATTCATTTGGAAGTACGCGTTGCCGAAATTGTCGCCGCGGTTGAACTCGGCGATCTTCGGGATCCCGCACTCCTCGGCCGCATCGCGCCACGCGTCCAGGATCTCCCAGCTCACGCGCCGCTCCTCGACGCGCAGCTCTCCGCCGGCGCCATGGAATTCGTCGGCGCCGTGCGCGTAATCCTCTGAGCGCTTGAACACCGGCAGCACGTCGTCCCACGACCAGCCGCGCAAGCCTTGTGCCGCCCAGTGGTCGTAGTCCGTTCGCTGGCCGCGCATGTAGATCATGGCGTTGATCGACGAGCAGCCGCCGAGCACCTTGCCGCGCGCGTAGCCGATGCGGCGGCCGTTCAAGCCCGGATCGCCCTCGGTTACATAGCACCAATCGGTGCGCGGATTACCGATCGTGTAGAGGTAGCCCACCGGGATGTCGATCCAAAAATAGTCGTCTTTGCCGCCGGCCTCGAGCAGCAGCACGGTCGTGCTCGACTCCGCGGACAGCCGGTTTGCGAGCACGCAGCCCGCCGTACCCGCGCCTACGACGATGTAGTCGAACTCTTGCATCGCGGCCGCATTCTAACGGCAAACGCGCCGCTTACCGGCGGCGAGGTAAGATCTACATGGAGGCGACGGGTGGACTGGGCGCGCGACATGTTGCCGCAGGCGTAAACCCTGCAAGGAGCGAGTCATGATGCAGCGGAACAAGGATTGGTTTTGGCCGTGGGTGCTCGGGGCGGCAATACTCGTTGCCGTGGGCGGTCTCGGCCTGTATTTCCTGCGCCAAGAGGCCCCGGAGCCCGAAGCCGTCGTCGACGTTCCGCAGCCTGTCGCGAGCGCGCCGGTCACACCGCCGCCGGTCGCCGCTACGCCGCCTGCGCCCGCTCGCGCCATCCCGCTACCGCCGCTCGATGAAAGCGATCCCGATGTGGCGGGCGGTCTTACCGAGCTTTTCGGTCAAGACGCGGTGATGCAGCACCTGGTGCCCGAGCGCATCGTCCGCAACCTCGTCGTCTCGATCGACAACGCGCCGCGAGAGCAGCTCGCATTGAATCAGCGCCCGATACTACCGCCCGAGGGCGAGTTCATCACGTCGGGCTCCGACGACGCGATCGTGCTTTCGCCGGAAAACTACGCGCGCTACGAGCCGTTCGTCGCGCTCGTCGCAAATATCGACGCGAAGACGCTGGTCTCGTTTTATCGCGGACTGCAACCGCTGTTTCAGCAGGCGTATGAGGATCTCGGCCATCCCGATGCGTCGTTCGACACACGCCTCACGGAGGTCATCGAGCACCTGCTGCAAACGCCGACACCGCGCGGGCAGATTGCGCTCGTGCAACCCAGCGTGCTGTATCGCTTCGCGGATGAGCGACTCGAGAAGCTATCGGCGGGTCAGAAGCTGCTGATCCGTATGGGCGTCGACAACGCCACGGTGATCAAAGGCAAGCTTCGCGAGATCCAGGCGGAGCTGTTGTAGCGGCTGCGCGTTACTCGATCGCGAGCAGCTCTACCTCGAACGCGAGCGCCGCACCGCCCGGAATCGAGCCCGAGCCCTGGTCGCCGTAGGCGGTTTCCGACGGGCACACGAGCTTGGCTTTGCCGCCCACCTTGATCTTCTGCACGCCTTCCGTCCAACACGAGATCACGTTGCTCAGCGGGAAGGAGATCGGCTCGCCGCGGTCCACGGAGCTGTCGAACACGCTGCCGTCGCGCAGCGTGCCGTGATAGTGCACGCGTACCGTGCTCGTGGCCGTGGGGCTTTCGCCGGTGCCCTCGGTCATCGGGATCACCACGACGCCTGAGTCGCTGCGCTGCGCGCCGGGCAAATTCGCCTGCTCCGCGACCCACGCATCGGACGCCTGCTTTTCGGCGCCGGCCGACGCCGACATGCGCTCTTGCATCAGCATTTGGATGCGCGGTCCGTAAACCTCGAGCTCGGCCTTCGGCTCCACGCCGAGGACGGAGTCGCGGAGCCCCAGCGCAACGATCTCGATCTCGGCCTCGGTGAGCTTGAAGTCCTGCACGTTCTGACCGATGGCCAAGCCGAGCGCGTACAGCGTCTTGTCCTGATCCGTTTGAACGGCCGGCGCAGCCGCCGACGCCGCGGGTGCGCTCGCATCCGGCGGGGAGCAAGCGGCCAACGCGAGCGAGACGACGGCGAGAGGGAAAAATCGCATGGGGAAAAACTCCTGCGCCGGACGGCGCGACAGTGGGCACGCTAGCGGAAATGCCGCGATTTTGCCAATCGCGTGGGCTATTCGAACGACAGATAGCCGATCTTGTTCCCCGTGCCGTTGGCGTACCACAGGCGATTGGCAATGCGCGTGGGCGGTTGCCGGTCGCTGCCCGCCGTGAGTCCCACGCCGCGCGCATTGGCCGGCAGCGGGAATTCCGTGATCGCGCCGTCGGGCGTGACGCGGCCCAGAGCCGCCCCTTTCGTGTACCAAATGTTGCGATCCGGGCCCACGGCGATGTTCGTGGGCGAGCCCGTGGGGCTCGGAATCTGGAATTCCGTGATCTCGCCGCTCATTGTGATACGGCCCACGCGGTTACCGGCTACCGCTCGGCCGTCCATCGTGCCGTTGAGCTCCACGAACCACATATTGCCGTCGGCACCGGCCGTGATGTCGCCCGGCCCTGAATCGGGCCGCGGCAACGGAAACTCCGTGACCACGCCGTCCATCGTGATGCGGCCGATCTTGCTCGCATGAAACTCCGAGAACCAAATGTTGCCGTCCGGGCCGGCCGCGAGCGCGCGAGGCCCGCTGGACGGCGTTGGAATGTCGAGCTCGGTGACAACGCCGGCCGGCGTGATGCGGCCGATCTTGCCGGCCGCGAACATGCCGAACCACATATTGCCGTCGGCGCCTAGCGCGATGGCGCGCGGCTGACTATCGGCTGTGGGGATCGGGAACTCGGTGATTTCGCCCCGCGGGGTGATGCGCGCGATCTGTCCCGCGGCGTGCTCGGAGAACCACATGTTGCCGTCGGCGCCGAGCGCGATGATGCGCGGCGAGCTGTCCGGAGTGGGGATATCGAACTCGGCCAATCCTGAGCCGTCGGGATTCATGCGGCCGATGCGATTGCCGTTCGCTTGCGTGAACCACACCGATCCGTCGGCTGCGAGCGCAATCGTCGTGGGGCCGCTCGCCGGGCGAGGCAGCGAAATTTCGCTAACGCTGCTCGTGGCGGTGAGGCGCTCGTCCGGGCCGAGCCAGCGCTGCTGCGCCGAAGCGCACCCGGCAACGATGAACGTGCTCACAACCCAGATCTCCCTTCGCATGCGGCTCCCCAACAGCGGCGCTGCACGATGGTATCGGGCCGCGTCACTGCAGGCCAGCGCAGCCGGCGTAGAAGCTGACCGTGGCCGGCCAGTCGGAAAAGATCCCGCGCACGCCCACGTCGCGCGCCAGCACATCGATCACCTTCATCACGTCGCCCTCGCGCGTGATCGCCGGATCGATCGAGCGGTAATACAGGCCGTTGCTCGGCGCAGCCAAGTTGCCCGAGCGCTCGAGCGGCCACGCAAGAATGTCGAGCCCTGCAGCGCGCGCGGCGCGTGCGGCCCGCGACGGCACGATTCGGCCCTCTGCATCGAGGGCCAGCAACACAAACAGCGGCGGCGCCCAGATGTTGATGCCGGCGGCTTTGTAACGGCGGAGCCGCCGCGCGCTCGGCGCGCCCACGGGCAGGCGCCCGTTGTCGAGCAGTACCGCTTGGCGCGCGTACTCCGGCTCCCGTTCGAGCCAATACTCGAGGTCGCGTAGATGGAACGACTGCGGCAACACGTCGCTCGGAGGAACGCCGGCGGCGCGATACTCGTCGATCAGCTTCTGCGCAAGGCGCTCGCGTGTGAGGCCGCGCCACGGCAGCCGCACGCTGGCGGCCTTGAGCTCCGGCGTCATGCGCACGCCGAGGCGCTTGAACAACGCAATGCTCTCGGCGTGACTCAACAACGTGCCGCGCTCCAAGCTCGCACCCAGGTCCGGCCGCGGCGGCCGGCTCGGCGTCACGAACTCCTCCGCGGTCTGCGCGGCCGGATCGAACGCATCGATCTTGCCGCGCAGCGACTTGAACTGCGCGAGCGTGAGCTCGCTCGCACGGCATTCGGCGCGTGCAGGGCGCCGCACCGCGCCGCTCGCGTCGAGGCGCGCCGGCGTGAACGGCTCGATGCAGGTGCTCGCAAGCGGCGTGAGCAAAATGTCGGTGGTCGTAGCGAGGTCGTTCTGCGCGTGCCGGCACACGAGCTCGAGATCCTTCGTGAAGGTTACGTCGCATTCGAGCGTGCCCGCGCCCATGCGGTAGGCCGCCTCGTACGCTTCGAGCGTGTGCTCCGGCAGCACGATGCCGGCGCCGCGATGACCGATCGAGAAGGCCGTACGCCTCGGCGGCTCGTTGAGACACGACTGCAACCGGCGCTTGAGCTCACCCTCTCGCATGTCCGCAACGAGAAACGCGGGACGCGCCCCAAGCTCCACGCTCCGATCCACGGATTGGGCGTACCCAGCGGCGCACACGAGCGCGGCCGCCGTGAGTGCTGGCAGTGCGGCGTTCACCGGTCGAAGTTAACCTTCGCCACCCGGGATTTCGAGGCCGCCGGCGTGACTCGCAGGCCATTCCTCGGCACACTGCGGGCGTCGCCGAATCGAGATAAAGAGATCGTTCGCATGTCCGCGCCGCACGTCATGGAGCCCTCCCGGCAAACGCCCGTTTACGGCGATTACGAAGTCGTCGTCGTCGGCGGCGGCCCGGCCGGCATCGCGGCGGCCATCGCTGCGGGGCGCGCCGGGCGCTCGACGATCTGCATCGAACGATACGGCTTTTGCGGCGGAGCCGGCACGGCCGCGGGCTTGAGCACGTTCTGCGGCTTGCACGCCGTAGTGCACGGCGCTCACGAGCAGATCGTTCACGGCATCGCCGACGACATCCTGGCGCGCTTGAAACGCATGGACGGGTTGAACGACCCGCACCTCACGATCCAAAATCAGATACAGGCACAAGCGTACGACATCTCGGCGTTCAAGATCGCTGCCGACGAGCTGCTCGCCGAAGCGAACGTGCACGTGCTGTTCCATGCGTTCGCCACGGGCGCCGTCATGGCGAGCGACGAGCGCATCGAGGCGGTGCTCGTCGAAACGAAGTCGGGCCGCTTCGCGGTGCGCGGCCAGCTGTTCATCGACGGTTCCGGCGACGGCGATCTCGCCGCCTGGGCCGGCGTGCCGTACGAGGTCGGCGACGGGGCCGGCAACATGCTGTATCCGTCGACGATGTTCCGTATCAACGGCGTCGATCCCGCCAAAGCGGGGCGCGCGTGGGAGCTGGTGCCCAAGCTGATGGAGGAAGCGGAGCTGCGCGGGCGGCGATTTCCGCGCAAGAAGCCCATCGTGCGGCCGCAGCGAAATCCGATCGAATGGCGCGCCAATCTCACGCAGATCAAGAATCCGAACGGCACGGCCGTCAGCGGCATCGACGCGCGAGAGCTTTCCTACGGCGAGGTGGAAGGTCGCAAGCAGTGCTGGGACGTGTTCCAGTTCATCAAGGAGACCACGCCGGGCTTCGAGCGGGCCTACATCGTCGAAATCGCCCCGCAGATCGGCATCCGCGAAACGCGGCGGATCCTCGGCGAGTACGTGCTCACCGAAAGCGACATCTTGGGCTGCGGTGATTTCGCGGACACGATCGGCGTGCAGGGCTGGCCTGTGGAAGCGCACATCAAAGGCGACGTGAAATTCGTGTTCGCGCCCCGCGACTCGCGCGGCTTCAACGAGATCCCGTATCGGATCATCGTGCCGAAAAAGGTGGACAACCTGCTCGTGGCCGGACGCTGCGCGTCGATGTCGCACGAGGGCCAGTCATCGGCGCGAGTCTCGGGTCCCTGCTTCATCATGGGCCAAGCGGCCGGCACGCGCGCCGCCGCGGGCGATCGACGTGGCAGCGTTGCAGCAGCGCCTGCGCGCCGACGGC
>CAMPKU010000058.1 GCA_946887385.1 uncultured Gammaproteobacteria bacterium
TCGAGCGGAGCCATCGCGGCGCGCGAAACACGCATCGTCACCTCCGAATATCGGCATGCTGCCGCCTCCGGCTAGCTCGCGCAGACGGGCATAGTCGCCGCAGCACCGAATGTTTTTCGACAACGCGGCTGCCTGTCAAGACGCAGCCGCGCGTCTCAATCCACGCTGTCGTGGCCCGGGCGCTAGCCACCATGGATCGCGAGATCCGTCGCCGAACGCGGACCGCAGCGCTTCGACGACCACTTTCACTTTGGGCGAAAGAAAGCGCCGATGCGGATACACGGCGAAGACGTGCAGGTTGGGCAGCGTCCAATCATTGAGCACGGGCTCGATCGAGCCGGCCGCGAGATCGCCCGCGGCGACGAAGCTCGGCATCATCGCAAGCCCCACGCCGCTGCGTACGGCGATCTGGAGCGCCGCGGCGTGATTGCCGGTCAACGTCGGCCGCACCTTCACGCGAACCTCCCGGCCGTTGCGGCTGAACAAGAGCTCGTCGCGCGGTTTGGGCTCGGTGAAGACGATGTTCTTGTGACGCGCAAGATCCTCCGGCCGCTCGGGCCGCCCGTGCTTCGCGAGATAGCTGGGCGCAGCGAAGATCGCGAGCTGCGTGCGTGCAAGCGGCCGGGCCACGTAGTGTCCGTCGAGAGCGCCGGCCACGCGCACACCCACGTCGATGCCTTCCTCCACCATGTCGACGACGCGGTTGGTGAGCTGCAGGTCCACGACGAGATTCGGGTGGAGATTCATCACGTGGGCCAGCACGGGCATCAGGTGTTCGCCGAAGTCGATCGGCGCGGTAACTCGTAATCCGCCCTTCGGGGTCTTCGTTAGATCGCTGACCGAGGCATCCGCGTCTTCGAGTGCTTGAAGGCATTCGACGCAGCGCTCGAGATAGACTCTGCCCGCTTCGGTAAGACCCACGCGACGCGTGGTTCGATCGAAGAGCCGCGCGCCGATCCTCGCTTCGAGCGCCGCGACGCGTTTGCTCGCCGACGCCGTGGAGATGCGTAGCTTGCGCGCCGCAGCGGCAAAGCTCGCCTGCTGCGCAACCTGCACGAAGACCTTCATGTTCTCTTCGTGATCCACGGGCAGAAACCTACCACTGCTTCCTTTCTGGAAACAGTCCTTTTGCCTCGCAACGGCTTCGCTTCGTACGGGCACTGCGCTAACGTTTTTCCACCCGATAGGCGGGTCCGAATGGAGGTTAGCGATGAGCGCCCAGCCCGTGCTTCCAGCCTACAGCATGAACCGCGCGAGCTTCCCGCGCATGTATGAACGCTCGCTCGTCGAACCGCTCTTTCGCCCATGGGCCGAGGCGTTGCTCGAACGCGCGGAGCTTGCGCAGGGGATGAGCGTGCTCGACGTCGCCTGCGGCACCGGCATCGTCGCGCGGCTCGCGCAGCGGCGAGTCCACCCCGGGGGGCGCGTCGCCGGCGTGGATGTGAGCGCGCCGATGCTTCAGGTAGCGCGAGAAATCGAGCCCCACGTCGACTGGCGGGAAGGCGACGCGGCTTCGCTTCCCGTAGGTGCCGGCGAACGATTCGAGCGGGTGCTTTGTCAACAAGGGCTGCAGTTCTTCGCCGCGCAGCAGGCTGCGGCCCGGGAGCTGCGCCGCGTGCTAGCGCCCGGTGGCGTGCTGGTCGCAAGCGTGTGGTGCTCCACCGCTACGATGCCGGTATTCGACATGCTGCAACGGGTGGCCGAGCGGCACGTTGGGGCCATCCACGACCAGCGCTATGCGTTCGGCGATGCAGGCGCTCTATCGGCACTATTGTCGGACGCGGGGTTCCGCGACGTGCAAGTCGATACGATGGCGCTCTCGTCCCGCTTCGCCGATGGCGCCGAGTTCGTTCGCATGAACGCGATGGCGCTGGTTGGAATGAGCGGCGTGCCCGCGGGCGAAGCGGAGAGCGCCGGGCTCCTCGAGACCATCACCGCGGACAGCATGCAGGCCGTGCAGCCGTTTCTCGACGGTGCCGCTCTCGTATGCGAGCTGCGCTCGAACGTGGCCGTCGCGCGCTAGAACCCGTTAACGGCGCGCTACGCCATGTCGAACAACAAGAGCTCGCTGGCGGCCGAAGCGCGAATCGCGACGTTGTCCTCATAGGCGATCGCGGCGCCATCGCCGGCCGCCAGCTCCTCGCCGTTGACTGTAACGGCGCCGCTCGCCACCTGCACCCAACCCTTGCGTGTGCGCTCGGTGGCGTGCGTCACTTCGTCGCCCGGCGCGAGCAGCGCCGCGTACAGATCGGCATCCTGGTGCACCACCACGGAGCCTTCGCGGCCGTCGCGCGACGCCACGAGCCGCAGCCGGCCGCGTTTGACGTCGTCCTCGAAACGCTTCTCCTCGTAACCGGGCGCGAGCCCGCGGCGGTCCGGGAATAGCCAGATTTGAAAGAAGTGGACGGGCTCGCTCTGCGAGTGATTGAACTCGCTGTGCTGCACGCCGGTGCCGGCCGACATGCGCTGCACGTCGCCGCGGCGGATCACCGAGCCGTTGCCCATGCTGTCGCGGTGCGCGAGCTCGCCTTTCAGCACGTAAGAGATGATCTCCATGTCGGCGTGGCTATGCGTGCCGAAGCCCTGTGCCGGCTGCACGCGGTCTTCGTTGATCACGCGCAGCGGGCCGTAGCCCATGTAGCGCGGATCGTGGTAGTCCGCGAACGAGAAGGTGTGGCGGCTGTCGAGCCAACCCAAGTTGGCGCGGCCGCGGTCGTCGGAACGTCGAATCAGCAACATGGAGCCATTATCGCGCTTGTCGTGCGTCGCGCTCCAGCCCGCGCCGGCGCCGGTGTAAGATCGCGGGCGCACGCCGTCGAGGGAAGAGCTTCTTTGTGACCGGTCACGCGCTGATTCCGCATCACAGCGGCGCCGTGCCGCCGGGCCGGTGCACGCTCGTGGCGAATGTCGAGCTCGTCGGCCCGGTGTTGCGCTTCTCGTACCGGCTCAGGGGCGAGCTCGCAGCCATCGCGATTCCGCACCGCGTGCCGGCGCGCCGCGCCGAGCGGCTGTGGGAGCACACCTGCTTCGAGGCGTTCGTGGCGCCGGGCGCGGGCGAGCGCTATTTCGAGCTCAATTTCTCGCCGTCGACGGAGTGGGCCGCGTACGAGCTCGACGGCTATCGGCGGGGCCAGCATCCGCTCGCGCTCGTGCGGCCGCCCGCGATCGAAGTGGCCGCCTCGGGCAGCGATCTTCGTGTGACGGCCGACGTAGAGTTACCCGCCGCAGCCGAGGCACGCTGGCCGTGGCGCATTGGTCTCACGGCCGTGGTCGAGGATCGGGCCGGCGGGCGCGCGTACTTCGCGCTCGAGCATCCGCGGCCAGCGCCCGACTTCCATGATGCCGCCGCGTTCGTGATTTCACTCGACGGGAGTGCGCAATGAGATTCGGCCTGGATCGATTGCTGGCGTCGCGCACGCTGCGCAAGAGCCTTCGCGGCCAACGCGTGGCGCTGCTCGCGCACCCCGCGTCGGTGACGAGCGACCTCACGCACGCGCTCGACGCGTTGGCGGCGCTGCCCGACGTCAATCTCACGGCGGCGTTCGGTCCGCAGCACGGGCTGCGCGGCGACAAGCAGGACAACATGGTGGAATCCCCGGATTTCGCCGATGCCGAGCACGGCATTCCCGTGTTCAGTCTTTACGGCAGCGTGCGCCGGCCGACGGCTGAGATGATGAGCACGTTCGACGTGCTGCTCGTGGACCTTCAAGACGTGGGCAGCCGCATCTACACGTTCATCACCACGTTGCGCTACGTGCTCGAAGAGGCGGCGCGGCACGGCAAGTCGGTGTGGGTGCTCGACCGGCCGAATCCCGTCGGGCGGCCGATCGAGGGTTTGACGCTGCGCGCCGGTTGGGAGAGCTTCGTCGGCGCCGGGCCGCTGCCGATGCGTCACGGCTTGACGATGGGCGAGCTCGCGCGGTGGTTCGTTGCGACGCTGGGTCTGAAGGTGGACTGCCGCATCGTCGAGATGCGCGGTTGGGAGCCGGACGCCTGGCCCGGGCATGGCTGGCCGTCCGACCGCACGTGGATCAATCCGAGCCCCAACGTGCCTAGCGTGGAGTCGGCGCGCTGCTATCCCGGCGCCGTCATGGTGGAGGGGACCACGCTCTCCGAAGGCCGCGGCACCACGCGGCCGTTCGAGCTGTTCGGCGCGCCCGACATCGACAGCCGAGCGTTGCTCGCCCGCATGCACGAGCTCGCGCCGCAGTGGTTGCGCGGCTGCCGGCTGCGCACGTGCTGGTTCGAGCCGACGTTTCACAAGCATACCGGCCGGCTCTGCGCCGGCGTGCAAATTCATGTCGACTTGAGCTCGTACTCGCACACGGCGTTTCGGCCGTGGCGCCTGCACGCGCTCGCGTTCAAGGCGCTGCGCACGCTCGAGCCGAAGTATCCGCTGTGGCGCGACTTCGCCTACGAGTACGAGCACGGCCGGCTCGCAATCGATGTGATCAACGGCAGCGATCTGCTGCGGCGCTGGGTGGACGGCCGCCGCAGCACGCCCGCCGAGCTCGACGCGCTCGCGCGTGCCGACGAGAAAGCGTGGCAGCGCGAGCGGCGGCCGTTTCTGCTCTACTGATCGACTAGCGCGTGAGGTACATACCGCCTTCGGTGCCGATGCTGAGGCGTGCCGAGCCGGGATCGACTTCAACGTAGTGAACGCTGTCGCGCGAGATTGCTCCGATCAGCGGCGGTGATGCGCTGACCACGGCGCCGTTGCGAGCGTCGATCGTCACGAGCCGACTGGCCGGCAGCGCGCCTTCCGCCCGGCCCACTAGCAGGTTCTTGCGCGCGAAGGCCGAGGGCTCGATTGCGATCGAACGCGCGCGCCAGGGCAGCACAAACGGTTCCCTCGCACGCAGCTCGGCGTCGAACGGCGCGACGAAAGACGGGCTGACGAATCCGTGAGGGCTGTTCGGCGGGTTTGGGGAGCTCACCAGCACGAAGATCTCCCCGCGGCCATCGCCATCGGTATCGCCGGCCGTTAGGTCGACCACGTCGCCGGCCAGTGAAACCGAGGCGGCTTGTTGGAAGACATCCGGCGCTGCGGCGCGCGCGAAGACCTGCATCGATGAGGGAGTAACAGCGATGATTTCGTCCTCGCCGTTGCCGTCGAGGTCCGCGAGCTTCAAGCCGCGCGCGCCGTTCAGCATGGGGCTCTGCCAGACGAGCTGCTGCGTCTCCACGTCCAGAACCGAGATCACGCCATTTTCGCCGAGCCAGACGAGCTCGTCGCGCGGGTCGCCGCAAACGTTGCCGCTCGCAAGCTGCACAGCCGGCTCGAATTGCGCCAGCGTCCACTCGACGTTCTCGCCGAAGAAGTCGTAGACCGTTGGAGTTGCGTCGAATTGACCGATGCTCGCGAGCAACGCTTCGTCGGTGCCGTCCTCGTCGTAGTCGTCCACGGCGAGCATCGAGAATACGCTCGTCAACGTTGTGCCTAGCACCGGGCCGATTTCGATGTCGCCGTCCAGCGGATCGACGCGCACGAGACGCGCGCCCGAAAGGCCGCTTGCACGCGTCCGCGTCAAGAACAAAGGCGCGGGTGCGGTCGTCGGGCTTCCGGCCAATGCGCCACCGACGAACGGGCCTTCGACCTGAATCGGGTCGGCGTTCGTCCACTCGACCGCGATGTTGGGATTAAGCCCTGCCACGACGAGCAGGCCCCGGTCGCTCGACAGCCCCGTGCCCCATACGATCTCGACCTGCGAGTCGCCGTCAACGTCGCCGGTGCCGAAGGCGCTGACACCATGCTCCTGGTTGTCGATTTGAAACACGATGCTACCGGTTCCTGCGCCCGCATCGTAACGGTACGCGGTGACGTTGCCGTGTTGATTGCCTCCGGCCAAGATCTCGGCACGTGCGTCTCCATCGATGTCCGTTACGAGCACGATATCGAGCGGTTCGGACGGGACGGTGAACAGCGGCGTCGCGTCCCCGAAGCGAAACGCCGCGAGCTCTCCGAAGCTCACGACTGACACGATCTCGTCTACGCCGTCGCCGTCGATGTCGCCGGTAGCCACGCCGGGAAAACCGTCCGCACGCTGCCACTCAATAGCAGTCGTCGCGCCGTCGATGACATAGCCGCCGCTCGTCACGATCTCGAGCGCTGCGTCGGCGTCGACGTTGGCGAGCGCCAACCTCGAGCTGCCCGGCGTCAACCTCGCGCCTACCGGCGCCGCCGCGAGGGCGGTGAGCTCGGAAAGATCGTTGGCGCGATAGACGAGGAGGCGCTCCGAACGATTGTCGAAACGTGCTGCACAGATGAGCTCGGCCGCGCCGTCGCCGTCGAGATCGCCGTACTCGAGGTCCGTGCAACTCTCATCCGGGCTTAGCGTTACGGAGGAAACTACGCGGCGTTCGACGCCGTCGAGCTTGACGAGCCGACTGTCGGTCGCCACGAAGATCTCGTGACGGCCGTCGCCGTCGGCATCGCCCGTCGCGATCGTTCGCAGGACGCCGAAGGTCGAGAGGTCGTCATCGGGCTCGAACGCAAACGGGTACGCCCAGGACTGGCGGTAACCACCGGCGCCGTCTGCCTCGATCTCGAGCAGCCAGCGCACACCCAACAGCAGCATCTCCGTGTCGCCGTCGTCGTCGAAGTCGCCGATGCGCAACGAACCGAGCAGCGGGATCTGTATGCCGGTCGACAGGAGCGCATACGAGCGAGCCGGATCTTCGACGCGCGTGGTTCCCGTCGCGGCATGAGCGCCTGGCACGTCGACCGTAATTCCCCAGCTCACGTCGAGAATCCGATCGAACATCGGTCCTGCGGGTGTCCAGGAGACGACGCCCGTAACAGGATCGACGGTCATGCCCGCGGGGCCATATGCGACGTCGAAGCGTAGTTGGTCGACAGAATCGCCGTCTGGATCGCTTGCGCTCGCCATGAATCCGGTAGGCATACCGTATACCGCCGACGGCGGAGGTGCAGCGACTGCGATGCGCGGCGGTGCGTCGAGAATCACGGCGACGGCCGTTCCCGACACGGAGAGCCCGTCGTCGTCGAATGTCACGTTTACCTCGATGGTGTCTCCGCGCGTCGTCTCGCTCGCAGGCAGCGTGGCCGTTGTGTGCGCGGTGAGCACGGTACCGTTGCGGGACCAAACGTAAGTCGCAAGCAGCGGATCGCCGTCTGGATCGCTGACGCTCGCCTCGGCGACGAGATCCGCCGTCGTGTCGGGCGACTGAGGCATGATCGAAAGGCTCGTGAGCACCGGCGCAATGTTGCCGATCGTCACGGAGGCCGTTCTCGTCGCCGTTGCGCCCCGATCGTCAGTGACGGTGATCGTCACCTCGACCACGTCGTTGCGCACGGTTGGAAGCTTCAGCGTTCGCCCGCTGCTCGCGACGACGACTCCGTTGAGCCGCCACGTAATGTCGATCGTGACGCTATCGCCTTCGTTGGGATCGGACACATCGAACGCAGCAAAAAAGTCCGCTCCGGGAGCCGGATTTGCGGGGTGGAGCGTAAGGTCAGGGATGACGGGTGGATCATTGGGCAGCCAGTCGAATAAATCCCCGTTGATGAGCGCCGTCCAAACGGCCTGCTGCGGCGTGCCGAAGCCGCCGCTCGGCGCCGCGACGGCATAGTCTACGGTTGCTTCGCCCAGCGTATGGGCGCCGGGCGGCGTAATCGAGACCCGTGAGCCGGAAGAAGTAGACAGCGTGAGAGCGCCCTCGGTCGGCAGGCGGCGCCAACGGCCGGTGAATGCAGTGGTGGTGGCGAATGTGTAGGAGCCGCCGAGCCGCGCGCTCTCGACGCTGCCGCCCGCGGCGCTAAATTCGTAGGACGTCGGCATCGCGATTGTTTCGCTCGAGCCGATCCGCACAGACTGTTGCGTGCCGCCGGAGGTCAGCGTGAGGGACACATTCGATGTTCGCCAGCGCGTCGCGGTACTATCCGATGTCACCACCAAGTCGAGCGAGCCGGCGAAGCGAAATCCCGGCGGATCGAGCGAGGTGTCGAAGTTCACCCGGCCTTCAAACCAACCTTCGGTGGGTTCGAATACGGACAGGGTCAACGAGAGGTTACGGCTGACGCCACCGCACTCGTCATGCTTGAATCGGACTACGTCTCTCGCGGTCAGCGTGCCGGTGGCGTCGCGATCCTCGTAGCTGAGCTCGATCAAAGTCGAGCTGCCCGGGCTGCAGCTGAAGATCAGTTGCGTCGTGTTTTCTTCTCTTAGCTGCCGGCCCACGTTGACCGTGATCAAGCTGCTAACGAACACTTCCTCGGCGGAGTGAAATGCGTACCCCGCGGCCTCGACGGCATTCGATTCGATGAGCGCGAAGGGCGGTGCGCCACCGCCGCCAGCGCCGCCGCCGCCGCCGCCGCCGGTACCGCCGCCGTTGCTACTGCCACCACCGCCGCCGCCACACGCGGCCAGCGATAAAAACGCAAGAAGAAGGAATCTCCTTGCCATGATGACCATCCAGGTTTTTGTTGTTCTTATTGACGACACCATACGACCGACGGTATCCCGCGTCTAGTACGGCGATTCCGGCAGCGCCGGTCCCGCGGGCGCCGGCCACGGCGGTGCGTAGAAGTGCTCGACCATGCGGCGGCCAGTTCTGCTTTATTGAGGCCGTTCCACGTCCGATTTCTGGCACGTGCCTTGCACAAATTCGCCGCACGCAACCGATGGAAGCAAGGAGTGCCCCCATGCTGCAAAATTCTCCAATGTATTCTTACATCCCGGCCAAGGATCTCGCGCGCGCTCGCCGGTTCTACGAGCAGAAGCTCGGATTCAAGCCGCGCGAGGAAGTGGCGGGCGGCGTTGTGTACGAATTCGGCGGGCGCACGTCGTGCTTTCTCTACCCCACCCCGAACGCCGGCACGTCGCAAGCGAGCCAAGCTTTCTGGCAGGTGGAAGACATCGAGCGCGAGGTCGAAGAGCTCAAAGCGCGCGGTGTTGAATTCGAGGACTACGACTTGCCCGGCGAGAAGAGCCCGAACGGCATCTTGGACGCAAGCGGCGCGAAGGCGGCCTGGTTCAAGGACAGCGAAGGCAACATCATGGCGATCATCGAGGAGAGCGGGTCGAAAGACTAGATCCGTCCCGAGGTTGAAGGCGTGATCAGCTCGCCCAGGGCTCGAGCGCGCCCCAAGCGCCGAGAAGCGCGCCGAACGCGGCGAAGATCACGACGGCCGCTGTGTAGCGGCCCTTGCGCCAGAACGTCCACCCTGGTGTGCCCGGTGCGCCGCGCCACGCGGCGGGCAATAGGAGCGCGCCGAGCACCGTCGTCGCCGTCGCGGCGAGCGCCGCAGCCGACGACGTCGTGAGCAGCGCTCCGGGCCAGTCGCGAAACACGATCGTGAGATCGGCCATCACTCCGCCTATCCAGAGCGCAAACGCGGCGCAGCCCAAGAGCCACAGCACCGCGGCCGCGAGTTGCGCGCGCCGTGCGAGCCGCTGGCCGCTGCTCTCGGCCGGCGGCCGTTGCAAACGCAGAAACGCGCCCACGACAATCGCAGTGGCCGTGAACACCGCGAGCACTACCGCGAGCATTAGAATCGCCGGCTGATGGAGCGGTCCCACGCGCTCGAACGCAATCGGCAGGCCGAGCACGCGCTGCGCGCGCTCGCCGTCGCGTTCGAATAGCAGCAGCCCGCCGGCGCCGGCGGCACCCGTGGCGGGACGGAACACGTCCGGCTCGCCGGCCGGCACGTAGCGCTGCTCCGGGCCCGCCGCGCCGGAGACGAGCAGATACCCCTCGCTCGTCACGCTCACCGACGTCATGCCCGCGAAGCGCGTCAACAAGCCTTCGAGACCTTCGTACCGGCGGCGAGTGGACACGTAGTCGCCTGCGTACACCGCGCGCATTCCGACGAGCTCCGGCGCCGGCCCCGCGGGCGCCGCCCGCGGCGGTGCGTAGAAATGCTCCACGATGCGGCCGGCCAGCGCGTTGGCAACGGCGCCGCCGCCGTCCGTGTTGGTCGTGGCGAAGATGCCCAGATTGAGCTCGGGCAGCACCAACATGTTGGAGAAGAACGCCGTGGTGGCGCCGCCGTGCCCGTAACCGCGGAAGCCGCCGGGAAGCTGCACGTCGAAGAAGCCGGCATCGAGCGCGCCCACGCCGAGCGGCAAGCTCGTCATCGGGGTGCGAAACGCGCGCGCTGTGCTGGGGCCGAACACGGTAACGCCGTCGAGGGTGCCGTCGCCGAGTAACAGCAGCATGTAGCGCGCGATGTCGCCGGCGCTCGCCGACATGGCGCCGGCCGGCGCCGCCTGCGTGATGAGCTCGAAATCGCGTTCCACGTGCGCTACGCCGTTCCAACGGAAGCCGTCGGCAATGTCGCGCGCCAGCGCTGCCGGCAGCGGAGCGGGCAGGTCGGCGCGCGCAGGGTAGGGCTCGCGGCCCGTGGTGCGCGCAAGGCCGAGCGAACCTAAGATGTCGCGTTCGAGCAGATCCTGCCATGGCAGATCTTCGACGGACGCCACCACGGCCCCGGCGAGCGCCGTGCCGTAATTCGAGTACGACGAGATGGCCCCCGCCGGGCGTACGCGGCGTGGGCGGTAGTCGCGCAGGAACGTCTCGAGCGGCACGAGCGCCTCGGGCTCGAAGATGAACAAGATGCCGGCGAAGCGATCCTCGAAGCCTGGCGAGTGCGTTAGCAGATGCCGCACGAGGATCGGCTGCTCGAAGCCGTCGTCTGGAACTTGCAGCTCGGTGGGCAGGTATTGATTCACCGGCGCATCGAGCTCGAGCTTGCCGGCCTCGACGGCGCGCATCAGCAAGATCCACGTGAAGGTCTTCGTGATCGAGCCGATTCGAAACAGTGTGATGTCGGGATCCACGGGCCGCGGCGGATAGAGCGACGCGAAGCCGTAACCCTTGTTCAGCACGAGGCGGCCGTCTTGCACCACCGACACGGCCGCGCCCGCTACGTGCGTCTCGTCCATGCCGATGCGGACGGCCGCATCGACGAACGCTTCGAGCTCGGCAGGCGGTATCGGTTCGCCGGGCTGCAAGCGCGGCCCCGGCGTGCGTGCCGGCGCGACGGCCTCGAACGCAGTGGCAGGCGGTGCCGTCAATGTCGGCGCTTGCGCGCTCGCGGTTCCGGTCACCGCAAGCCATACGGTCACGACGGCCGATAGCGGCCGACCGATGAAGAGTCCACGACGCGCTCGTTGCATGGCTTCGCGAGCTTAAACGTTCCTAGCCTGTTTCCCTAGATAGCGTGCATCGCGGGCGATGGCGACCTATCGCTTATCGGTCTTGCGCGACTCGAGCTTCTCAACACGCGGAGCGCCGCGGGCCGTCGCCGCACGTGTCGTATTCGATTTCGATCGTGGCGTGCGTGATGCGGAACTCCTGTGCGAGCCGCCGCTTGATCTCGCGCACGGCAACACCGGAATCCGTGCCCACGACGACGCACGCGTGCAGCGTCACCATCGGCCGCTCCTGGCTGATCGACCACGCATGCACATGGTGCACGTCGAGCACGTACGGCAGCGAAGCGCGCAGCTGCTCGCGCAACGCTCGCGAATCGAAGCCGCGCGGGGAGCCCTCGAGCAGGATGTGCCCGCTGTCGGCAACCACGTGCCAGGCCGAGCGCAGAATGATCAGCGCCACCACGATCGATAACAGCGGATCGATCGGCATCCAGCCCGTGGCGAGAATCACGAGCGCTGCGACCACCGCTGCCACGGAGCCGAGCAAGTCGCCCACCACGTGCAGCACGGCGGCGCGAATGTTCAAGTTGTCTTTGTCGCCGGAGCGCAGCACGAAAAAGGCGAGCACGTTCACGGCCAAGCCGGCCGCCGCAATCCACAGCATCGGCACGGCGAGCACTTGCACCGGCGAGTAGAGCCGCTGCACGGCTTCGGTGACGATCCAGGCTGCGATTGCGAAAAGCGAGATGCCGTTCACGAAAGCGACCAGCACGGCGAACCGATCGAACCCGTACGTGCGCCGCCAGTCGGCCGCCTGCCGCGTGAGCCGGAAGCCGAGCCAAGCGAGCGCCAGGCTTGCGAAGTCGGTGAGCATATGCCCCGCGTCGGCGAGCAGGGCCAGCGATCCGGCCAGGATGCCGCCGGCCACCTCGGCCACCATGAAGCCGCCCGTGAGGAGCGCAGCGAGGCCGACGCTGCGCTCGTTGGCGCCGTGGCGATGGCCGTGCTCGCCGTGGTCGTGATCGTGGCGGTCGTGCGCGTGGGGATGCTGCATAGGTCGGCTCGCGAATGGTAGCACGCGCGAATTGACCGACCCGCCGTCCACGAGGATCATGGCGAGCGGCTTACGACAACCAACGAGCGCCCGACCGCACGGGCGCCGATACCGGCAGATTCGTGGCGCTGAGAGCACGGCAAAAACTAGGCAAATATCGCATCGAGCGGCGCATCGCCGAAGGCCCGATTGCGGCCGTCTACGAGGCTTTCGACACCATCCACGGCTTGAACGTGGCGCTGAAGATTCCGCACGAGAGCTCGATGAGCGAGCACTTCCTTGCCGACTTCAAGCGCGAGGCCAGGCTCGCGCACCGGCTCGAGCATCCGAACATTTTGCCGATCCGCGATGCGTCGTTCATTGCGGATCGTTTCGTGATCGCCATGCCGCTTGGCGAGCGCTCGCTCGCGAGCCGAATGCGGCTGCGGCTATCGACGGAATCGGCACTCGAGCTCATCGAGCAAGCCGTCGCGGCCGTGGCGCACGCGCACAGCGCCAACGTCATTCATTGCGACATCAAGCCCGACAACTTCATTCTGTTTCCGAACAACCGGCTCAAGCTCACGGACTTCGGCTTTTCGAAAGTTGCGGAGGGCACGCTGCGCGCGTCGGGCTCCGGCACGGTGGGCTACATTGCGCCCGAGCAGGCCGTGGGCCGGCCAAGATTCCAGTCCGACGTGTTCTCGCTGGGCTTGGTGATCTACGAGCTCTTGTCCGGGCACGTGCCGGAGTGGCCGTACGATTGGCCGCCGCCGGAGATCAAGCGTGTGCGCGAGAGAGTAGGCGGCAAGCTCGTCGATTGGCTGCGCCCTGCCATCCAGGTTCGGCCCGAGAGCCGGTACAGGAATGCCGTGACCATGTATCGCGAGCTCAAACGCGCGCGTAACGGCAGCGCCAAGAAGCAGCGGCGCGCGCGCGCGAACAAGGCCGACGATCCGTCGCTATGGCAGACCGTGCTCTTCCGGCAATTCCGCCGCAAGTACGGCCGATCGCTCGAGGCGCGTTACCACTGCCGTCACTGCGCCGGGCCGGTGTCGGAGCTCATGCATAGTTGCCCTTGGTGCGGTACCGAGCCGCCGCTCGACCGGCATCACAGCCGGCATCCCGCCGCATGCCCGCGCTGCCATCGCGGCGTGAAGACCGACTGGCATTATTGCCCGTCGTGCTACGGCCCGGGCTTCGAGGTGGAAACCACGCGCCGATTCCCCGACAAGCGCTACAGCGCCAAATGCCGAAATGAGAAGTGCCGCGGACCCCTGATGCCCTTCATGCGCTACTGTCCGTGGTGCCGTGCCAAGACCAAGCATCCGTGGAAGCTCCCCGGCAGCAACACGCGCTGTCCGCACTGCCGTTGGGGCGTCGACACGAACTTTTGGCATTACTGCCCGTGGTGCACGAAGGCGCTCGAAGCATGAGGTACGAACAAGGCACGGGTCCATGAGCGCGGCCGGCGAGTGCGTGCAGCTGTTCCTTGGGGAGCACGAGCGCGCGCAAGCCGACTGTAGGCTGCCCCATGGCGAAGTGTGCGTGCGCAGCCTGCGCTCGCCGGGCAAGCAAACCGACAACGAAGACTCCGCCGCGATCATCCAGCTCGGCGACGATTCGCTGGTGCTGGCGGTTGCCGACGGCGTGGGCGGAGCCGCCGCCGGCCGCGAGGCTTCGAATGCCACGATGCGCACGCTGTCGCGCGTGCTCACGAAACTGCCCGACGAGACCCCGCAGCTTCGGCCCGCCATTCTCGACGCGGTGGAAGCCGCCAACCAAGCCGTGCTCGCGTTGGCGCGCGGCGCCGCCACCACGCTCGTGGTTGCGCAACTCGATGCAACGCGGCTGCGCAGCTATCACGTGGGCGACTCCGAGCTCTTGGCCGTGGGGCAGCGCGGGCGCATCAAGCAGCGCGTGGTGCCGCACTCGCCGACGGGCTTCGCCGTCGAAGCCGGCTTGCTCGACGAGAACGACGCCGTGCAGCACGATCAGAGGCACGTGTTGTTCAACGTGATCGGCTCCACGGACATGCGCGTCGAGGTCGGGCCGCCGCTGCAGCTCTCCGTGCGCGATACGGTGCTGCTCGCGAGCGACGGGCTGTTCGACAACCTCTACATCGACGAGATCGTCAACACGATTCGCAGCGGGCCGCTCGTGGCCGCCGCCGATCGGCTCGTGGAGCGCGTGCAAGCGCGCATGCAGGGGGAAGACGCGGCCCATCAGCCGTGCAAGCCCGACGATCTCACGATCGTGCTGTTCCGGCCGCACAAGCCGCGCTGATTCTTGGGCGGCGGCGCGCCGCGCAGAAAACCGCCGGGCTCGCCGCTCGTCATTACCCTGAGCCGTTGGCGTAGCGGGTCTCCTTGGGCAAGGCCGCGGCGTTATACTACTTATAGGAGGACCTTCGCCGTTTTGAGGTCAATGACATGAGCGTACGCCGGTTGCGACAGAGCATTGGCTGGGGCACGAAGCACGTTCTCGCGGTTGCCTTCGCGGCGCTGTCGACAGCGCCGTTGGCCGCTCAGGATTCGACAACGCAAGCGAACGGTCCTGCGGTGACTGAGGTAGAAGCGCCGGAGGCAATCGACGAAGTCATCGTGCGCGGCCGCCGGCTGAGCGAGATCGAAGCCGACCTTCGCATCCATATCGATGCCTTCCTCGACGAGGTCGCGGCGCCGATGCGCGACCGAGGCTACGCGCGGTGGAATCGCGAAGTGTGCGTGGGTGTGCACAATCTCGAGCAAACCTCCGCCCAATATGTCGTCGACCGCGTTTCGAGCCTGGCGCTCGAAGTAGGGCTCGAGCCCGGCGAGCCCGGCTGTAGCCCTCATGTCCACATCATCTTCACGACCAGTGCCGGAGAACTGACGGCGCGCATGGTCGAAGATCAACCGCGGCTTTTCCAGCTGGGAGCGGGGTTCGCCGACACGAACCTCGGGCGCGAGGCGCTGGACGCGTTTGTGAAATCCGACAGGCCCGTGCGCTGGTGGCATGTGAGCCTGCCCGTCGACGCACGCACGGGAAACACGGCCATCGAGTTGCCGGGTATGCCTCGTTCGTGCAACTTATCGGGTGGGGGAATGCGCTGCGGTGCGCCGACCATCAACGTGGCCGGCCCGTCCCGTATCCACAGCGGCATCGTCGATACGTTGCAGTACGTGATCATCGTAGTGGACGGGACGAAGCTGGCCGGGAAGACCACGTGGCAACAGCTCGCCGACTATCTGGCCGTCGTTTCTTTGGCGCAGATCAAGCCGGGCACGGATCCCACGGCGTTCGACAGCATCCTCAATCTTTTTAGCAATCCCAACGCCTATTCCGGTCTTACCGATTGGGACCGTTCCTACATCAGGGCGCTTTACGCCTTCGATCAAGAGCGACTACCTCAGATGCAGAGGAACGACATCGTGGGCCGCATCGCGAACCGGGAGCTCGGCCTTACCGAGTAGGGGCGTGACGGCGTACGGAGCGCCTCTACGGCTGAGGGCGTCAGCGCTGAGTGCGCAACAGCACGATGTCTTCCAGCACGTCGACGTTGCGCCGCAAGTCGGCGTGCACTGGGCTGCTAGTGACGCCGTTGCGCAAGATCGTGAGCGCGTTGTCGAAGTTCTCTTGAGCGATCGCCACGTCGACACGCGCCACCAAGGCGCTGTCGCGAACCGCGCCGTAAGCGCTCGCGCGCCGATACACAAGATCCGCGCGGCCGTAGTCCCGCTGCGTGCGCAAGATCTGTCCGAGCGCCAGCAACGCGTCGGCGTTGGCGGGATCGAGCGTTAGCGCTTCCTGTAGCGCGGTGCTGGCCGCTTGGGTGTTGCCGTCGTGCAAGGCCAGCGTCGCGCGTCGCGCGAGCAAGCGGCTTTGGTCGGTGCCGCTGAGCGCTGCGCGGTCCACGGAGCCGAACAACTCGCGAAAGCGATCCCACGCATTCTCGTTCGCGAGCCAGCCGAGCGCTTGGTCCACGAGCGAGAACTGAAGCCCGCGCGCCGCAGGGCCCCGCATCAGCTCCACGGCCCTTGCGATGCTGCCGGTCTCCATGTGCAACGCGGCGCACGTCTGCCGATTGGCAACGGAATCGTCGCCGAGCCGCAGCGCGGTTTCGAGGCTCGCGAGTGCCACAGCGCGGTCGTCGGCCGAGAGCGCGATCTGCGCCCGGTATCGCCACAGATCGGGGTCGCTGGGCTCGGCTTGCAGCAACTGCTCGACGAGCGCCCGCGCCTTGCTGTGCTCGCGCGTTGCAGTTAGCGCGTGCAAAAGTCCGCGCTGCGCGCTGCGATCGTCGGGCGCCAGCACGAGCGCGCGTTGGAAGGCGTGCGCCGCGGCTCCATAGCGGTGCGTCTTCTGCTCGAGGTAGCCGGTGGCCGAGTGAACGGGTGCCGTGTTGCGGCCGAGCTCTGCGAGCGCTGCAAAGTGCACGCGCGCATCCTCATAGCGCTCGGTTCGAAGGTAGAGCATCCCTAACGACTCGTGCGCCCGCACGTGATTCGGCAGCGCGTCGAGCACGAGCCTGAACGCGGTCTCGGCGGGCAGGTAGCGCTGCAAGGAAAAATAACTGTGGCCGATGACGTACAAGACGGTTGCGCTGATGGTGTCAGCGGGCACGCCTCCCCCGTCCGGCGGCGGCCGGCCGGGTGTATCCCCACGCCCTCCGGTCAGCGGCACTATGGTTCGGTCCGTGTAGAGGCCCATGGATGGCGTGGTTCGTCCTCGTGCGCCGGCCGGTGGCCGCAACGTTCCGCCGCCCGACGTAGGGCTGCGAGTGCGGCGAAAGCCGTCGATGTCGCCCGCTTCGAGCAGTGGCAGCTCGAGCCCGTAGTTGACTGCGATGCGCGCCAACACCGCCTCGTAGTTTCCGGCGTCGAGGAGCGGTTGAATCTCGATGATCATGGCTTGCTCGCCCACATCGGCAATGCCCTCCGGCATCAACTGCCTCGGGCAGGCCTCGAGGCGGAAGCCGTTCGAAAGCTGGCACGGCCCCGGCGCGATCTCCGGCGGCAGGAACCAGCTCGGTTCGGGCGCCGCAATCTCGAGCGTCAGCTCCGCCGCGTAGGCCGTGGGCGCGAGCATCACCATCGAGCAACCGAGTTGCAGCCAGCGATTCATTGGAATGTTCGCGCGCTTTTCACTTGCTGTCCGCTCAGTCGCGAGTCTCTGCCAAAACCAAGCTCTCGAGCACGTCCACGTTGCGCTGCAGATCCGTGCGCGCCGGATTGCGGCTCACCACGTCGCGCAACAGCGTGAGCGCGCGCTCGAAATTCTGCTGATCGATGGCGAGCTGCGCGAGCGAAATGAGCGCGTTCTCGCGTTGGAGGTCGAACGTGCTCGCGCGCTGGAACATGAGCTCCGCGCGCGCGTAATCGCGCTCGTCGCGATAGGCTTGGCCGAGCATCATGAGCGCCTCGGCGTTCGACGCGTCGAGCTCCACGGCCTCTTGCAGCGACGCCATCGCCGCCGGCCGATTGCCGTCGTGCAGCTGTAAGCTCGAGCGGCGGGTGAGCAGGCTGCTGCGCTGCACGCCGTTGAGCGTTGCGCGCCGCCCGTCGGCGGAGGCCAAGAGCTCGCGAAAGTAGTCCCACTCGTCCTCGTTGCCGAGCCAAGCCAACGTCTGCTCGATGAACTGAAAATCCAAGTCCTCGCTGGATGCGCTTTTCAACAGCTCCACGGCCCGGCCGATGCTGCCTCGTTCGATGTGCAGCGTGGCGGCCACCTGCTTGTTCGCGACCGTGTCGTCGCCGAGCCGCATCGCGGTCTCTAAGCTCGTGAGCGCGGACTCGCGCCGATCTGCGTTCAGCGACATGTGCGCGCGATACAGCCAGAGGTCCGGATCGTTCGGCTCGCCCTGCAACATTTGCTCGACGAGGGCCAATCCCGCGGCGTACTGCTGCGTCTCGTTGAGCGCTTGCAACAGCCCGGTTTGCCAATTTCGGTTGTCGTTCTGTATCGCCAGCGCTTGTTGGAACGCGCTTGCCGCGCCCCACCAGTTCTTGGCTTGCGTGTTGATGTAGCCCAACGTCGAGTGGAGTGCGGCCGTGTTCAGGCCAAGCTCGGCCGCGCGTATGAGGTGTGCGCGCGCTTGCGCATAATCCTCTGTCCTGACGTACAAAAGCCCGAGCCCCTCGTGCACACGCAGATAGTCGGGCAGCGGAATGAGCGCCGCTTTGAGCGCTGCCTCCGCCGGTACGTATTGCTCCATCGCGAAATAAATCATGCCGATCACGTACAGCACCGACGCGCTAACGTCCTCGCCGGCCGTCATAGGTATCGGCAACCGTCCCACGCCCGCGCGTGCGCCCACGGCACCGTCGGGGTCGCCGGCCTCGAGCAGCGTGAGCTCGGGGCCGAGCTCTTGCTTGGCCAGCGCCAGCGCCGCCTCGTAGTCCTGGAGGCCGACGAGCCGCAAAAGCTCGAGCACCAGCTGGTTCTCGCCCAAGTACGGGATACCTTCCTGCTGAAAGTGGGGCGGGCTCACGCGCGGCAGCACGAGCTCCACGTCCGGCAGCTCCACGGCGAGCTCCGGCTCGGCCGCGTAGGCGGCCGGTACGATGACCGCGATCGCGAGCCATGCGTGCCCCCAGCGTTTCATCGCCGGCTCAACGCTTGATCTTGACGGGCCACGTGTACTCCGTGCTCACGGGAATGCCGAGCCTCGTCGGCGGGCTGAAGCGCACTCGCGCGGCCCACTCCAAGAAATTGCTGCTCATCGATGGAAACGGGTTCTGAATGAGCGCAATCGGATACGTATTGCCTTCCTGGTCGATCAGAATGCGAAACTGGAGCTCGAATTCGTCGAGCCCACGCTCGACCGCCTCGTCGGGATAGCCGAACACCGGCGCCGACACCACCGTGGGTGTTTGGTCGAGCTCGGAAAGCATGACGAGCCCGAAGCCGGTGCCGTTGCCGTCGCCCGTGCCGTCGCCGCTGCCGATGCCGAGCCCTTCGCCG
>CAMPKU010000059.1 GCA_946887385.1 uncultured Gammaproteobacteria bacterium
AGAAAGCGTCGCGCGCCGCGATCGCTTCGGCGCCACGGGGCGTGCCCGCCGCGAACTCCGCGTTCTCGTACCCACCGAGCGGGCCGTTCCACACGATGGTGCCGGCGCCCTTCAGCCGCTGCGCATACAGCGCCGCGGTGTCGGGGCCGATGTCGAGGATCATCTCGTCGCTCGCCACGTCGCTCGCGGCCTTCACGCGCCCCTTCACGCCCGCCTCGAGGCTCGTGGCCACGACGACGTCGGTGGGCAGCGGAATCTTCGCGCCGCCGAACTCGCCGCCTAGCAGTTTGGCGCCGAATTCCAGCATGTCCTTCTCGTGCAGCGACTTGCCGACATTGACGCCGGACGCGGCGAGGATTGTGTTTGCGATGCCGCCGCCCAGAATCAGCTCGTCCACCTTTGTGGAAAGCGACTGGAGCACTTCGATCTTCGTGGACACCTTCGAGCCGCCGATGATGGCCGTGAGCGGCCGCGCCGGGCTTTCCAGCACGCGCCCGAGCGCCTCGAGCTCCGCCACCAGCAGCGGTCCGGCACACGCGATCGGCGCATGGCGCGCGACGCCGTTCGTGCTGGCTTGTGCGCGGTGGGCGGTGCCGAACGCGTCCATGACGAACACGTCGCAGAGCGCGGCCATGCGCTTGCTCAACTGATCGTCGTCGGCTTCCTCGCCGACGTTGAAGCGCACGTTCTCGCAGAGCACGATCTCGCCGGGCTTCACGTCCACGCCGTCGAGCCAGCGCTCGACGAGCGGCACCTCGGTTCCTAACAGCTCGGAGAGCTTCGCGGCGACCGGCTTCAGCGATGCTTTCGGATCCGGCTTGCCTTCCTTGGGCCGGCCGAGATGCGACATCACCATCACGCACGCGCCGGCGTCGCGCGCGGCGCGCAGCGTGGGCAGCGCCGCTTCGATACGCGCCGTGCTCGTGATCTCGCCGTCCTTGAGCGGCACGTTCAAGTCTTCGCGGATGAGCACGCGCTTGGCCGTAAGCGCGAGCTCCGTCATGCGCTTGACCTTGAGAGCCATGGCACTACTTCGCGGCGGCAAAAGCCAGCGTCGTATCGAGCATCCGGTTCGAAAAACCCCACTCGTTGTCGTACCACGAGCACACCTTGACGAGCTTGCCTTCGATGACTTTCGTCAAGCTCGAGTCGTACAGCGACGACGCCGGGTTGTGGTTGAAGTCGCTCGAGACGAGCGGCGCATCGACGAACTCGAGCACGCCCTTGAGCGCGCCCTGGCTCGCCTTTCGGACGGCCTCGTCGATCTCGTTCGACGTGGTGGCGCGCCCCGGCTCGAACGTGAGATCGACGAGCGACACGTTGATCGTGGGCACGCGCACGGCAAACCCGTCGAGCTTGCCGTCGAGCTCCGGCAGCACGAGACCTACGGCGGCCGCGGCGCCGGTCTTGGTGGGAATCATGTTCTGCGTGGCCGAGCGGGCGCGGCGCAGGTCGCTGTGATAAACGTCGGTGAGCACCTGATCGTTCGTGTACGCGTGCACGGTGGTCATGATGCCGCGCACGATGCCGACGGTGTCGTGCAGCACCTTCGCAAGCGGCGCCAGGCAATTCGTGGTGCAGGACGCGTTCGAGATGACGGTGTGGCTGCCCTTCAACGCCTTGTGATTCACGCCGTAGACGATCGTGGCGTCGACGTCTTTACCGCCCGGCGCCGAAATGATGACCTTCTTGGCCCCGGCTTTCAGGTGCTGGCCCGCCTTCTCCTTCGTGGTGAAGAGGCCCGTGCACTCGAGCACGATGTCCACGCCGAGCTGCCCCCACGGCAGCTTCGACGGATCGCGTTCCGCACACACCTTGATGCGATCGCCGCCCACGACGAGCGAGTCGCCATCTACGCCTACCGGCAAGGGGAACGGCCCGTGCGCCGTGTCGTAACGCGTGAGGTGCGCGTTCGTCTTGGCGTCGCCGAGATCGTTGATCGCCACGATCTGAATTTCGTGGGTGCGGTTGCTCTCGTAGAGCGCGCGCAAGATATTGCGGCCGATGCGGCCATAGCCGTTGATTGCAACTTTGACGGGCATGAATGCCTCCCTTCAGCAGGCGGGACGAGGACGGTTGACGGTTACAGCAAGCGCTTGGCTGCGGCGACGACGGCGTCGACCGTAAAGCCGAAGTGCTCGAACAGCGGTTTCGCGGGCGCCGACTCGCCGAAACGATCGATGCCGAGCACGTCGCCGCGCGAGCCGACGTACCGCCACCAACCGCCGGTTGCGCCGGCCTCCACGGCGAGCCGTGCACCGTTATCCGGCAGCACGTGCTCGCGGTATTCCTTGGGCTGGCGATCGAACGCCTGCGTACACGGCATCGACACCACGCGCACGGCCACACCGGCGCTTTCGAGCTCGTGTGCGGCTCCGACGGCGAGCTGCACCTCCGAGCCCGTGGCGATCAACGTGATCTGCGGCGACGCGCTGCCGCTCGCCACGATGTAGCCGCCGCGAGCGATGCTCTCGATCTGCTCGGGCGTGCGCGCCACATGCGGAAGGTCTTGCCGCGTGAGCACGAGGCAGGTGGGGCCGCCTTGGCGCTCGAGCGCGGCTGCCCAGGCGACGGCCGTCTCGACAGTGTCGCAGGGCCGCCAGACGTCCATGTTGGGCATCAAGCGCAGGCTCGCAACGTGCTCGATCGGCTGGTGCGTGGGGCCGTCCTCGCCGAGCCCAATCGAGTCGTGCGTGAGCACGAAGATGCTGCGCAGGCCGATCAGCGCAGCCATGCGCAACGCGTTGCGCGCGTAATCGGAAAACACGAGGAACGTGCCGCCGTACGGGATCACGCCGCCGTGCGCGGCTTGCCCGTTCATCATGGCGGCCATGCCGAACTCGCGCACGCCGTAAAAAAGATAGTTGCCGCCGGCGTCGGCAGGCGTGATCGGCTTCGAAAACTTGTGCAGCGTGTTGTTCGATCCCGTGAGATCGGCCGAGCCGCCGATGAGCTCGGGCAGCGCCGGCGCGAACGCCTCGAGCGCCGTTTGCGATGCCTTGCGCGTGGCCATTGCTTTGCCGGCCGCGGCGATGGCTTCGATACCCTTCGCAGCGTGCGAGCGCCAGCCGGCCGGCAAATCGCCGCGCATGCGCCGCTCGAGCTCGGCCGCGAGCTCCGGATACTGCTGCCGATAGGCCGCGAAGCGCGCCTGCCACTCTGCTTCGAGCCGCGCGCCGCGCTCGCGTGCGTCCCACGCGGCTTTGACGTCGGCGGGGACCACGAACGGCGGCTCGTCCCAGCCGAGATTCTTGCGCGCCGCGGCGGCTTCCGTCGCGCCGAGCGCGGCACCGTGCGTGGCCGACGTGCCCTGCACGTTCGGTGCGCCGTAGCCGATGATCGTTTTGCAGCAGATCAGCGACGGGCGCTCTCGTTCCGCGCGCGCCGCGTCGATGGCGCGCCGAACGGCGTCGGCGTCGTGGCCGTCGACGTTCGGCACCACGTGCCAGCCGTAGCCGGCAAAACGCTTCGGCGTGTCGTCGGTAAACCAGCCGCGCGTCTCGCCGTCGATCGAGATGCCGTTGTCGTCATAGAACGCGATCAGCTTGCCGAGCTTATGCGTGCCGGCGAACGAGCACGCCTCGTGCGAAATGCCTTCCATCAGGCAGCCGTCGCCGAGGAACACGTAGGTGTGATGATCGACTACACTCGAGCCGTCGCGATTGAACTCGGCCGCGAGGTGTTTCTCCGCGAGCGCCATACCGACGGCGTTCGCGAGCCCCTGCCCCAGCGGCCCTGTCGTCGTCTCGATGCCGATCTCGAGCTCGCGCTCGGGGTGACCGGCCGCACGCGAGCCGAGCTGACGGAACTGCTTGAGCTCGTCGAGCTTCAGGTCGTAACCCGTCAAATGCGCCACCGAGTACAGCAGCATCGACCCATGGCCGTTCGAAAGCACGAAGCGATCGCGGTCAAGCCAGTGCCCGTTCGCCGGGTTGAACCTCAGGTAATCGTTGAAGAGCACCTCGGCGATGTCGGCCATGCCCATCGGCATGCCGGGGTGACCGGACTTCGCAGCCTCGACGGCATCCATCGACAACATGCGAATGGCGTTCGCAAGCCGGCGGCGCGAAGGCCTTGCTACGGCGGTCGGATTGTCACTGCGCAGGGCCATCGGCGGTTCGCGAGTCTAATGATCGCCTCGGGCCGGAAGAGCCGGCTTGCGGCGGCGGGCGTGGAGTTGACGACGAACATGAATTGTCGCCTAGCGGATACACGTGGCGCAACCAAACTGCCCGGCGATATGTGAGACAGTGCACTCGCGGCGTGCGCCAATTGCGTATCATGAAATCCTTCCATTACTTACAGCGCTCATGACTCGCAAGAAACCCCTCACCCTCTTGCAGATCAGCGATACGCATCTACACGCCGCGGCCGACAGCCGCATGCGCGGCGTCACGACGTACGCCACGTTCCTTGCCGTGCTCGAGCATGCGCAGCGCGACCGGCGTTGGCCCGTCGATGCAATTCTCGCCACGGGTGACATCGTGCAGGACGAGAGCCGGGCCGGATACGAGCGCTTCCGCGACGCCCTTTTGCCGCTCGGCGTGCCGGTGTATTCGATCCCCGGCAATCATGACGATCCGAAGCTCATGGGCGAGATTTTGGCGAGCGGCCCGTTTCAGCTCGGCGGCGAGCTGCGTCAGGGATCGTGGTCCGTGGTCCTGCTCAGCACGTTTCTCGCCGGCGAGGACGCCGGCGGACTCGGGCCGGCGCGCTTGCTGGGTCTGCGCCAGGCACTCACCGCCCACGCCGGCCAGAATTTACTCGTCGCGATGCACCACCATCCGTTGCCGATGGGTAGCGCATGGCTCGACGGCGTCGCGCTGCGCGACGCCACGGCGTTCTGGAGCGTCATCGACGCGCACCCGGACGTTCGCGCCGTGATCTGCGGCCACGTGCACCAGGCCGCCGACCGCACGCGCAACCGCGTGCGTCTGTTGAGCACGCCGTCGACGTGTGCGCAGTTCCTCCCCAGCAGCGAATTTTTTGCGCTCGACGATCGCCCGCCCGGCATGCGCTGGCTCGAGCTCTACGACGATGGCCGCATCGAAACCGAGGTGGCTTGGGTCACCGCGCCGGAGACTGCATGAACGCAACTTGGCTTGCGCTGCCGGTGCTGGCGTTAGCAGCCGGGTCTGCGGCCGCCGATCCCGCCGCGTGGCGCATGAGCACGCGCAGCGGCGGCGAGGTAACGCTGCTCGGTTCCATGCACGTATTGCGGCCGAGCGACCATCCGCTGCCGGCCTCGGTCGACGCGCTGATCGACCGGGCCGAGCTCATCGTCATGGAGATCGACCTCGACGACGTGGATCCCGCCGCACAGCAGCGCGTGATCTTGAGCACCGCGATGCTGCCGCAAGGCACCGTACTGAAAGACGTCGTGAGCGACGACGTCTATCGACTCGCCGGGCAGCGGGCGACGGAGGTGGGCATCGATCTTGCGCTGCTCGAGCGCTTCGAGCCGTGGTTTCTCGCAATCACGATTCTCGATCAAGGCTTGCGCAAGCTCGGCTTTCAAGGCGAGCGCGGTCTCGAGCAGTACGTGCTTGCGCGCTCGCAGCGCGCGAGCAAGGAGATCGTGGGGCTCGAAACACTCGAGTTTCAAATCGGCATTTTCGATTCGCTGCCGCCCGATGCGCAGCAGGCGATGCTCGAGCAGACGTTGGCCGAGCTCGACGAGGCCGAGACCGCGTTGGCCGAGATGGTGGCCGCGTGGCGCAACGGCGAGCTCGAGGACCTGAGCGCCGAGCTGCTCGACGACTTCGACGACTTTCCCGGCCTGTACGAAACGCTGGTGACGAAGCGCAACAACGCCTGGGTGCCGGCACTCGAGCGGATGCTCGCGGACGGGCGCCGCCATCTCGTGGTGGTGGGCGCGCTGCATCTCGTCGGGCCCGACAGCGTCATCGAGCTGCTCGACGCGCGCGGCCACGACGTCGAACGCCTGCGCTAAAAGCGGCTGCTTAGACCTCGATCATCTCGAAATCTTCTTTGCCGGACCCGCAGTCGGGGCAGCGCCACGAGAGCGGAATGTCGGCCCACTTCGTGCCGGGCGCGATCCCTTCGTCTGGACGGCCCTCGGCTTCGTCGTAGATGAAGCCGCAGATGAGACACATATATTTCTTCACGTCAGCTACTCGCGGAACAGCTCGAGGGCCGTTTTCCTTGTCCAAAGCGTACCACGCGGATTCGCTCACCCGCCCTCGCGACGCGCGTGCAACGCATCGGTGATTCGCTCGAGCCGCTTGAGCACGTCCGGCGTCTCGAGCAACGTTTGCTTGAACTGAAGTGTCAACGGCAGCAGCTCGATCAGCCGACCGCCTACCCAAACGGCATCGTCGAACGATGTGGCGGCGCCGCGGTACTGCGGCAGCGGCTCGATGAGCCGGCGCAACAGCTCCTTAAGGGGCGCGTGCACGGGCGGCAACGGCTGCGGCGCCGGCGCGTCGAGCCAGGCCACCATGCCCACATACAGCCCGTCGGCCTCGCGGCGCACGTCGAGGAGGCGGAATGGCTGCCGCCCGACAACCAAGAGGCCGAGCATGCCGCCGCTCTCCTGATGCCAATCGACGATCTCGGCGCTCGTGCCATGGTCGAACGTGATGGCCGCGCCCACCTCGGCTCCATCGCGGATCGCGACGACGCCGAAGCGATTGTCGGCTCGCAAGCAGCGCGCGACCATGTCGAGATAACGCGGCTCGAATATGCGCAACGCGAGCCGCCCTTCGGGCAACAAGACGGCTTGAAGGGGGAACAGCGGCAGCTCGCTCATGTCGACTCGCCGCTGCGGCGCATTCAGGTTGCGCCCGCGCGCCTTGCGAGCGCCTCGACCAACAGCTGAGGCAAACCCTGGAAGCCACCGTTCGACATCAGCACGACGTTATCGCCGGCCGCAAGCTCGTCGAGCAGCCGGGCAAGCAGCCCGGAGACGTCGGCGGCCACCGCCAGTCGCGAGCCGAGCGGCGCGAGCGCTTCGGCGGCATCCCAACCGAGGTCCGCGGGGGCGAGCACGAACACGCGGTCGGCAGCGGCGAACGATGCGTGCAGCGTGTCGCGATGCACGCCCATGCGCATCGTGTTCGAGCGGGGCTCCATGACAGCGACGATGCGCTCCTTCGGCGCGCGGCCGCGCAGGCCTTCGAGGGTAGTTGCGATGGCCGTCGGGTGATGGGCAAAATCTTCGTACACCGTGACGCCGCCGAACGTGCCGCGCAGCTCGAGCCGGCGCTTGACGCCCTTGAACCGCGCCAGCGCCTCGAGCGCAACCTCCGGCGCGACGCCCACGTGTCCGGCCGCTGCGATTGCGGCCAGGGCGTTCTCGAGATTGTGCTGTCCGAGCAGCGACCAGCGTCCGCTGCCGCGCGCTGCGCCTTGCTCGAAGACGGTGAAGGTGGACTCCGCGCCCACGGAGTCGTAGGCGGCGTACCAACGTGCGGCGGGGTCGCTCGCGCTGAACGTGGCGACCGGCGTCCATACGCCTCGCTGCAGCAACCGCTCGACGTTCGCGTCTTTGCCGTTCGCGATCACCAGCCCATTGCCCGGCACCGTGCGCAGCAACTGATGAAACTGCCAGAGGATGGCAGCCACGTCCGGGTAGATGTCGGCGTGGTCGTACTCGATGTTGTTCACCACCACCGTGCGCGGCCGGTAGTGAACGAACTTGGCGCGCTTATCGAAAAACGCCGTGTCGTACTCGTCGGCCTCCACCACGAAGTACTTGGACCCGCCGAGCCGCGCCGAGATGCCGAAATTGTTCGGCACGCCGCCGATCAAAAATCCCGGGCTCAGGCCCGCGTGCTCCAAAATCCACGCGAGCATGCTCGTGGTGGTGGTTTTGCCGTGCGTGCCCGCTACGGCAATCACCCACTTCTCTGCAAGCACGTGCTCAGCGAGCCATTGCGGCCCCGAAGTGTACGGCCGGCCGGAATTCAGCAACGCCTCGACCACGGGGCGCCCGCGCGACAGCGCGTTGCCGACCACCACGCTCTGCACGTCCGGTGCCACGGCCGCGTCGTAGCCCTCTTGAAGGCGGATACCGAGAGACTGCAACTGAGTGCTCATCGGCGGATAAACGTTCTGGTCGGCACCGGACACGTCGTGCCCCGCTTCTTTCGCGATGGCCGCGATACCGCCCATGAACGTGCCGCAGATGCCGAGAATGTGAACGCGCATCAGCTCACCATCGGCAGCAGCGACGTTTGCAGGCTTACGATGAGCAGCACGTAGCCGAGCATGATGGCCACGCATAGTACGTAAGGCCGCTCCAGGGCACGTGCGAATACGAACGCGGCAATGTCGATCGACCAAATGCCGAGCAGCGCAGTCAACATGAGCGGCAAAGTGATTTCCGGCTGCCCCGCCGCGGCGTCGGCCGACGTTGGCAACAAGGGAATCAACGGCGCGCCGGCCACGTTCAGGATGGTGTCGGTGCCGAGCAATGCGCACATCGTTTGCGGGAAACGCCGTTGCCGGTTGAAGGTGCGCAGCAACGCCCACACGAACCACACGTCGAGGAACTGGATCAGCAACGCCACGCCGGCGGCGCGCACATTGCCGTCGTTTGCGAGCAGAATTCCTATGTCCACGCTCACGGCGACGGCCAAGAGCAGCCAAACCAAGAATCGCGAGGACGGCAGGTGCTCCGGGCCGCGCCGATGAAACATGATGTCGACGAAGGCGCGGATCAGCTGCAGCACTTAAGACGTTTCCGCTCTCACGGAGCCCGATGATAGCGTATGCGCCTGGATTACGAGGGTGGACGGTGACGGCAACGCAAGAAATCGGTTGGATCGATGACGCGGCGGCGCTCGCGCGACTCGTCGCCGCGCTCGAGCACACCTCGATTGCCGCCGTCGACACCGAGTTCGTGCGCGAGAAAACGTACTACCCGCAGTTGTGCCTCATTCAAGTGGGCACCGGCGCGCAAGTCGCCTGCGTGGACTGTCTCGCAAAGCTCGACCTCGAGCCGCTCTATGCGCGACTGTTCGACCCGAGCTTCACGTGGGTACTGCACAGCGGACGCCAAGACCTGGAAGTGATCTTTCAGCTCACGGGCCGGATGCCGCCGCGGCTCATCGACACGCAGGTTGCCGCCGCGCTCACGGGCTATCCGCCGCAAGTCGGCCTCGAAGGATTACTGAAGCGGACGCTTGGGCTCGAGCTCGGCGAGAGCTTCGCGCGCACCGACTGGAGCCGCCGGCCGCTGCCGGACGCCGCGCTGCGTTACGCGCTCGACGACGTGCGCTACCTGCTGGCGGCCTGGGAAAAGCTCGACGGCGAGCTCGGCGCGCTCGGCCGCCGCGAATGGCTGCGCGAGGAGTGCGAGCGGCTGCTCGCCGAGCCGCCCGTGGCGGACGCGACGGCCATCTGGGCGCGGCTCAAAGGCGTGCATGGCCTGCCGTTCGCAGCGCAATGTGCCGCGCTCGCGCTGGTACGCTGGCGCGAAGCAGCGGCGCAGCGCAGCGACCGGCCGCGACGCTGGCTGCTGGCCGACGACGCGTTGCTTGCGCTCGCCGCCGCGCTGCCGCGCGACGCCGCCGGGCTCGGTTCGGTCGCCGACTCGAAGTTCATCGCGCGCAGTGCGCCGGCTTTGCTCGCGGCGATCGCCACGCACACCGATCCGGACCTTCAAGCCGAGGTGCGCGCGAACGCGGCTCCCGCCCCGCCCGACAAGACGCTGGTGAAGTCGCTGCAAGAGCGCGTCCGCCAGCATGCGGCAGCGCTCGGCATCGAACCCGAAATCCTCGCCACGAGGCGCGACCTCATCGGCGTCGCGCTCGGCGACCCTCCCCTCCACCTCACCACCGGCTGGCGAGCGAAAGAGCTCGCGCCTTTGTTGCAGTAAAAATAAATCCGTCCCCTTTTTGGGCGTGCCCTTTTGCTCTCAAGGCAGGCCGAGGGCGGCTTTGAGTCGGGCGTAGACGGCGTCGACGTCGCCGGTGGCCTGCACCGTCGTGAGGAGGCCCTTCTGGGTGTAGTGCTCGACGAGGGGCGCGGTCTGGCGCTCGTAGACTTGCAGGCGATTGCGGATCGTGGCTTCGTTGTCGTCGTCGCGCTGCAGCAGCTCGCCGCCCGCTTGGCGGCACGCCTCGAGCTCGGCGGGCGAGGAGAAGTAGACGTTCAGCACGGCGCCGGTCGTGGAGCACGTGCGCCGGCCCGTGAGCCGCTTCATGAGCACGTCGAAGTCCACGTCCATCAGCACGACGCGGTCGAGCGACAAGCTCAGTTTCGCGAGCAACGCGTCGAGGCTGTCGGCCTGGCTCGCGTTGCGCGGGAAACCGTCGAGAACGAAGCCGCGCTGCGCGTCCGGCTGGGCGATGCGTTCCTTGATCATGCCGAGCACGATGTCGTCGGAAACCAGCTCGCCGGCATCCATGGCGCTCTTCGCCTTCAACCCGAGCGGAGTCTTGTCCGCCACGGCGCGGCGCAACAGATCGCCGGTCGAAACTTGCGGCAGCCCGTGGTCCTTTTGTATGCGTTGCGCCTGGGTGCCTTTGCCTGAACCCGGCGCACCGAGCATGACGATTCGCATGATTGTAGCTCCACGGGAAACCTTCGAACGGACGCTACGCTAGCGAACGGCCGCGACTTCAGTCAAACCTTTGCTATTCTGGAGAAGCGCGTCGACCAGCGTCCGGAGGGCTCGTGAAGAAGAATGTTTTCTACGCTCAGTCGGGGGGCGTCACCGCAGTCATCAACGCCAGCGCATGCGGCGTGATCGAGACCGCGCGCAAGCACAAAGCGAAGCTCGGCCGTGTCTATGCGGGGCGCAACGGCATCCTCGGCGCACTGACGGAAGACATGATCGACACGACGGCCGAATCCAAGCGCACGATCGCGGGGCTCAGGTACACGCCGGGCGGGGCGTTCGGCTCCGCGCGCTACAAGCTCAAGGGTCTCGATAAAAACCGTGCCGAGTACGAGCGGCTCATCGAGGTATTCAAAGCGCACGACATCGGCTACTTCTTCTACAACGGCGGCGGCGACTCGATGGACACCGCGCACAAGGTCTCGCAGATCGGCGACGAATTAGGCTATCCGATCATCTGCATCGGCGTGCCGAAGACCGTCGACAACGATCTGCCGGTTACCGACACGTGTCCCGGCTTCGGCTCGGTGGCGAAGTACGTCGCCGTCTCGACGCGCGAGGCTGCGCTCGACGTGGCGTCGATGGCGCGCACCTCGACACGGGTGTTCATCCTCGAGGTGATGGGGCGGCACGCGGGCTGGATCGCGGCCGCGGGCGGCCTGGCCGGCGCTGGGCCGGCCGAAGCGCCGCATGTGATCCTGTTCCCCGAAATCCCGTTCGACGAGGCGGCATTCCTCGCGCGCGTGAAGGCTTGCGTCGACCAGTACGAATATTGCGTCGTGGTGGTCTCGGAGGGCACGCGCTACGCCGACGGCCGCTTCCTCGCGGAGGCCGGCGGCAAGGACGCGTTCGGTCATGCGCAGCTCGGCGGCGTGGCGGCCACTCTGGCCCAGCTCGTCAAGGCCAAGCTCGGCTTGAAGTATCACTACGCCATCGCGGACTACCTCCAGCGCGCCGCGCGCCACATCGCGTCGAAAGTCGACGTCGAGCAGGCCTACGCATGCGGCAAAGCGGCCGTCGAGCTCGCCTTGAAGGGCGAGACTGCGGTCATGCCCACGATCGTGCGCAAGTCCGACGACCCCTATCGCTGGGGCATTGGCAAGGTCGCGCTGGCCGAGGTGGCCAACAAGGAGAAAATGATGCCGCCGAACTTCATCACCGCGGACGGCTTCGGCATCACGGCGGCCTGCCGCCGCTACCTTGCGCCGCTGATCCGCGGCGAGGACTATCCGCCGTACAAGAACGGCCTGCCGGCTTATGTCAGCCTAAAAAATCAGCGGGTTGCGAGAAAGCTCAAAACCGAGTTTGTGCTAAAGTAGCCGCCGCTTCGCCCGAGGGGCAGCGGAGCAGATCGAGAAAAAACAGGGAACAAACCCGAATCGCTTGACGCCGACGCCCCGTCCTTCAGCGGCGAGCTTCACTGGGTTGAATCAACGTCCGCTAGGCCGCGCTCGTGTGCGGTTCGAAAACGGCAAAATAGTTAGGGAGACAACGGGATGAATCCGACGACTGTGCTGTGGCTATCGCTGGGCGCTGCAGCCCTCGCCGTGCTGTACGGCATCTTCACCGTACGCTGGGTGCTGGCCCAACCGGCCGGCAACGCACGTATGCAGGAGATCGCAGCCGCCATCCAGGAGGGCGCCAGCGCTTACATGAACCGCCAATACACGACGATCGCGATCGCGGGCGTGGTGCTGTTCGTGCTCCTCGGCGTTGCGTTGAACTGGTACACGGCCATCGGCTTCCTCGTCGGCGCAGTCTTCTCGGGTCTCGCCGGCTACATCGGCATGTTCGTTTCGGTGCGCGCCAACGTCCGCACGGCACAAGCGGCCACCCACGGGCTGAACCCGGCGCTGCAGTTGGCGTTCAAGGGCGGCGCCGTCACGGGGCTGCTCGTCGTCGGTCTCGGCCTGCTCGGCGTCGCCGGCTATTACTTCGTGCTGCACTCGATGGGCATGGTCGAGGAGGACATTCTGAAGTCGCTCGTCGGTCTCGCCTTCGGCGGCTCGTTGATTTCGATCTTCGCGCGCTTGGGCGGCGGTATCTTCACGAAGGGCGCCGACGTCGGCGCGGACCTCGTGGGCAAGGTCGAAGCCGGAATTCCCGAGGACGATCCGCGCAACCCGGCCGTCATCGCCGACAACGTCGGCGACAACGTGGGCGACTGCGCGGGCATGGCGGCGGATCTGTTCGAGACCTACGCCGTCACGCTGATCGCAACGATGCTCCTCGGCGGCTTGCTGTTCGACACGATCGGCATCGGGGCACAGGAAGCGATTCTCTATCCCATGGCGCTCGGCGCCGTCTCGATCGTCGCTTCGATCATCGGCACGTTCTTCGTCAGCACGAAAACCGGCAAGATCATGCCGGCGCTTTACAAAGGCGTGATCATCTCCGGCGTGCTGGCCGCGATTGCCTTCTATCCGATCACGACGGCGCTGATGGGCGAGCAGGCCATGCCGCTCTATCTGTCCGCACTGATCGGTCTCGCTTTGACCGCGGCCATGGTGGTGATCACGGAGTACTACACGGGCACGAACTTCAGCCCCGTGAAAAAGGTAGCCGCCTCGTCGACGACGGGCCACGCCACGAACATCATCGCGGGCCTCGGCGTGTCCATGAAGTCCACGGCATTGCCCGTGCTGGCGGTGTGCGCCTCCATTTGGGGTGCGTACGAGCTCGCCGACCTCTACGGCATTGCGATCGCGGCCACGAGCATGCTGTCGATGACGGGCATGATCGTCGCGCTCGACGCATTCGGCCCGATCACGGACAACGCCGGCGGCATTGCCGAGATGTCGAAGCTGCCCAAGGAAGTGCGCCACGTCACCGACGCGCTCGACGCCGTCGGCAACACGACGAAGGCCGTCACGAAGGGTTACGCGATCGGCTCGGCAGGCTTGGCCGCGCTCGTGCTGTTCGCGGACTACACGCACAGCTTGGAGGAAGCGGGTTTCGGCGTGCTGCGCTTCGATCTCGCCGATCACCGCGTGATCATCGGCCTGTTCCTCGGCGGTCTGATTCCCTATCTGTTCGGCGCCATGGCCATGGAAGCCGTCGGCCGCGCGGCCGGCTCGGTGGTCAACGAGGTGCGCCGCCAGTTCCGCGAGATCAAAGGCATCATGGAAGGCACCACGCGGCCCGACTACTCGACGGCCGTCGATCTGCTCACCAAAGCCGCGATCAAGGAGATGATCATCCCCTCGCTGCTGCCCCTGCTCGTGCCGGTCATCGTCGGCCTCGTGCTCGGGCCCGAGGCGCTCGGCGGTCTGCTCGTCGGCACGATCGTGACCGGTCTCTTCGTCGCCATCTCGATGACGACGGGCGGCGGCGCGTGGGACAACGCGAAGAAGTACATCGAGGACGGCAACCACGGCGGCAAGGGCTCAGACGCCCACAAAGCCGCCGTCACGGGCGACACCGTGGGCGATCCGTACAAGGACACCGCCGGCCCCGCGATCAACCCGCTGATCAAGATCATCAACATCGTCGCGCTGCTCTGCGTGCCGCTGTTGGGATAGGACCAGCGTTCGCTTCAACGACGAAGGCCGGCAGTAACCCTGCCGGCCTTTTTGTTGACCGGCACTAGAGGGGGTTCAAAATGCGGCGCTACACACTCTTCACGCTCGCGGGCTGGCTGTTCTGTGCGCCGCTGGCGGCGCAGACGATCGTTGCCGAGGGGCCGGTGGTGTATGGGCACCATCACCTCAATACCACCGACATGGCCGCCCAGAAACGCTTCTATGTCGAGACGCTCGGCGGAACGCTGGCCACGCTCGGCACGAACAACTTGGAAGTCATCACGTTTCCGAACGTGTTTTTGTTTTTCCGCCCGATGCAACAACCGACGGGCGGCACGATCGGAACGACGGTGAATCACATCGGCTTCTCGGTGCCCGACTTGAAGCCGGTGGTCGCCAAGCTGAAAGCGAACGGCTTTACGATGATCACGCGCGAATCCGTGGCCGCGACCGTGCAAGTCACCGACGACATCGCCGCGGCCAGCCCCACGACGAACATCGCCTTCGCTCTGGGCCCCGAAGACGTGAAGGTCGAGCTCGTGGAAGTGACGACGCAGCAGGCGCCGATTCAACTTCACCACCTGCATTTCTTCGGCGAGCGCAACACCGAGATGCAAGCGTGGTACGCGAAGACATTCGGCGCCGCGGCGCAAACCGCCGCGCCGGGCCAGGCATTCGTCACGGCTCGACTCCCGGGCGTAACCTTGAACTTCTCCCCTTCGCCGACACCCACGGCGGCTACGACGGGCCGCGCGCTCGACCACATCGGCTTCGAGATCGAGAATCTGGAAGCGTTCACGAAGAAGCTCGAGGCCGACGGGATTCCGCTCACCGTTTCGTACCGCACGATTCCGGCGCTCAACATCGCCATCGCGTTCATCCAGGATCCTTGGGGTACGAATATCGAGTTGACCGAAGGGTTACGAGGCCACTAAGAGGGGACGGATTAATTTTCCTCGAAGGAAAATAAATCCGTCCCCAGCACCGCAGCCGCGAGAGCCATGCGTCCACCCGAACAGCCAATCGACTCCGACTGCGTGGTCGTGGGGGCGAGCTTCGGAGGGCTTGCGAGCGCGCACGCGCTCGCGACGGCGGGGTTGCGCGTCACCGTCGTCGAGAAGAAGACGGATCCCGGCGCCAAGCTGCATACCACGGGCATCATCGTCAAAGATGCCGTCGATCAGATCGCGCTGCTCGACTCGCTGCCGGCCGACCTCGTGCGCCGCATTCCCGGCGTGCGGCTCTATGCACCGAACTTGAGCTTCGTGGACCTCGCGGCGCCGGGCTACTACTTCCTCGCGACCGACACGCCGAACGTGATGCGCTGGCTCGCGGCGAAGACGGAGCGCGCCGGCGCTTCGCTGCGTCTCGGTACGGCGTTGACGGGCATGCAGCGGCAGCGCAGCGGCTTTGCGCTCGACCGCCTCGGCACCACGCGCTTCGTGATCGGCGCCGACGGGCCGCACTCGAAAGTTGCCCGTAGCGCGGGGCTCGGCATCAACCGGCGCTTTCTCGCCGGCGTGGAGCACGAGTTTGCCGCCGCCTCGTTGGTCGATGCCGACAAGCTGCATTGCTTCATCGATCGGCGGCTCGCGCCGGGCTACATCGCGTGGGTATTGGCCGGCGTCGGCGCAGTGCAAGCCGGTCTCGCGCGCCGCGCCGGTAGCGCCGAGCCGAGCGGCTGGCGGCCCGATGACGCGATGGCCGCGCTGCTCGACAAGATCGCGCCCGTCATCGACCTGCGCAACGTGCGGCCGAGCAGCGTGCGCGCGGGCTTGATCCCGTGCGGCGGCGTCGTGCGCCCCGTGGCGGCCTCGCGCGTGCTGCTCGTCGGCGACGCCGCCGGCATGGTGTCACCGGTGACGGCCGGCGGGATCCACACGGCGTTGAAGCATGGTCTTGCCGCCGGCAACGCCGTGGCCGACTTCTTGCGCGGCAAGAGCGACGATCCGGCCGGGCAGTTCGTGCGCACGTATCCGAAATTCCGCGCCAAGCGGCTGCTGCGGTGGGGCTTCGACCGCTTCCAGCTGGATTTCCCGTTCAACTGGCTGCTGGCCACGCGGCCCGTGCGTGCCGCGGCCGGCTTGGTGTACTTCCATCACAAAGGCGTCTTCGACCCGAGCGAGCCCGCGGCGCCGCTCGCCGCCCCGCAAAACGAAGATTCCCCATGATGCGCGTCACGCCGCCGAGCGGCGGCCGCGCTCGAGTGGCACGAAGGTCGGCGGCGCGCCTATGTTCGGCGTAACGGGACGGAGCCGCAGAAATGCGAGCGCCATACCGCAGAGCATGATCTGGAGCGCGACGTGCGCCTCGCGCGCAAGATCGAAACCCAGCGCCTCGCCGAGACCCACCGAGCCCGTCGTCAGCAGCGCGATTCGCAACAGGCACACAACGCGAAGCTCCGCGCGCCGATACGCTTCGCCGAACAAGCGATCCGCGTAGCCCGGCCGCCGCTGCGGCACGAAATACCCGTAGAGCGCGAACGCCACCGTCATCACTGCGATGAACGCAAACCGTCCCCAGAACTCCGCGTCGCCGCCGAAACCGAGCGCAGGCAAGATGAGCCACACCGCAATGTGGCCGGCCGTCACAATCTCCGTGACCGCCCGCCATGGGAGCGACAAGTAGTCGCCCATCGCGCGCGGTTTCAGCACGGCGCGGCGCTCCGCGGCCAATGGCACATTCACGGCGAGCCAGCGCAGCCACACCAGGAAGCACGCGAAGTAGCCGACCAAACCGATGACAATCAGCACGCCGTGGGCACGCCTTAGCACTTCCCAGGTTGGCACGTCCGCCGGCGCAAGCGCCTCCGGCAGCAGGTCGAGGCGTGCGGCTAGAAGCACGCCTAGACAAACCGCCGTCCAGGCATAGAACGTGCGCAAGAACCAGCGGCTTTGCTCGAGCGCACGCATCGCAGCGGGATGCGCCGCCGGCCAGCCGGGATCGCGATCCACGATGGCCGGTACCGTGTACCGCACGCTTTGCCGAGGCAGGAACAGCCAGATCAAGACGATCTGCGCGGCGTAGATGAAAAAATCGATCCATTCGCTCATGACGTCGGTTCCTTCATTGAGGCGACGCGCAACGCGTCGCTGAACAGCGTTTCGATCTCTGCGCGGCTCAAGCCTTCGCCGAGCAAACCGGCGACGAGCTCGCGGACGTGGCGCGCTGCGCGGCTCGACTTGATGCGCTCCACTTCGCGCGAAGCGTCGTCGCGCACGAAGGTGCCTTTGCGGCCCGCCGTCAAAATCACGCCGCGGTCCTCGAGCTGCTTGTACGCTCGCGCGACGGTGTTGCGGTTCAACTGCAAGGCGCGGGCGTGGTGGCCCCCGGGGGGGCGGGGGGTGCGGGCCCCCCGCGCGCCCGACGCCACGCGATCTTGGATTTGGCGAACGATTTGCTCGTAGACGGGTTCCGGCGAGCTCGTGTGTACTAGAATTTCCATTTGTCCTAGTTTTAACTAGGACAAAGAGGAAGTCAATCCCTCGCGGAGCCGAAAAGCGCCTGTCGGCACGCTTACTCGCGGATGAAGTAGCGGTTGTTCTCGTTACAGACGAACTCGAGCAGCTCTTGCTCGGGCATGATTCGCTGGTTCACGCGCACCGTCCATGGCGCGGTGTAGGCCTTCGGGTCGTCGACCGTCACGTCGATCTCCATGCGCCCGTAGGTCGGCCGGCGAAACCGCTCCGTATACGTGGCGGCATCCGTCAACGGCGTGCCGAAGATATCGAGCCACTCCCCGTCGCGCAGGCCCTTCGTCTCGACGACGAGCGTATCGCCTTCCCAATGCCCCACCGAATAGCCGTACCACCAGGGCTGCGGATCGTTGCGCGGAATCTCGCGCCCGTCCGTGAAGATTTGCCGCACGCCCATGCTCGCTTCGTACAGGATCACGAGCACGTCGGGCGTCTGAATGAACTTGCGCGGTGCACCTTGGGTGTGAAATTGCATGATGCCCATCGGCAGGCATATCGCCTCGGGGTTGTCCTTGCCGCCGCCCGCGCGCCGCTCTTCCGCAAGCGCCGCATATTCGGGGCGCAACGGCAGCGGGTCCTTCATGTTCGAAGCCACGTTCGCGAACCCGGCGCGGGGCACCGAGCCCTCGGGCTCGGCCTGCGCCGCGGTGCCGCCGAGCGTGCCGAAGCCCTGCCACACGCCCGTGAAATCGGGCTTCCCGTCGGCCGTGCGCGGCGCGGGCGCTTCGAGATCGGGAGAGCCGTCGGCGTTGCGCGGAATGCGGTCGTCCGCGTGCGGCCCCCATTGGGCGAAAGCCATGACGGGCGCAAGGACTGTGAACGCGGTGCACAGACGAAGGAGCGTAGTCATTGGTCGTTGCTCTCGATAGCCGGGGTGCGATGTCCGAAACGGGCGCACTCAGCGTATCATCGCCACGAACTGCACGTCGAAGGGAGCGCACCGATGAGCCGTCCATCGTTCATCTGCATCGTGGCCGCCGCGTTGGCGTTGTGCCCGCTTGCGGCAAGCCATGCGCACCACTCGTTCTCGGCCGAGTTCGATCGCGACAAGCCGGTCAAGCTCACCGGCACCATCACGAAGGTCGAGTGGACGAACCCGCACGCGCGTATCTACATCGACGTGCAGGAAGAAGACGGCAAGGTCGTCAACTGGGACTTCGAGCTCGGCCCGCCGAACGGGCTGATGCGGCAAGGCTGGAATCGCAACTCGCTGCGCGAAGGCCA
>CAMPKU010000060.1 GCA_946887385.1 uncultured Gammaproteobacteria bacterium
CACCCCGCGGGCGCCGAGCTGCGTGGCTCCTTGCCACTCGACGGCCCAGCGCGTCGTGCCGCCCGAATCGTCGGGCACCAGCACGTGCAGCACCGAATGCGGGTTGCGAAACTGGAACTGCGCAACCTTGCCCTCGATCTGCATCGTCTCACCGGCTTCATAAACGGCCGCGAAAGAGTGGTGCGCGGCAGCCGGAACGGTCGACAACGCGGCGAGCGACGTGCCGAGCAGCATTCGTATGAGTTTCATGTCCCTCACCTTGCGGATTTGCGAACGATGTCTGCTTGCATGCATTCGGAAACGACGCGCCAGAAGCGCTGATAGCGGTCGGCGCCCATGACGAACGGATGCGGCTGGCCAGGCGCTCGCGCCGCGAGCGCGGCGAGACGCGCGGGAGTGTCGTCGAAGATGGGGTGGTTCTGGATCTCGACGCCGACGTTCTCTCTTGCGACCACCTCGAGAAAGTGCGCGATCGAAGCGACGTATTGCTCGAGCCCCGCCGGGGGTGTGTAAGCCGTCGCAAGCACAGTGCCGCCGAACAGGCCGGCGACGTGTTGCTCGCCGCCGTCTCGGACGGCAAAGATGAAGGCAAGGGCGCCCGGCGTGTGGCCCGGAACTTCGACCAGCGTAATGGTGGTGTCGCCCAGAACCACCGGCTCGCCCTCGCGCACGGTCTGATCGCGCGATGGCGCCGGCGTAGCACCCGGCCGTCCCGCAGCCGCCGCGTCCGCGATGGTCTTCCAATCGGCTTCCGTAGTGGCGACACGCGCGCCGTAGCGTGTTTGGAAATGACTCGCTCCGCCGTAATGATCGGAATGGCCGTGCGCGAGCAGCACGAGCTTCACGTCGGCAGGATCGAGCCCGAGCTCGATGAGCCCAGGAAGCAGCACCGGCTCGACTTCCGCCGCAACGCCGGCGTCGATCAGGATGATGCCTTCCGATGTGGTGACGGCGTACACCACCGTTTCCGAATTTCCAAGTGCGTAGAGGTTGTCGAACAAGCGCACGGGCTTCAGAGGCGGCGCCGAAAAGTTGTTCGGCCGGGCGTTACCGGGAACGCAAAAAAATTCGAACGGCGCAGCGAGATCGGTGCCGGCTAATTGGCGTGCAGTCTCGACGTGCAACGCGGCGCGCGCTTCGGCCGAGGCGCCGTCTGCCTCGGTACCCTGGGAGCGAACGGCATGGAATGGAACCGCGACGATCGGTGCAACTGCGACGACACGCAAAAAACGACGCATGCGATCCATGGGTGAGACCCCAATTGCGAAGGGCTTTCGCCTCGAGGTTCGATGGTGCCGCCGAACGACAGCTAGCGGAAATGAGGATGTTCGATGGCAGCTATAGGACTGAGCGATGGCCGATCACGCGTTGATCCAGCACGCCGAACAACGGCACGTGCGGATCCTCGGCCAAGGCCAGCATCCGCACACGCTCGCCGAACCTCAAGAAAGGCGTGGACGCCACCCCGTCGTGATCGATCATCTCGATCGCGCGGCGCTCGCTGATGCAGCATGAGCCCACCTCGCGGTAACGGCTGTGCGAGACCGTGCCGGAGCCCAAGAGCGTGCCCGCGCACAACGGCCGCGTGCGTGCCGCGTGCGCAATCAACTCGTCGAACCCTAGCTCCATCTCCGTGACCGGCACCGCGCCGAAGCGTTCGCCGTTGCGTTCGACATTGAGCGTCGCAACGACGCGGTGGTTCTGCCAGGCGCCGCCGAGCTCGTCCGGCGTCACCGCAATCGGCGCCATGCCGCAGGCAGGCTTGGCGAGGATCCAACCGAAGCCGGTCTTCATCTCGCGCGGCGCGTAATGGCGCAACGACCAATCGTTGATCTGCACGGCCAAGCGGATGCTGGCCGCCGCCTCGGCACGGCTCGTCCCCATGGGCACCCCGCCCGTGATGACGCCGAGCTCGCCTTCGAAGTCGATGCCGTCGGCTTCGGCAACGAACGGGATGTCGTCCGTGGGGCCGTGGAACAAATGCGAGAGGCCCTGGTACATCAGCGGCCACTCGGTCCCGAAGGGCTCACGATCGAACGCTTTCGCCATCAGGATGCCGTGCTGCGGAAAGGCCGAGGCATCGAGCCACTGCCAGGCGCGCGGCAGCGGTGCCATGAACCGCACACCGGCGCTCGCCACGGCGCCGGCCGCCGTGACCGCATTCAGGCGGTCATAGAGCGCTTGGAGGGGCTTGCGCACGTCGTCCCAGCAATCCAACGCTTCCTGCAGCGTGCGCGCAATGCCGTCGGCGACCACGACCTGCTCGAGATCGCGCGCCACGACGACAAGCCGCCCGTCGGCAGTGCCGTCCTGGATCGTCGCGAGCTTCAAGGCGCGAGCTCGGCGTCGAAGCGGCCGTCGATGAGGATGAAGGCAATGCGACAGGGCACTTTGCCGCGATTCGCCCAGCCGTGGTTCGTGCCGCGCTGGATCACGATGTCGCCTGCGCGCGCCACGGTCTCGCCTTCGTCCATGATCAGCGTAATCTCGCCTTGAAGCACGATGCCGTAGTCGATGGTCTCGGTGCGGTGCATGAACGCGTGCTTCGAGCCGCCGCCGCTGTGCGAGGCCGCGTCGGCGGCGCCGACTTCGGCAAAGTGGGCGCGCGCCTGCTCCGGCGTGAGCTTGGCGATGCTCGGATCCTCCGGCGGCACTTCGAGCACGCGGATGCGCGTGCCGTTTTTTGGCGGTGCCAGCTGGATCCCTTCTTCGGCCGGCTCGCCGGAGGCGCGGTCGATGCGGGCCGGCGTCTCGCGCGTATTCCATACCTCGAAGAACAGCGGCCCATGCTCGCCGCCGATGCGCGCGACGCGCGGCGGCGGCGCGTCGTCGAGAATGACGGCGCGGCCCTGCGCGTCGTGGCCCGTGACGATGCGGCGGAACGGCGCGCGCAGCTCTTTGTCGCTCATGTGGGTGCACCTGCGTAGTGGCCGTCGTTGGCCCCGCCGAGTGTTTCGGCGAACCAGTCGGCAATGTAATCGCGCGCGAAGCTCATGTTGTCGGCGCCCACGTGCTCCACGCCGCCTTCGCGCGGCGTGAAAACTTTGAGCTCGCGTCGCGGCGAGTTGCTCAGTTGCTCGAACGTACGGTGCGCGTAGGTTAGCGCGATTTGCCGGTCCTTCTCGCCGTGCGTGACGAGAAACGGCGCTCGGATGCGGTCGAGGATGCCGTCGAGGCACATGTCCTTGGCCTTGGCAAAAAACTCGTCACTATCACGCGCGCCGAATACCCACTGCACGTGATCCCAGTAATGCGGCACGGGGTTCTCACCCTCGCGCTTGCGGCGCTTCAACTGCACTTCGTGCCAGTCGTGATTGGCGCCCCAGACGGCGCCACTCGCGAAGCGCGGCTCGAAGGCCATGGCACGCGGCGTGAAATAGCCACCCAGCGAGATGCCGACCATGCCGATACGGCTGGCATCGACGTCGTCGCGCGCTGCGAGCCACTCGTAGCAGGGTGTGGCCCAGCGCTCGCTGGCAGCCGTGGCAGGCAGATTCGAGAGCCGCAGCGCTTCGCCGGTGCCGGGCTGATCGACGCAGAGCGTGGCGATGCCGCGCCGCGCCAGCTCGCGCGGCAGCCAGGACCAGTAGAGCAGCTCCTTGCAACTGTCGAGGCCGTTGACGTAGAGCACGCACGGCAGCTTCCCGCGCGCGCCGGCCGGACGCGTCAACAATGCCGGCAGGCTCTTGCCTTCATAGGGAATCTCGACGCGCTCGGCGTTCTCGCCGCCGATCTCGACGGCGTGGCGGAACGCCTGCTGCGCGCGCGCGAACGTCGCTTCGCGGCGAGGGTGGCCATGACCCTGCATGCGCTCGGCGACGATCAAGTAAAGCGCGGCGCGCTGCCCTTTGCGGGAGGCGGACAAGAGCCGTCCGCGTGCCTCGTCCTCGGCGGCGAGCGCGAGCAGCTTGTCGGCCATCTTCACCCACTGCTCGAGAAACTCCGCCGTGCCCGCGTCAGCGCCGCGTGCGGCAGCTTCCCGCAACGGCCCGCACATGTCCTCGATCTCGCCGATCTGGCCGCCGCTTTCGAGCGCCATGTTGACGGCGAGATTCCAGACGTAATTGTCGGGAAAGTACTGAAACAGGGCCATCTCAGACCTCGGCGGGCTGAAACAGACCGGCATCGGGCGCAGGACGCGGCATCGACTGCGGCCCCCCTACGCCGGTGCCCCAGAGATCCATGATTCCCTGCTCGGGCTTGTAGACCGTGGGCTGCCACGTGGCTTCGTCCACGCGCTCGATCTCGGCGGTGTATTCGACGGCAAAGCCGTTCGGCGTGACGAAGTAGCTGAACGTGTTGTTGCCGGCCTTGTGGCGGCCGGGGCCCCACTGCACGTCGACGCCCTCCGTGCGCAGCCGCGACACGCCGCGCATCATCGCGTCGAGGCTCGACATGTCGTAGGCCACGTGATTCAAGCAGGGCGGCCCGGGCAGCAGCGCGACGCGGTGATGCCATTCGTTGCAGCGCAGAAAACACATGAAGTCGCCGAGCCAGTCGCTGATGCGAAAGCCCAAGACGTCGGTAAAAAATCGCACCATGGCCTCAAGGTCCGGCGAGTGCAGCACGATGTGGCTGATGCGAACCGGCACCGCTTCGAGCGCCCCGATGTCGCGGGACGCGCGTTGCTCGACGTCGGAGGAAATTCCGAACGGCAACCCGTCCGGCGAGAAAAAGCGAAAGCCATAGCCCCCGAACGGGCTTGGGAGCTCGCGCGGCGCAAAAATTTCGCGGCAGCCGGCGGCGAGCACCCGGGCGTGCAGTGCATCGACGTCGGCGCGAGTGGCGGCTTCGAGCTCGATCACATCCACGCGCCGCGCGGCGGCCTCGCGCAGGCGCACGGCGCATGACTCGTTGCTGCCCTCGACGGCGAAGTAGACGAGGCCCGACTGCTCGCCGGCCTCGACGAGGCCCCACTTGTCCCGGTAGAACGCGCGCTCGGCGTCGAGGTCGGGCACCCCATAACCTACGAAGCGGATGTCGGTGACGGCGGACATTGGCAACTCCAATACGGCGGCGAGCTCACAGGGGACGCGCGATCATCTCGAACATGCCGCGCACCGCGGCACTCTGGTCGACCGGTGGGCGGAAGCCCAGTTGGCTGTCACCGATGAGCTTGGACTGCTCGACGATGTAGCGGCAGCGCTCGACGCGGCGCGCCTGCCAAGCGATGAACGCGGCTTGCGGCGTGGCTTCACCCGCCAGCTCTTCGGCCAACACGATACCATCCTCGATGGCCATGCCGGCGCCCTGCCCCAGATGCGGCGTGGTGGCATGCACGGCATCGCCGAGCAGCACCACCCGCCCCTTGTGCCAAGGCCCATCGAGATAGAACCACTCGAGCGGCTTGTACACCACGCCCGCATCGTCGGTGATGCCGGCAGCCAATGCGGCGATGCGGGGCGGCGCGTGCTTCAGTTTGTCGCGCATGGCGCGCGCCAAACCCTCCCGCGGATAGCGCGGGTTGCCGGGCTCGGGCGAGGTGACGTACAGGTACATGAGCTCCTTGCTGAGCGGCACGAGTCCCATGCCGATAGGACCTTCATAGGCCTGCAAAGCGTCGAGTCCCGGCTCGCGCGGGAAGTTGTAGCGCCACACGCCCTGCCCCGTGAGCTCAGGCTGTCGCGCGTCGGGAAACAGCATGCCGCGCGTCGCCGAATAGAGCCCGTCGGCGCCGATCACGAGGTCGTAGCGTGCAGTGCTGCCATCCGAGAACTGCACGCTCACACCGTCGCCGTCGTCGTCGAGCCGCGCGGCCTCGATGCCGAGGCGTACCGTGGCACCGGCCTCGCGCGCACGTCTCGCCAAAAAGCCCTGGAGCGCGCGGCGGCCGATGCCGACATTGGCCGGATGCTCCGGCACGAGCTTCGGCGAAGGGACGCGCGCCAACCGGCGGCCATCTGGCGCGAAGATGTCCACGTGGTCGAAGCCGACGCCGGCGTCGAGATAGTCCTGCAGGATGCCGAGCACGTGCATGGCGCGAATCACATTCGATTGCTGGATGATGCCGACGCCGTACACGCTCCAATTTGGATCGCATTCGATCATGTGCACGCGAAAACCTCGCCGGCCGAGGGCGATGGCCGCGGTGAGACCGCCGATGCCGGCACCGATGACGAGGATGTTGGCCTGTCGCATTGCTTGCTCCCGGGTCAGGCGTTCCCGCGTGCGGCGGTGTGCGCGACCCGTGACTGTTGGCGACGCGGCTAGCGGCTAGCGATCCGCTAGCGGCACCGGGCCACGCGCGTCGTACTGCACGGGGCAGCCGAAGTGGTAGATGCCCGCTTCGACCTGCTCCGCGCAAAATTGCTGCGCCGTTTCTGATTGCCGCTGAATGTTCGCGAGCGTCTCGTCGATGGAGAGGCCGCCCGCCGGGCCGTGCACGGCCACGTTCAGCCGCGGGTCGAGCTCGTACGCGTCGATGTTGGCGGCCAGCGCGCCCGCCCACCAGTGCCACGTCCACGCCTCGTCGCCCAAATCGCCTTCCATCATGATGCGCTGCTCCGGCAGATACGCGAGCACGGCGTTGGCCATGTGCGAGTGTCCGAGCACGTGGTAAACGTCGAGCTTCTGCGTTTCATCGTGCAGCGCGAGACGATCGTCCACGGGAACGAACTCGAGCGCGTGCGGGCTCATCGCGAGCTCGTCGGGAAACACGACCGCAGGCCGCTCGATCATCTCGCGGATGATGCCTTCGTTGCCGCGGTGGGAGATGACGGCCAAACCGCGCGAGACGGCGGCTCGGAGGCCCGCCGTGTGATCGAAGTGGTGATGGCTCACGATGACGGCAGTAACTTCTTTGCCGCGAACGAGCGCGTTCGCCGCGTCGATGCGCGCCAGCGTGGCGGGGCCGCTGCCGCCGGCTTCGAACATCACGAGATGATCGTCGAACTCGATCACGGGACCGCCGTTCGTGCCCACGCGCACGTCCCAGACGCCGTCGGCGAGCGACGTGACGGTCGCCTGCGGTGCCGGCGCAGCGCCACGAGCACGGGCCGGCTCGGGAAACGCGGGCAACTGGTCCTGCGGGAGGTCGATTCGGTACGAATCGACTTGGAACATCAGCGTGATTTGCTCGCGCCAGTCGATGCGATTCATGAGCCCGAGCGGCAGCTGCACGCCGGCGTACGGCACGTAGCCCGTGAAGTGCGACGTCACGGCCAGATCGCCGAGATTCGTGTGACTCACGATGCGGCGGGTCCACGCCGGCAGGTGCGTAACGGGATCGACGGCGAGCCACAGCGGCGTGCCGTCAGCGATCGTGAACTGCACCACCGAGAGCCCGTCCTCCACCGCCACGGCGCCGAGCGTGGTGCTCGAATCGAGCGCCGCGAGCACGGCCGGCAACGGATGGCTCAACATGTCGGCGCCCGTCTGCAGGGTGGCCGTTCGATTCCAGCTGTGGCCGAACGGCGCGGCGAACGGGAACATGTAGCTCAAACGTTCTTGGTTCACGGCCCTTCGACTGCGCAGATCGAACGTGCGCTGCGCATCGGCCACGGCCCGCCACTTCGGCGGCGCGTTCACGTCGCCCGTGATGTTGCCGCCACCTTCGAAGTAGAGCTGCTGGCCGAAGCCCGTGAAGGCGAAGTTCTCGACGCTGCGCAGGCGCTCCAACCCGCCCATGGCCTCTGCCGCCGACTCGAGCACGCGTGCCGCGCCGGGCGGCTGCGCGAGCGCCGCGGGAGCCAAGCTTGCGGAAAGCAGCGCCACGCACGCCGTGATAGCAGCGGCCTTTCGTGTCCCCATATCGCACTCCCCTCGCACGCTGTGCTCTCAGCGGCCGTTGCCGGCCGGACTGTCTGGCTCGAAGTTGAAAATGTCGTCGCTTTCCGTGCTCTGCATGCCCTGCTCCCAGTACTTCTCCCAAATGTGCGCCCACGGGCGTCCAAACATGTCGGGCACTTCGTACTCGAGCACGCGGCCCGGTGTCACGGGAGTGGCGGTACCGTCAACGGGGTAAATGGTCTGCACGCATTCGGTGTAGACGTACGGATCGACGCTGGGATCTGCGAAGTCCGCTTGCTTCATCAGGCGATAGATGATGCGTATCGGCTCGACGAGCGCCTCGGGGTCGTAGAGGATCGCTTCGTGATTCAGGCCCAAGAACGCGCCATTCTCGTCGTGCAGCGGTGTGTAGATTTCGATCGACTGCATTTGATTCGAATGCTCGAACGCCGAGTGCGTAGCCCAGCCTTGAATGTTCGACGTCCAGGTGATCAGCGTGTCCTCGTCCCAGAACCCGATCGTCTCGCCGTACCAGCGCGGCACGTTCTCGCCGAGGCGCGGCACGGGCCCGTCCATCTTGAACTCGCGGCCAACGTGTACGTTGGTCACGAAGTTCATGGCGCCGCTGGCCAAGAACTGCACGAGCTGCGGCGTCACCATGATGTAGCGATCGTACGCGGCCCACTCGTGCCAGCGGCGCAAGAAACCCTCCGGCCAGCAAAACTGCGACGGCCACATCGGCTTGTTCGTGTGCCCGTGGTGATACGTCTCCTGCACCACGCGTTTCTGATACTCCGGCGTGAGCAACGACAACACCGTCGGCACCTGCACGTGCCTCATCGTGAACCAGTACTCGTTGTTCGGACTGAAGCGCGGCTGGCGATAAACGCCGTCCCACTCGTCCGGTAACGTGAGCTTCGTCTGCACGCGCGGGCCGCCGCGCTCGCGCGTCTCGGCCAGCAACGCCGCGTAGTGCTCTTGCGCCGTCGCAAATGGATAGGGGCTCACGATCGACTCGCGCGGGTAGTCGCGGTCGCAGTGGCCCCATGGCGCAGAGGCTGGACCGTCTCCCATCGCGCCCGGGGCATTGCCACCCCATATGCTCTCGATGGCGAGCGGGCTATTGCAGCGGAAGTAGCGCGGATCGCTCCAGAGCTCGCGGTCCGCGTAAAAGTCCGGCGACGTGAAGAGATCGCGCTCGAGCGGCGTCACACCGGGCGGCGTCTCGCCGGCTCTGGCCGAGCCGACGAATTGCCCGCCGCGGAGGCTGCTCGCGCCAACGAGCTCGAAGTCGTTCACGTCGTGCTCGAGCGGCGCCGCGCGACCCACACTGACGAAGCCGATGTCGGCGGCTTGCTGTGCGAAGGACGGCCACGCTGCGAGCGAGACCGCGATACCGGCAGCGAGCTTGCGAACGCGCAAGATGATGAACGACTTCATATCCACCTCCGAAACGCTAGCCGAAAGTATCGTACGTTCCGGCGGGTTGCGGCACGTGCCAGCGGTACGGGGCCGTCAAGAAAGCCCAAGGCGTTGACTGCGCTCGCAACCTGCGGCTGCAGATCTATCGCGCAGCGCACGTCGCCCGCTTGCGCTGCGCTACATCATTCCTCCGGACGACGGCACACGACCCTCGACAGCTCCGCCCCTTCGCCCTTCACGCGCATGCACGTCGGCCGGTAGCTATCGCGCACGTAGTACGCGTCCTCGAAGTCCTCGGCCCGAGGGTTCTCGGAGCAGTCGTACTCGAGCGGGTGCGTGGCGGCGCTTCTGTTCCATGCGCGTTTGATCGTGAAGGGCGCGTCGTAGTACTCGGGGTCGGTGATCGTGACTTCGATATCAATGCCGCTGCCGTCGGCGGCCGGCGTCAGGCGCTCGACCGTGTGCAACGCCGGGCTCGTGGGCTGCCCACGCGAATCGAGCTCGGCGTAACCGTTAAAACCGATCGTCTCGATGACGAGCGCGTTGCCTTCCCAGTGGCCGACCGAGTCGCCGACGTAGCTCGGTTGCAAGTTGTCCGGATGCGCGGCGTTCATCCGCACGCGTCGTGCCATGCGCGGCATCTCGTAGAGGATCGTCAGCTCCTCCGGCGACTGCAGCACGACGATTTTCTCGCGCGGCATCGTCATCGTGGACACCGCACCGGGCCGGCACGAAGTCCAAGCCGTATGCATGATGCTGCCCGCGGCCATGGCGGCGGCATTGCGATCGACGAATTGCTTGCCTATGGCCGAGAGCGGCGCCTCCGGCACCAGGAACCCGAACGTTCGGGGCTCCCACATTCCGCCGATTCGCGGTGCGGCAGGCGCGGTATCGCCCGGCGTGGCGGCGGGTGCCGACCTCGTCGCGCTCGCCGTTGTCGCCGACGGCAGCTCGCTTCGCACGGCGGGCTCACCATTGGCAATCCGATCGGGGCAGATGTCGTCGGTGACTCGCGCCCCGGGGTCGCGCCGGAAGTAGAGCACGGTCTCCCACGGCTGCGTGAAGGTCTCCGGGTCGTCGACGGTGATGCGGTCCTCGAGACGCCCGTCGGGCAGCACGCGGAGCCGCTCCGTCAGCACCATCTGCTCGGAACGCGGCAGGCCCGATGCGTCGAGCACGGCGACGTCGGACAAGCCGACCGTCCGAATCACGAGCGTATCGTCCTCCCAATGACCGACGGGAAAGCCCATCGTCAACGGAAACGGCGGGTCCACCTCGACGCCCGCGAGGTTCACGACGCGGTGCCAGCGATACCAGCCGTGGATAAATGCCAGGTGGTCGCCGTCGCGCCGAATTTCGAACGGATAAGGCATCGTCATGATGCGCGGCATGCCGGGACTGGCGCACCACGTAGTCTGATCGAACGAGGTGTCGCCGGCCGCCAGGCGCTCGAGCCGTGCGGCGTGAAGCTCGGCCGCCTCGGCGTTCAACGGCGGCGGCTGGCCGGCGGCCGTCAACAGCCGCTCGGGAGCCGAATCGGAAAGCCAGACACCGAGCACAGCGTCGGGGCCGCTCGGGGCGCTTTCGGTATCCGTCGGCGCGCCGCACGCCGTCAACGCAAGCGTCGAGAGCACGGCCGCGAGGCGGGCGATGTGCCGGCGAGAGCCGACGCGGTGCAGCGAGGTTGTTGGCATCGGCACGTTCTCGCTCACTGGCCTTGCACCGGAGCCGGCGCCGGACGGTTCCCAACCTGCGCCGCGATGCCTTTGAGCTCGCGGCCGTCGGCAAATGTCAGCACGCGCAGCGTGCCGTACGGCGTTCCGTTGCGAGCCGGCGACAACAGCATCGTCACTTCGTCGCCCGCGACGACGCTGTTCTTGCGCCAGCCCATGTTGATGTTCAGGCTCGGCGAGCCGATCTCGACGGACCACTCCACCTGCGTTCCATCGTCACCGGGCACGAGCAGCTGGATGTAGGAGTGCGGATTCGTCCACTGCACCTCCTTCACCTTGCCCTCAATGGTGAGCTGCTTCGTGTAGTCGAACTCGGCCGTGGAATGATGCGCTGCCGCGATTCCCGTCAAGAGCGGTGACAAAACGAGCACGGCGGCATTCAGTCGCCAACGAATGAAGCGCATGACATCCCCCTTGAGTGACTGTACGGCAGGCGTTTGTGCGGCCAATATAGGCCGCGAGTTGCGCGATGGAGTCGCACGATGCAATGGACCAATAGAAGCGCGATCGCCGCAGCATTGCTGCTCGGTGCGGCCGCCTGCACTCCGAGCGTTTCGCCCGACGCGGCACTTCTCGAGATCGCCGACCGCACGTTGATCCGCGAGCTCATGGATCGGTACGGGACCGTCCACGACTCGGGCACGCCCGCACAGTATGCCGATCTGTTCACCTCCGACGGCGAGATCGCCGTCGGCGGCGGACCCGTGCTCGTCAAGGGCCGCGAGGCGCTGATGGGTCAGGCGCAGCGCGACCATGATCGCTTCGGCGACACGGACGCGAACGGCCGTTGGACGTCGATCATGCGGCACCTGATCAGCAACGCGCAGATCGAGGTGACCGGTGACGGAACGGCTGAAGGCACGTGCTACGTGACGACCGTCGTCAGGAAGGGCGACGTGGGGCCCGCGATCCTCAGCATTTCCCGCTACGTGGATCGGTACGTCAAAGCGGATGGGCAGTGGCGCATCGCGCGCCGCGAGATCTACCTCGAGTTCGGCAACGCCGAGCTCGCGGCGCAGATGGGATTCACGGGCGGTTGATTGCCGCCGCGCGCTCATGCCGCGTCGCCCGACGACGGCGCGAGCGCACCGTGCTCGTGCGCAGCCTCGCGCGCCGGCAAGCGCGCGAAGCACGTCACCGCAATGGCGGCGAGGCACGCCGCGGCCACGGCCAGCGATTCGTAGCCGAAAGCGTTGACGAGGGTGCCGCCGAGGAAGGGGCCGATCGCCGAACCGATCATCAGCATCGCCGGCGTGCCCGTCAGCGCGCGACCGCTTAAGTCGAGGCGCGCGAGCAGACCGAACGCGAACGTGTGCGTGAAGATCATCACGGCGGCAAAGAACGCGGCGCCGAAAGCATAGGGCTCGAACACTCGAGACGTCATGATCGCTGCGCCGAGCGCGAGTTGGATCACCGGCCCGACGAGCAACACCTTGCGCGCCGCCAGGCGCTTTTGCAGCAGCGCGGCGAGCGCCGCCGGCAACAGGTTCACGAGCCCGAGCGCGATCAGCACGCCGTTGATCGAAGCTTGGTCGAAACCGCGGCGAAGCCCCGCGGGCTCCAGAAAGCTGAAGATAATCGCCTGAACCAGCGTCATGCACGAGATGCCGACGATGCCGAACCACACGACTTTCGGCAGCGCCGCGGGCTTCGCTGCTCGCACGCCGGCGCCGGATGTTGTTTCTGGCGCCGGGAACGCCAACAAGGACGCCATCGCGCCGAGCGCCATGACGGCGGCGAACGCATAGAAGAGCGCCGAGCCGCCAAGCGCCGCAATCAGTTGCGGCGTACCGGCCAAAAAAACGATCGCGAATACGCCGAGCGCCATGCCGACGATGGCGAACAATCGGTGCGGGTTCGCGCTTTGTGCAATCGTGCCGTGCGTCACGCTCAGAGCTGCTCCGGCGGCCACGCCGGCGATCGCATGCAGCACCGCGAGTTGCGCGTAGCCCGTGACGCTCGCAGCGATCCAGAAGGTTAGCGCCGAAATGCCGAACCCGATTGCGGCCACCCATCTGCCGCGCAGGCGCTGAATCCGCGGCGCGAGCGTTATGCTCGCGAGCACGGCGCCGCCGAGGAACAGCGTCGGGAGTCCGCCTGCCCGCTGCGGATCGAAACCGTAGTGGGCGATCAATGCGCCCACCCAGATCGACAACGCAACGAGGTCCACCATGCCGGCGCAATGCGCCACCATCAACGCGACGCAGCCGCGCCGACTGTCCACTGGGATGCTCAGCTCGATGCTCCTCGTTCCAGGTTCGAACTCGCCCGAGAACCGGCGGAACTGCCGAATGCGTTCCGCGGCGCCAGTATATGCGTCTTGCACGGCTTACTCGCGCGGCCTTCCATCGCGACACGCGATGCCAGCAATCGCGCCGCGTTATTGGCGCGCGGCGGGCGGCCACATAAGCTCTGCGCTTGCGCCCGCCCCCGGGCGGTTGCGGAGGAAGCATGGACAGCAAATTTCTGAAGATGGCCGCAGTTGCGTTTCTGCTGCTCGCGGGGACCGGCTTCGCGCATCACTCGCCGATCGCATTCGACACCAACGTCACGGACTTCGCGATCAGCGGCGAGATCGACTACGTCGACATGCGCAATCCGCACTCCGTGATGCGGCTCAAGGTTGCTGCCGAGGACGGCAGCGCCACGGTCTGGGACATCGAGTTCAGCAGCGTCAATCTGCTGCTGCGCCGGGGCTGGGATTTCGAGCGCATCAAGGTCGGCGACCGCGTCACGTGCATAGGCAATCCGAGCGCGACCGGCAAAGCCGAGATGTACATGTGGTCTATCAAGCTCGCCGACGGCACGGAGTTCGGCCGATGAGGCGCGCAGCCGCGCACGCAGTTCTGGCCGTGGCGCTGCTCGCGTCGGCGCTGGCAGCGGCCGCGCAGGAGTCGCCCATCGAGGGTATCTGGGAGCCGGACCCGAGCCGCAGCGAGCGCTTCCCCGCAGAGCCGCCGTTCACGCCGGAAGGCAAGCGCATCGTCGACGAGTGGCGCGCGAGCCACGACCCGATCGAGGACGACCCCGGCAAGTTCTGTCAGGCGCCGGGCATGCCCTCGTTGGCGCTCGGCGGCGCGAGCTATCCCGTCGAGATCATCGCAACGCCCAAGCAGGTGACGATTCTCATGGAGCTGCACCAGCAGGTGCGGCGTGTGCATCTCGATCAGGCGGAGCACCCGGCGCGGCTATTTCCGCAGCGCAACGGTCACTCGATCGGCCGCTGGGACGGCGAGACGCTCGTCGTCGACACCACGGCCATTCAGGAGATTACGTTCGGCTCGGTGCCGCACAGCGACCGCGTGCACGTCGTCGAGCGCATCCGCGCGCTCGACGACGGCGCAGCGCTCGTCAATGAGGTGACCATCACGGACCCCGTCATGTACACGCGGCCCGTGACCGTGCGGCAGTACTACAAAGCCGCGCCGCCCGGCACGCGAATGCTCGAGTACGAGTGCACCGAGGGCATGTGGGTCGAGCACGAGGAGCGGCGCGGCATCCGCGCGGATCGATAGCCGCCCGACGAAGCGATCCCCGTCTCGCGACGGCAAAACAGTACATCGTCGTTGCAGTGAGCCGCTCGGGTGCCGACGCCGGCGCCGAGCTCATCGCGTACGCGTTGAAGCCGCCAGTCGCAGATCGCACATTGGGGTAGTGCTCGGAGGCGGGCGAGCCGAATCGCGAGCTCCGCGCTCACTGCCGCGCGTTCGTCTGGCAGCGTAGCAATCGGAGGCGCGACGCCCTACGCTTGCGGCATGTCCACCCTGCGACGGCCGACCACGAGCGAACGCCGCATGCGGCGCATCAAACACGCCGTAGCGAGCGCGCTTCTGGCGCCCGGCGCGCTCATGGCGCAGAGCGCTGTGCCGCGTTACGAAGTTGCGCGCGCAACCCCGCCGATCGCCGTCGACGGTGAGCTGGATGATGCGGCATGGTCCGCTGCCGCACCGCCCGTGACACTGCAGTTCCTCTGGGACGAGCAAACCGGCGCGAAGCAACGGACGCTGGTGCGGCTGCTCTGGGACGAACAAGCGCTCTACGTCGCCTACGACGCCGAAGACGCCGACATCACGGCGCAATATACGCAGCGCGACGACCCGACGTATCGTGACGATGCCCTCGAGATCTTCGTCAATCCCGATCCGCGCCAAGAGGCGGTGTACTACGGCTTCGAAATCAACGCGCGCGGCGTGCTCTACGATTATCTGAACTACAACAGTCGAACATTCTTCAAGCGCTTCGATGCCACCGGCGTCGAGATCGCGACGGCGCTACGCGGCACATTGAATAACCGGCAAGACACCGACGAAGGCTGGACGCTCGAGCTTGCTATTCCCTGGACGAATTTCGAGGAGCTGTCGCGCCGGCCGCCCGTGCCCGGTGCGGTGTGGAAGGCGAACTTGAACCGCTGGGACGGAGTCGAGCCGGACCGGCGAATGAGTATCTGGTCCGATCCGATGCAGAGCACGGCCTGGCCGCACGTGCCGGGACGTTTCGGCGAGCTCGTGTTCGCCGACTAGATCCCGCCGCAAGCATGTTCCATTCGTCTAAACCGAGCTGCTTCGAAACGCCGCGCGCGAGCGTGAGGCGCCGCAGTCGCTCGTCGCGGGCCGAAGCGCGGTGAAGCACGAGCCCACTACGCCGGAACCGGCCGGCGCGATCAGTCCAGCGTCTTCGCCACCCTGAAGCCCAGGTAGTCGCGGCCGCGTGTCGTGGCCGGATACGGTGCGCCACGCCGCGCCGAGCGCTGCATGTACGGGTTGCTGGTGAATGTGCCGTTGCGGAACACGCGCACCGAGCAATCGCCCTCGGTGCTGGCACTGCCATCGACGGGCGCGTGCTTCATGTCGGCCTCGTAGCAATCCTGGGTCCACTCGAAGATGTTGCCGTGCATGTCATATAGACCCCAGGCGTTCGGCGCAAACGAACCCACCGGCGCCGTCTCGTTCAGGAAGACGTCCTTGCCTTCGGCGTACGGTCCGCGGTCGCCGTGGCCGCGCATGCCGAAGTTGCCGCGGTCGTAGTCAATGGTCTCGCCCCATGGAAACGCCGTGGTAGTGCCCGCACGCGCCGCGTACTCCCACTCCGCCTCGCTGGGCAGGCGGTACGCGTCGTCGTTGTCGGTCTTCCAGTTGAGCCAGCCGACGAAGCGCTGTGCGTCGTACCAGCTCATGCCCACCGCCGGACGCGTGCCACGCCCCGTGTCCTTGTAGTTCGGATTACGCGTGCCGTCGGGATTGTTGCGCAGCGCGAGGTCGATCTCCGAACCTTCGCACCAGTTGTCGCGCACGCAGGCCTCCCACTGATTCCACGTGACCGGCGTGGTGGCAATGGCGAAGGGCTTCGTGATGGTGACGCGATGCTGCGGCTCGTCCGCGTCGCGCTCGGGCTCATCGTCCGGCGACCCCATCATGTAGGTCCCCGCGGACAGCACTATCAGCTCCGGACAGTTGCGACATTCCTGGATGTGCTCGCCGGGTTTCGGCGGCGACTCGGCCGCCATGACCAGCACGGGCAACAACAGCGCGAGTGATCCACAGATCCTGATGAGCATGGTGTGCTCCCCCGACATTTGCGCAGGAGACTTCCTGCATTCGCTCGGCAGTATCCCGCACCGGGGCGACGCTCGGCAACGCGCGAGGCCGCCGTCCGCGCTCAGTGAGCTCGTGCTTCGATCGCGGCGCCGAACATCACCAGGTGATCGGCGAACCGTCCGGTCGGTAGTACATCGGGCGATTGTTCGCCTCGGTGTACGTCGCGACGAGCCGCAGCGAGCTCGTATCGACCTCGACGCCGAGACCCGGGCGGTCGTTCGTGTAGACCTTGCCCTCGTTGAAGGTGATCCAGTTTTCCTGGAGATACGGGATGGGCCGGGTCTGGTAGTTGTATTCGAACACCACGGTGAAGGGGAAGGTAGCGAGCGCATGCGCCTGGGCCGCTGTCGCGATCGGCCCCGTGAAGTGCGGCACGATGCCGACGTCGTGGGACTCGCACATCGCCATCACGCGGATCAGCTCCGTGATGCCGCCAACGTTCGGAAGCGAGATCCGGATGAAGTCGAGGTCGTGATTTTCGACGAGCTCGATGAAGTCGTAGCGGTCGCCCCATTCCTCGCCTGCTGCGAGCGGCACGCTCGTCATCTGCCGCAGCTTCGGGATGTCCTGCTGGAACGAGTTCATCTCCACCGGGTCTTCGACGAAGTACGGATACGTATCCTCGATCATCTTGCAGCAGCGCAGCGCATCGGAGTACGAGAAGCGCTGGTGGAAGTCGACCATGTAGTTGCCGTCCGAGCCGACGCCTTCGCGGGCCGCGGCGCAATCCTCGGCCACGCGCACTACGCGCTCGCGCGCGTCGTAGATGTTCGTGCCCTGAACGCTCGCCGCGTCGAAGCGGTAGAAGCGATAGCCCGCCTCGATGCACTCGCGGGCGCGCTCCTGAAGCGTGCTGCCCGTCCCGCGGAATCCCGTAGTGTAGGTCTCGAGATAGTTGCGCACTCGGCCGCCGAGCAACTCGTAGACCGGCGCCTCGAGCACCTTGCCCTTGAGATCCCACAGCGCGAGGTCGAGCGCGCCGATCGCATGCAGGCGCTCCTTGCCGGGCGGGTAATGGTAGGAGCGGTACATGTCCTGCCATAGGCGCGTGATCTCGAACGGATTCTGGCCGATCAGGCGCGCGGCCGTGGGGGCGAGCGAGTCGGGCGTGCCGCCCTCGCCGATCCCGGTGACGCCGATGTCGGTGTCGATCATCACGACCATGCTGCTCTGCAGCAGCGGGATCTGCAGCGGCATCACGGTCGGCCCCTCGTAGACGCGAATCGACGTGATCTTCGCTGCGGGAAGCGCCGCGGCGTCGGCGTCCACCGTGGAGAGTAATGCGGCGACCGACGCGCCAGCTGTCTGCTTGAGGAAGCTGCGGCGATTCAAGGAATTTTCTGCTTCGCCCTTCTTGATCTTGCGTTGGCGCATCAGTGGCTTCCTTTGTTCGAGCTCCGAGGTGATACGTTCCGCTTTATCCGACTCGATCCTGATTCCTGGGTCGCCTATGCCCTGCGGGGCCGGCCGACTATATCACGCGGGAGCGGATGGGAATTTTGGACACCGTCTTGTTCGACGTTCGCGAATCAAGAAAGCGGCGCCTGCGCACGCTCAGCGTTGAGCTAGTCGATGGTACGTTGGGAGCTAGCGCGTTGGCACGTCGCTCCTGCGATTCATCCCTCGGGGTCGCGCGCTGCGCGATGAAAATTACCGAGCCGGCGTCATTGATTTTCGGTCTGTGCTTGCGGCAGCCAAGGAACTCGCCACGGAGCTGTCAAACCGCGCGCCGATGCGTGTTTTTCGGCTTCGTGCTAACGTCGGCGCACCTCGTCGAACCGAACAAAACGGACCAAGCCATGCTGCACCGCATTGCCATGCCGATCGCCGTCCTCCTCGCCGCTGCCGGGTGCCAGCCCACCGCGCGCAGCCCCGACCCGGGTCTCGCGCGAGTGCTCGATCGCCAGGCGATCGAGCAACTCCTCGCAGGCGATTATCCGCACGCGCTCGACTCGCGGAATTTCGACGCTTACGCCGCGCTGTTCACCGAGGACGGCGAGCTGACGCTGCAGGGCAACACGGCCAAAGGCCGCGCCGCGATCAAGGAGTTCGTCGCCGCATTGCCGCCCGAGCCCCGCGTCATGCACCCGATCTCGAACCTCTCGTACGAGATCGCCGGCGACACCGCGATGGGCGGCGCATACTGGCAGGACATCGGCCTCGTCAACGGCGCGCCCGGCGTGCTAG
>CAMPKU010000061.1 GCA_946887385.1 uncultured Gammaproteobacteria bacterium
CCTAGAGGGAGCGCCGCCGGCGCGCCCAGCCGGGCCGTACGCCGCCCGCCGCCGCGGCGGTCGTGCAGAGACGCTGCGCGTGAGCGCCGACCGGATCGATGCGCTCGTGCGCCTGACTGGCGAGCTCACCGTCGCCAAAAACGCGATCGGCCACGCCGCCAAGCTCGCCGACACCGAAAGCTCCGCGTTTGCCGCGGCGCTAACGAAGCAGCACGCCGGCCTCGACCGACTCGTAGGCGAGCTACAGCGAACCGTGGTCGGCATGCGCGTGCTGCCGCTGCGCGTCGCTTTCCAGCGCTTTCCACGCTTGATACGCGAGCTCTCTGCCGAGCTCGGCAAGCCGGCAACGCTTCAGATCGAGGGCGAAGATACCGAGGCCGACAAGGCGATCGTCGAGGTCATCGTGGAACCGCTCGTGCACGTGCTGCGCAATGCAATGGACCATGGCGTCGAGGACGCCGCGGCACGGGCCGCCGCCGGCAAGCCGCCCGTCGCCACGATCCGCTTGCGTGCGTTTCGCGAAGGCGAGCACGTCCGCATCGAAGTCATCGATGACGGCAGCGGCATCGACGTGGCGCGCGTTCGGCAAGTAGCGAGGCTGCGCAACATCGCCACGCCCGAAGAGCTCATGGCCATGAGCAATGCACAGCTCATCGAGCTCATCTTCGCGCCGGGTCTTTCTACTGCAGCTGCGCTCAGCCAAGTTTCGGGACGCGGTGTTGGCATGGACGCCGTCCGCACAGCCGCGAGCCGCGTGGGCGGCCACGTGGAAGTTCACAGCGTCCCAGGCGAAGGAACGACGGTGCGCTTCGCTCTGCCGTTCAGCGTTCTGGTCACGCAGGTGATGACCGTCGAGGCGGCAGGTCAGACGTTCGGCATCCCGCTGGAAGCCGTGGTCGAGACCGTCCGCATCCCCGAGAGCAGCATCTTTCCCGTGGGAGCGGCGCACGCGATCGTGCTGCGCGACCAAACCATCCCGCTCGTGCGGCTGGCGCACGTGCTCGCACAGCGAGAGCAGCAGGCCGGTGGAGCCGGACCGATCGTGATTGCCAGGATCGACGGCGGTCTCGGCGCGCTGCAGGTAGACCGCCTGGGCGAGCGCATGGACATCATGCTCAAGCCATTCGACGGGCTCCTCTCCGGGCTGCCGGGTATCGCCGGCTCTACCTTGCTTGGAGACGGCAGCGTCTTGCTGGTGCTCGACTTGGCGGAGTTGCTCCAATGACGGTGCGCGTGACCGCTGAAGGCGTGATCGAGCTGGCCGGGCGATGCGGCGTCGAGGATGCCGAGGTGTTGCAGCACCATCTACTGGCGGCCCCTCGATCCACCGTAGAATGGAGCACCTGCGAACACCTGCACTCGGCCGTGATCCAGGTATTGCTGGCGGCAAAGCCCCGCATTCGCGGATTGCCTTCGAGTGCATTGCTGAGAGCCCATATCGCTCCGCTCGTGCAGCGAGCCGCGCGTTGATTCGCGCTGCACCCCTATCCGAGCCGGCGCGTTGGAAAGAACTGGGTAAGGAGCGAAGCATGGTTTACAAACTCCTGATCGTCGATGACAGCAAGCTGGCGCGCATGGCGGTGGCCAAGGCAATGAACAACTGCTATCCGGACTGGCAGCGCGTGGAAGCCGGCAGCCCTGCCGATGCGGTGCGAGCCATGGAAATGGAGGCGCCGAACGTTGCCCTCGTGGATTTCAACATGCCAACCCAAGACGGTCTGCATCTGGCTGCGGATCTGCGCAAGCTGAATCCGCAGATGCCGATCGGCATCATCTCTGCGAACCATCAGCGGGACGTCGTGGATCGCACCAATGCCTTGGGAGCCACGTTCCTGCCGAAACCGCTCGCGGAGCAAGCACTGCGCGAGTTTTTGACGAAGGCCATGCGCGATTTGCAGGGCACCGATTCGTGAGCGCCCCAATCGATGTGGTGTTGTCGGACCTCGAGCTCGACGCCATCACGGAGCTCGTCAATCTGGGCGTGAGTCGAGCGGCACTCGACCTCGCCCGCATGGTGCACGACGAGGTGATTTTAACCGTGCCTAGAGTGGCGCTGATGTCGCGCCTCGAAGCGATTCAGACTTTGGGCGAACGCGAATCGCGCAGCCTGGTGGCCGTGCACCAAATCTTCGAGGGCGAGATCACAGGCAGAGCGCTGCTCATCTTCCCGGAGGAAAGGAGTCTCGAGCTAGTGCGAGCGGTGGTCGGCAGCGATCTTTCGCTCGAAGAAATCATCGAGCTCGAACAGGAAGCACTGGCGGAAACAGGCAACATCATCCTGAATAGCTGCCTGGCGACGGTGGCGAACTCGCTCGAGAGCAATCTCAAAATCTCGCTCCCTGAAGTCCTGCGCGGCGAAAGCTCGAAATTTTTTAGCCTCGAGCCGCCGCCCGTGGCCGGCACCACGGTGATGTTCATCTACATCAACTTCGCGATGCGCAAGCGCGACATCAACGGCTACATCGCCATGATGATGGATATGCCGTCGCTGTCTGCGTTGCAAACCCTGCTGCGCGCATTGATCCGGCGCACCAGCGGAGCGGCCAAAGCGTAAAACCCATGTCGAACGCAGAGCAGAGAAACGGAATTCTCGACGGCGTTGCAGCCGGGCTAATCGTGATCGGTGCAGATCGGAAGATCACGCACTGGAACGCGTGGATGATCTCGGCGAGCCGCTTATCCCCCACGGACACCATCGGCAAAACCTTCGCGGAAGTTTTTCCCGCGGCGAATATCGACGTGATCGTCAGGGCCATCGAGTCTGCGTTGGAAGCAGGTGCGTCCACGCTGCTCACGAACACGCTGCACCCGGAGCTGCTGCCGCTCCACACGCGCGCCGGCCAAGCGTTGCTTCACGATGTCATCGTGTCACCGATCAGCGACGTTCGACCTAGACGATGCGTTGTCCAAATCATCGATGTCACGGACGCGACTCAGCGCGAGCGCTTCCTCCGCGATCGCCAAAACGCCCGCTACTACGCGCTGATCGAGAGCGCGCCCGACGTGATCCTGAACATCGATAGCGAAGGGATCATCCGGCTCGCAAACCCCGCCGCCGCACAGCAGTTCGGCTTTTCGGCCGACGAGCTGATCGGTCGAAAAGCGGCCTTTCTGTTCCAGACTCCAAGCGCTTGGGAAAACCTCTGGCAAGCCGCGAATGCGGGTAGCGCGCCCGCTCGGCCAATCGAGGTGCGCGTTCGACGCAAAGACGGCACGTTGCGCTATTTCGAAGTGTCCGCCGCCCGTTGGCGGGATGGCACGCGCACTTTCACTACGGCCATCTTGCGCGACGTGAACGATCGGCGAGACGCGGAGACGGCTCTTAGGCAAAGCGAACGCCAATCTCGCGAAAATGCGAAGGCGCTCAAGGAGCTCAACGAGGTCCTGAAAGAAAACAGCGCGAAGCTCAACGAAATGGATCGGCGCAAGGACGAGTTCCTCGCCACGCTGGCGCACGAGCTGCGCAATCCGCTCGCGCCGTTGCGTAATGGATTGCAGTTGCTGAAGCTCGCCAAGGACGATCCGGGCTTGGTGGAGCGCACACGCCAAATGATGGATTTGCAGCTAGGCCAAATGGTACGGCTCATCGACGATCTGCTCGACATTGGCCGCATCGCCACCGATCGTATCGATCTGAACAAGGAACGAACAACGCTCGACAGGATCGTTCGCCAAGCAATCGAGACCAGCAGCCCGCTCATCCATGCGCAGAATCACGAGCTCACGATCGATCTGCCCTCGCGCGAGATCACGCTCGACGCCGACGTGGTTCGGCTGGCGCAGGTATTCGCCAATCTCTTGAACAATGCCGCGAAGTACACGCCGCCCAGCGGCCGCATCGCCATCACAGCCGAGGAGCACGCCGATTCGGTGACGGTACGCGTCAGCGACAATGGGATTGGAATTCCTCGCGAACACTTGCCGCACGTGTTCGAGATGTTCATGCAGGTCGATAAATCGTTGGAGCGTGCCCAGGGCGGGCTCGGGATCGGGCTATCCCTCGTCAAGCGATTGGTGGAGATGCACCGCGGCAGCGTCGAGGCACAGAGCAAAGGCCCGGGACAGGGAACCGAGTTCATCGTGCGCCTGCCAACAGCGAACGCCCGCGCCGAGACCGAGCTACCGGCCGTTGCGGAAGTCAGCGCCGCCCCGTCGACCGGCCACCGCATTCTGGTCGTCGACGACAACGAGGACGCGGCGTCGAGCCTTGCGCTGCTCTTGCGGCTGATGGGCCATGACACGCGAACGGCCAACGATGGCTTCGAAGCTATCGAGGTGGCCGATCGGTTCCAGCCCGATGTCGCCCTGCTCGACCTCGGCATGCCGCGGCTCAACGGCTACGAGACGGCACGCCGGATGCGGCAGAAACCGTGGGGCCAGGGGATGTTGTTGGTGGCATTGACCGGCTGGGGTCAGGAAGCGGACCGGCGGCGGTCGAACGACGCCGGCTTCAATTCGCATCTCATCAAGCCCGTGGACGTCGCGGAAATCGAACGGTTGCTCGCCGCGAGCCACCAGGCCTAGCGTTCTCGGCCGCCACGCGGTTTCTTGCGTTTGCACAGCCAGGCGCGGCGGCGCGACACTCGCGCGATGCGCGAGCTCTTTCCGCCAGGATTTCGTCTCGAACGGCGTGCCGCGAACGGCATCACGCTCAACGTCTGCTACGACGCTGCGGCCACGCCGGTACGCCCGGCGTTGTTGCTGCTGCACGGCTTTCCGCAAACGCATGCGATGTGGCATCGCGTGGCCGAGCGCCTGCGGCAACGCTTCACGCTCGTGCTGCCGGACCTGCGCGGCTACGGCGACTCGGACAAGCCGCACGGGCCGGCGGACCACTCGGCGTACAGCAAACGCACGATGGCGCTCGACGTGCTCACGTTGATGCGCGAGCTCGGCTACGAGCAATTTTTCGTCTGCGGCCACGACCGCGGCGGTCGCGTGGCGCATCGGTTGGCGCTCGATCATCCGCAAACGGTGCGCTCACTGGCGCTGCTCGACATCTCGCCAACGCTCACAATGTACGAGCGCACGAAGATGGACTTCGCCCGCCGCTACTATCACTGGTTCTTCTTGATCCAACCGGCGCCGCTGCCGGAGACGCTGATCGGCGCCGCACCGTCGTTCTACTTGCGCTCGAAGCTCGGCGGCTGGGGCTCGGAGGGGCTGTCGCCGTTCGACGAGCGCGCGCTGGCGGAGTACGAGCGCTGCTTCGCGGATCCCGAAGCCATTCACGCCATGTGCGAGGACTATCGCGCCGCGGCCACGATCGACCTGGCGCACGATCGCGCGGACGCGGCGCGACGCATCGACTGCCCGGTGCACGTGCTGTGGGGCGAGCGCGGCGTGGTGCACTCGCTCTTCGCGCCCATCGAGGATTGGCAAGCGAAGTGCGCGTACGAGGTCACGGGGCGCGCTGTGCCCACGGGCCACTACATCGCTGAAGAAGCGCCGGACCTCTTGGCTGCGGAGCTCGAAGCCTTCTTTGCAGATTGAAGCGCTTCGGCCGCGTGAGCCGGTGACGGGAAGCCGGTATAGTCGAGCGCTTATGGGCACCGAAGTCCGGTGCGCCCAACAACAAGGGGGAAGCCCGCATGTGCGACAAAGACCATTTCGAAGAGGATCTCGAGAAATACATCCGTGCAGGGCGCGTCTCGCGCCGCGACTTCGGCACGCTCACGGCCGGCGTGGGCCTGGCGATGATGTTGCCGCGCGCGGCGAACGCGCAGGCCGTCACGGAGAAAGACGTCGAGATCCGCACGCCGGACGGCGTCTGCGACGCCTACTTCGTGCATCCTTCGAGCGGCGCACACGCGGCGGTGCTCGTGTGGCCCGACATCTTGGGCCTGCGCCCCGCGTTTAGGCAGATGGGCAAGCGCCTCGCCGAGTCGGGCTACTCGGTGCTCACCGTGAATCCGTTCTACCGCGGCAAACGCGCGCCCGTCGTGGCGCCGGGCGCCACCTTCGACGAGGCCACGCGCGCCATCGTGTTCCCGCTCGCGCAGCAGCTGAACGCCACCACGCACGTCACCGACGCGCGCGCGTTCGTCAGCTGGCTCGATCAGCAGCCGCAAGTCGACCGGAATCGCGGCATCGGTACCACCGGCTACTGCATGGGCGGGCCGATCACGATGCGCACGGCAGCGGCGCTGCCCGAGCGCATCGGCGCGGCGGCGTCGTTCCATGGCGGCGGTCTCGTCTCGCAGGCGCCCGACAGCCCGCACCTGCTCGTGCCGCAGATGAAAGCGCAGTATCTATTCGCCGTGGCCGAGAACGACGACGAGCGCGAGCCCGAAGCAAAGAACGTGCTGCGCGAGGCGTTCGCGAAAGCGAATCTGCAGGCGGAGATCGAAGTGTACCCGGCCGCGCACGGTTGGTGCCCGCCCGACGGGGCCGTGTATGACGAAGCTCAGGCCGAACGCGCCTGGAGCCGCATGCTCGTATTGTTCGAGCGCGCTCTGGCGTAATTGCCTTAGGCGAGCCGGGGCCGTATGCGGCCCCGGCTGCGCTTCTGGACGAGCGCGCCGTCTACGCCGAAGGCGCGTGCGTAAGTCGCGCGGCGATCAAGTCGCGCTTGATAGTGAGTTGCTGCGGCACGCGCGACCCCAGCTTCGTGAACCACTCGGAGTGCTGCGCCATCTCGCCCGTCCAGGCGCTCCGGTCCACGGCGATGAGCTCGTCGAACGCCTCGGGCGTAACCGCACCGCCCGTCCAATCGATGTCTTCGAAGCGCGGCACCCAGCCGAGCTCCGTCTCGCGCGCGCCGGCTCGGCCGCGCACCCGGTCGACGATCCATTCGAGCACGCGCATGTTGTCGCCGAACCCAGGCCACATGAATTTGCCGTGCGCGTCGACGCGAAACCAGTTGACGCAAAAAATTCGCGGCTTCTCCCGCAGCGAGCGACCCACGCGCAGCCAATGCTTGAAGTAGTCGCCGATGTGATAGCCGCAGAACGGCAGCATCGCGAACGGATCTCGCCTGACGACGCCCTGCTTCCCTTCGGCCGCGGCCGTCGTCTCCGAGCCGAGCGTTGCTGCGAGATACACGCCGAAGTTCCAGTTGAACGCCTCGTAGACGAGCGGCACGGTGGTCGCTCGCCGGCCGCCGAAGATGAACGCCGAGATCGGCACTCCGCCGGCGGCTTCCCACTCGGGATCGATCGACGGGCATTGGGCGGCCGGCACCGTGAACCGCGCATTCGGGTGTGCCGCCTTACGGCCCGTGTCGCGCCCGATCGCCGGTGTCCAATCGGCGCCCGTCCAATCGACGACATGCGCTGGCGGCTCGCTCGTCATGCCTTCCCACCAAACGTCGCCGTCGTCGGTGAGCGCCACGTTGGTGAAGATGACGTTCGCGCGCAGCGTGGCCATGGCGTTCGGATTCGTTTTCTCCGACGTGCCGGGCGCCACGCCGAAGAAGCCGGCCTCGGGGTTGATCGCGCGTAGCTCGCCTCCCGGACCGGGTTTGATCCAGGCGATATCGTCGCCCACGGTGGTGATTTTCCAGCCCGCAAACGAGGCGGGCGGTATCAGCATCGCGAAGTTCGTCTTGCCGCAGGCCGACGGGAACGCCGCCGCAACGTACGTCTTCTCGCCGGCCGGGTTCTCAACGCCTAAGATCAACATGTGCTCCGCCAACCAGCCTTCATCGCGCGCCATCGTGGACGCGATGCGCAGCGCGAGGCATTTCTTGCCGAGCAGTGCGTTGCCGCCGTAACCCGAGCCGTACGACCAAATCTCCCGCGTTTCCGGGAAGTGCACGATGTACTTGGTCTTACGGTTGCACGGCCAGCGGCTATCCTGCTCGCCGGGCGAGAGCGGCGCGCCGACCGAATGCAAGCACGGTACGAAGCGGCCTTCTTCGCCGAGCGCGTCGAGAACGGCGCTGCCGATGCGCGTCATGATGCGCATATTGGCGACAACGTATGGGCTGTCGGAGATCTCCACGCCGATCTGGGAGATCGGGCCGCCTATGGGCCCCATCGAGAACGGGATCACGTACAGGGTGCGACCCTGCATCGCGCCCGCAAACAATCCGCGCAGGGTGGCGCGCATTTTGTCGGGGTCTTCCCAGTTGTTGGTAGGACCGGCGTCCTCCTGCCGGCGCGAGCAGATGAACGTGCGGTCCTCGACGCGCGCGACGTCGGACGCATCGGAGCGCGCAAGATACGAATTCGGCCTGCGCGTCGGATCGAGCGTGATGAGCATGCCCGTCGCGACCATCTCCGCACAGAGCCGGTTGTACTCGCCCTCGCTACCGTCGGCCCAGTGAATTCGTGCGGGTTGCGTCAGGTTCGCCACCTCAGCCACCCAAGCCGCGAGTGCGCGATGGCGCAAGTTGGCGGGCGCGTTGACGGTGTCGGGCGTATACGTGCTCATGTGGCTCTCCAAATTGGCTTGGTCGGCGCACCTCGACGCCGGCCGTTGGTCGAAGGTGGGCAGTTAACGTTTGCCTTTGGCCGCCGTCTTGGTCGGGCCCTGCGGCCGCCAGGCCTTACCGGTCCGTTCTTCGATATACGCGCGAATCAGACGGCGCACGACCTGCGACGGCGTGGCGTCTTCATCGGCACAGAGCGATTCGAACAACGCCTTCTTGCGTGGGTCGATGAGAACCGTCAAACGCGCGGATCGATCTTCGACGGGCAATGTACCGGCCTCTTGAACGCTAATTCGATGGTAATGCTATTATCATCCAAGTACAATCTTCGAGTCGCCGCCACGGCACTCCCGCGAGACCTTCGGTGAGCGCGTCTGCTCCGCTGCTCCTTCTCCTCAGCCTGCTCGGTTTATGGGTCATCATTGGGTTCCTCGGCCTTCTGCGGCCGGCGAGCCTCAAGTTCGTGGCGCACGTGTTGTTCCCGCTGGGAGCGGCCGTCGGAGTGGCAATCGCCGTTACGGCCGCCTGGAGCGTCGCGTCCCCCACCGAGCAATTGATTCTCCCTATCGGCTTGCCGGACTTGCCGGTGCACCTCCGCCGCGACGCGCTGTCGAGCGTGTTTCTGTTCCTGCTCGGCGCCGCGTCGGCCGGAATCTCGTTGTTTGCTGCCGGCTACTTCCGGCGCGGCGAAGGCGCGTTGCCGGGCCTGCTGTGCCTGCAGTACCACGGGTTCCTCGCCGCGATGGGCGGTGTGCTGCTGGCCGACGACGCGTACTCGTTCATGGTGGCGTGGGAATCGATGGCGCTCACGTCGTATTTTCTGGTCACCACTCAGCACCGCATTCGCGAGATCCGCGCGGCCGGCTTTTTGTACTTGCTCATCGCGCACCTCGGCGCGATTGGGGTGCTGCTTTCGTTCGGCGTGATGCAAGGCGGTAGCTGGCAGTTCACGTTCGACGCAATGCGCGGCGCCGATTTGTCGGCAGGCTGGGCCTCGGCTGCGTTTTTGCTCGCGCTGATAGGCTTCGGCGCCAAAGCGGGGCTCGTGCCGATGCACGTGTGGCTGCCCGAAGCGCACCCCGCCGCACCCTCGCCCGTGTCCGCACTCATGAGCGGCGTCATGCTGAAGACGGCCATCTACGGGGTGTTGCGCGTGTCGTTCGACTTGCTGGCCTATCCCGAGTGGTGGTGGGGTCTCGTGGCGATGGCGCTCGGCTTGTTCACGGCGCTCTATGGCGTCGTGTTTGCGGCCGCGCAGACGGACATGAAGCGGTTACTCGCGTTCTCATCGATCGAGAACGTGGGCCTGTTGTTCGCGGGCCTCGGTCTCGCGCTGGTTTACCATTCGGCCGGGATGAGCGCGCCGGCCGCACTCGCGCTCATCGCGGTGCTCTATCACGCAATCAATCACTCGTTCATGAAGGGCTTGCTGTTCGTCGGCACGGGCGCGGTGCTGCATGCCACGGGTCAACGCAACTTAGGCAGACTTGGCGGGCTCATACGCCGGATGCCGTGGGTGGCATGGACCACCTTGATCGGCGCACTCGCCATCGCGGGCCTGCCGCCGTTGAACGGCTTCGTGTCCGAATGGCTGCTGCTGCAAGCGTTCCTCTCGGCCCATGAGGTGCCGCGCTTGTTTCTCAACATGCTGCTGCCGCTCGGCGCTGCCGTGGTGGCGCTGGCCGCGGCACTTGCGGGCTACGTGATGGTGAAATTCTTCGGTGTCGTATTCCTCGGCCAACCGCGCGAGGCAGCCTTGGCCGACGCTCACGATGCTGGCTGGCGCGAGCGCCTTGGAATGCTCTGGCTTGCGGCCGGCTGTGTGGCGCTCGGCTTGCTGCCGAATCAAGTAATCTCGGTGCTTGCGCTGGTGCCTACGCAATTCGGCCTGCTCGAGCCCGGCGCCGCTTTCGGCCGCTGGTGGTTGCTCGATCCAGTCGCTGGGCGTCAGGCGTCGTACGCGCCGCTCGTGTTCCTCGCTATCGTGCTGCTCTCGGTGCTTGCAACGATCTTCGTCGTGAGCCGCATCTATCGGCGTCGCGTGCGCCGCGCGGCGCCATGGGACTGCGGCTTTGTTCGGCTCGACTCGCGCATGCAAGATACGGCGGAAGGCTTCGGCCAGCCGATCCGTCACATCTTCGAGCCGTTTTTCGGCATGCGCCGCGAGCTGCCGAGCCCTACCGACGGCGCACCGCGTTATCGCGTCGAGATCAGCGACCGCATTTGGACGGGCGCTTACGTGCCGGCGGCTGCACTGGTGCAGCGCCTGGCTTCGGCCGTCGTGCAGTTACAGCAAGGTCGCATCTCGACGTACCTCATCTACAGCCTCGTTACCTTGCTCGTGCTGTTGGCCTTCGTGCTATGAACGCCGTGACGTGGCTCATCCAGGTGCTCGAGGTGCTGATCGCGGTACTGGCGGCGCCGCTCTTCGCAGGTTGGATTGCGCAGTGCAGAGCCGTGCTGCAAAACCGCACGCCGCCGAGCATCTGGCTGCCCTATCGCAATATCCGCAAGCTGCTCATCAAAGAAGCCGTGCTCGCCGAGCACGCGTCGCCGCTGTTTCGCGCGGCCCCCTACATCGTTTTCGGCACGATGATTTGTGCCGCGGCGATCGTGCCCTCCACGGGCACGAACCTGCCTTTCTCCAACGCGGCCGACGCGATTGCGCTCGTCGGGCTGCTCGCCACGGCACGCGTGTTCATGGCGCTCGCAGCCATGGACGTGGGCACCGCGTTCGGCACGCTCGGCGCGCGGCGCGAAATGATGGTGGGGTTTCTTGCCGAACCGGCATTGCTCATCGTCATCTTCGTGGCTGCGCTGATCTCGCAGAGCACGGCGCTGCCCACCATTGCCGAGCGACTCGCGACGGACTCGTTCATGCTGCACCCGAGCCTCGCGTTCACGGCCGTCGCGTTCGGGCTCGTGCTGCTGGCCGAGAACGCCCGCCTGCCCGTCGACAATCCAGCTACACACCTCGAGCTCACGATGATCCACGAGGCGATGCTGCTCGAGTACTCGGCGCGCCACCTCGCGCTCATGGAATGGTCGGCGGCCTTGAAGCTCTTCAACTATGCGTGCATCGGCATGGCGTTGTTCGTGCCGTGGGGAGTGGCGACGGCGGAAATGCCTACGCTCTTGGCGCTGCTGGGCGCTCTACCGCTGCTGGCGCTCAAGCTGCTCGTGAGCGGCCTGGTGCTGGCCGTGGCCGAGACGGCGTTTGCGAAGCTGCGCGTATTCCGGGTGCCGGAGCTGCTGGCAACGGCATTCTTGCTGGCCGTGCTGGGGCTGCTCGTTCACTTGCTGCTGCAAGGGTGAGTTGATCTTATGAGCTCATTATCGCTCGACCTGCAAATCTTGAACGCGATTGCGGCACTGTTTCTGCTGCTCGCGTTCGGCATGCTGTCGCAGCGGCGCGTGGTCACGCTGGTGAAGCTGCTCGCCACGCAGGCGGCGTTGCTCTGCGCCGCCACGCTGCTGCTCGCCTGGCGAACGGGCGAAACACACCTGTACTTGTCGGCGCTGCTCACGCTCGGCCTCAAAGTGCTGTTCTTGCCGTGGCTCCTGAACCGTCTCATCCGCCGGCTCGGGGTGTATTGGGACAGCGAGCCGTTGCTGCAGATCTCGGGCACGATGCTCGTCGGCGTGCTGATCGTCATCTTCTCGTTCGGGCTGGCGCAGCCGATCGTGGCCTTAGCGAGCACCGCCACTCGCAGCGGCATCGGCATCGCGATCGCCGTAGTCCTGCTCTCTTTCCTCACGATGATTACGCGCCGCAAAGCCATGTCGCAGGTGGTCGGCTTCCTGTCCATGGAGAACGGGCTGTTCTTCGGCGCGATGAGCGCTACCTACGGCATGCCGATGATCGTGGAGCTCGGCGTGGCGCTCGACGTGCTCGTCGCCATGCTCGTGCTCGGTGTGTTCTTCTTCCAAATACGCGAGCAGTTCGACAGCCTCGACCTGCATCATCTCGAGTCGCTGCGGGAGGATCAGTGAGCGTAGAGCTCGTACTACTGCTGGCGTTCCCTGTAATCGGCGCTGCGGTGCTTGCGGCCGTCGGCGCGCGGCGTTGGGCGCCCGAAGCCAATGTCGCGTTCAGCGGCGCCACGTTTCTCGCCGCCTGCGCCCTCACCGTGCGGGTGATCGGCGAAGGCAGCTTCACGGCGTTCGGCGAGCAGTTCTTCATCGATCCGTTCAACGTGTTTCTGGTAACGCTCACGGCATTCGTGAGCTTCACCACTTCGTTATTTTCCCGTCCCTACATGCGCATCGAGAGCGACCACGGCCGCGTGACTGCACAGCAGCTGCGCCTCTATCACAGCATGTATCAGCTCTTCATCGCGGCGATGTTGCTCGCGTTGACGAGCAACAATATGGGAATGCTCTGGGTGGCCATGGAGGCGGCCACGCTTTCGACGGTGCTGCTCGTAACGCTGTACCGCACGCCGGCGAGCCTCGAGGCCGGCTGGAAGTACTTCATTCTCTGCAGCGTCGGCATTGCGCAAGCGTTGTTCGGCACGATCCTGCTCTACTTCGCGGCGGAGCGCGTGCTCGGCGGCAACGGTACCACGGCGCTGCTTTGGACCAATTTGAACGAAGTCAAAGGCCAGCTCGAGCCGGCCGTGCTCACATTGGCGTTCGTATTCCTGTTGGTCGGCTACGGAACGAAGGTGGGCCTCGCCCCTTTGCACAACTGGCTACCCGACGCGCACGCCGAGGGACCAACCCCAATCTCCGCCGTGCTTTCCGGGTTGCTGCTCAACGTCGCGATCTACGCTGTTGTGCGCTGCAAAGTGCTCGTAGAGGGATCGCTGCAGTCGGAGCTGCCATCGCGAATGCTCATGGGATTCGGTTTGCTGTCGGTGGTGCTCGCGGCGCTGTTCTTATGGCGGCAGAGAGACGTGAAGCGGTTGTTCGCCTACTCCTCGATCGAGCACATGGGCATCATCACCTTCGCGTTCGGCATGGGCGGCCCGGTCGCGAACTTCGCTGCGCTGCTGCATATGACCGTGCATTCGCTCACGAAGTCGGCAATTTTTTACTCCGTGGGCCACGCGGCGCAGAAGACCGGCACGCAGGTGATCGACGACATTCGCGGCCTCGTAACCGTGAGCCCCACGATCGGCTGGGGCCTCATGATGGGCACGCTCGCGATTCTCGGCCTGCCGCCATTCGGCGTATTCGCCAGCGAGTTCTTGATTTTGACGACGGCGATGCGCCAAGAGCCGTGGTCCACGCCCATCCTCCTGCTCGCGCTCGGCATCGCATTTGCGGCCGTGTTTCGCCGCGTACAGCCCATGGTTTTCGGCGAGACGACGGCGAAGCGGCTGCCGCATTCCCCTGCGCTGTTGCCCGTGTTCGCGCACCTGGCGCTAGTGCTATTGCTCGGGCTGTACATTCCGCCCTACTTGGCCGATTGGTATCGCGCGGCAGCTGCGCTGATCGCGGGCCAGTAGCAGGTATCGAGTAGCACACGATGGCGATTCGCAAGTGGCTCGATCGATCCCAACCGCTGGCCGGCGCACCCGGCGCTCGCGGCATCGAGGTGGCGGCCGAGGACTGGCGGCAAGTGGCACTCGACGTCGCAGCCGTCGGCGGTCGCCTCCACGCCCTGTGGACGGAATGCGCGCACCGTAACGCTGTACACACGTTGTACGCCGGCGACGACTTCCTGCTGCTCGCAACATTGCCGCTCGAAAGCGCCGCGGCGGAATACGCCACGCTGGCCGACATTTTCCCCTCGGCCGACCGCATGCAGCGCGCGGCGGCAGACCTCACAGGCCTGCGCGCTTCGACCTCCGACGGCCGACCGTGGCTGCGGCACACCGCGTGGCCGGCCGACTACCGCCCGCTCGAAGCAGGCGCGCAGCAGCCCGACGCGGCGCCGCTGCGCGCCGACGACTATGCATTCGTCCGAGTCGCCGGCGACGGCGTGCACGAGATCCCGGTGGGTCCGGTGCATGCCGGCATTATCGAGCCCGGCCACTTTCGTTTTTCGGTGGTCGGCGAGAAGGTGCTGCGGCTCGAGCAACGGCTCGGCTACGCGCACAAGGGCATCGAGCAACTATTTGCTCGCACGCCGCTGCTCGAAGGGCATCGGCTGGCCGCTCGCGTCTCGGGCGATTCGTGCGTCGCATACTCCTGGGCGTACTGTCAGGCGCTCGAGGGCCTGGCCGCTTGCACCGTGCCGGCGCGCGCAACGTGGCTGCGCGCGCTCGCGCTCGAAGCAGAGCGCATCGCCAATCATCTGGGCGATCTTGGCGCGCTCGGCAACGACGCCGGGTTCGCGTTCGGGCTCGCGCAGTTGTCGCGTCTCAAAGAATTGTGGCTGCGAGCCACGGAAACGACGCTGGGCAGCCGTTACCTGTTCGATTTCGTGGTGCCCGGCGGTGTCGCCGTGGACGCGCTGCCGGCGAGCCTCGTGGAGCTTGCGGCCCGCGCGCGCGCCATCGCAAGCGATGCCAACGCTGTGCGGCACATCTTCGACGAGCACGCCGGCGTGCGCGATCGCTTCGTGGGAACGGGCGTGGTTGCGCCGGCTCTCGCCACGCGCCTCGGCATGGTTGGGCTCGCCGGTCGCGCGAGCGGCCACAGTGCCGACCTGCGCGCCGACTTGCCGTGCGAGCCCTACACACAGCTGTCCGTGCGCAAAGCCCTGCGCACCGACGGTGACGTCGCCGCGCGCGTGGCCGTGCGCTTCGACGAGCTCATCGAATCGATTCGCCTCGTCGCCACGATCGCGGCCGAGCTGCCCTCCGGTGCGGTGCACGGCGAAGGAGTGATGCCGGCGGCCGGCGCCACGGCGATCGGCGCCGTAGAGGGCTGGCGAGGCCCCGTGTTCGTGGCGCTCACTGCCGGCGAGGACGGCGGAATTTTCCGTTGTCACCCGCACGATCCTTCGTGGCAAAACTGGCCCGCACTCGAGCATGCGATCATCGGCAACATCGTTCCGGATTTTCCGCTGATCAACAAGTCGTTCAACCTGGCATACAGCGGGCACGACCTCTAGCGCCATGTGGAAGACGCTCAAACAAATCGGCTCCGTGGGGCTCGTCACCGAGGCTCCGCCGCTCGCGGCGGACGAGCTGCGCGTGCACGAGCATCTGCAAGCTCAGATCCTCGCCACGCTCGGCCGCGCATTGTGCATTCGGCAGGTCGACGCCGGCTCGTGCAACGGCTGTGAGCTCGAGATCCATGCGCTCAACAACGCGTTCTACAACATCGAAGGCCTTGGCATTCGGTTCGTGGCGAGTCCTCGGCACGCCGATCTGTTGCTGGTTACCGGCCCCGTGTCGCGCCACATGGAGCTTGCGTTGAAACGCACCTACGAGGCCACGCCCGATCCGAAGCTCGTGGTTGCCGTCGGTAACTGCGGCGCAACGGGCGGCATCTTCGGCTGCAGTTATGCGAGCGCGGGCGCCGTCGCGAACGTTATTCCAGTGAACGTAGCGGTGCCAGGCTGTCCGCCCACGCCGAATCGCATCTTGGCGGGCATTCTCGCGGCGGTCACGGCGACGGACGCAGGGCGGCGCTGAGCGACGGCGTCTTGTTGCTCCGCGCCGATTGTGCCAGGCTTTTTTGATGCAGAACGCCATGACACTCGCGGCCGAGCACGACCGCGCAGGCCGCCACGACGATGCCGTCAACGCACTGGCGAAGGCCACCCAAGGCGGCGACCTCGACGCAATGACGGAGCTCGGCAAGCGCCTAGTGGTCGGCGACAAGGGGCCGTTGCTGCCGAAAGACGGCGTGGGCTTGTTGCACGATGCCGCCAAAGCCGGGCATGCCGAGGCGGCGTTGCGGCTCGCGGTGCTCACGGCGCTCGGCGCCCACGTTCCGCAAAGCTGGAACGACGCCTTCGGCTTGCTCGTGTTCGCGGCCGAGCGCGGCTCGGAGTCCGCTCGTGGGCAGCTCTGCGCTCTCGCGGGCCGCGAACCGGACAGCGCCGACGGCGAGTTGCAGTGGCGCCGCCTCGGAGAGCGGACGGATCTCAAAACTTTGCTCGGCGCACCGCCCGGCCGCACGTTGTGCGCCGATCCGCTCGTGCGCGTGTTCCAGCGCTTCGCCACGGACCCCGTGTGCGCGTGGCTCATCGAGCAGGCGCGGCCGGGCTTGAAGCGCGCGCTGATCTACGATCCCGTGGGCGGCAAGGACGTGGCCGACCACATGCGCACGAACAGCGCGGCGGGTTTCGATCTGGTACACGCTGATCTCGTGCAAGCCGTGGTGCAATGGCGCATGAGCGCAGCGGTCGGCGTGCCCGTGCAGCACATGGAGGGCCCCACCGTGCTGCACTACGCCATCGGTGAAGAGATCACCAATCACTACGATTTCGTGAATCCGCGCATACCGAACTATCAGGCCGAGATTGCGCAGCGCGGCCAGCGCATCATCACGTTCCTCGTATATCTGAACGACGACTACGAAGGCGGCGAGACGGACTTCCCCGAGCTCGGCCTTCGCTACCATGGCGCCAAGGGCGACGGCTTGTTCTTCACGAACGCGCTGCGCAACGGCGAACCGGATCTCCGCATGGTGCACGCGGGCTTACCGCCGAAGGACAACGAGAAATGGCTGATGTCGCAGTTCATCCGCAATCGCGTAGTGCTCGGCGTGCGTGCCGAGGTGCAAGCAAGCTGACCACACGACTTGCCGGTGTCGTCGCGCTCGCCGCTGCCGCGGGCTTCGCGCACGCTCAGCAGCAAGTGCCGTTCGCCAACGGCATTCCCGTAGCGCCCGAGATGCCGATTCCGCCGCTGCCGGAGCGGCCCGTGGAGTATCCGACCGCCGAAGGCCAGCGCATCCGCGTGTCGGTGGTCACACGCGGTATCGCGCACCCGTGGAGCATTGCGTTCCTGCCGAACAACGTGTGGCTCGTAACACAGACTCACGGCGGCTTACGCGTGGTGCGCAACGGCGTGCTCGATCCCACCCCCGTTGCCGGCGCGCCCGAGGTGAAGCCGCTGCGCCGCTCGGGATTGCTCGAAGTGACGCTGCACCCGCGCTTCGCCGACAACCAGCTCGTTTACCTTACCTATCACAAGGGTCTCGACGGCGACCAAGGCGCGCTAGCGCTCGCGCGGGGCCGGTGGGATGGCAATGCGCTGCGCGATGTGCGCGATCTGTTCGTCACGCAGCCGGACTCCGGCACCGTGTCGCGCATGATCTTCGGCCCCGACGGCAAGATCTACATGTCGACGGCCGGCGGCGACGCGCAAGATCCGAGCACGCACGCCGGCAAGATCTTGCGGCTCAACGACGACGGCAGCGTGCCCGGTGACAACCCGTTCGTCGGCCGCGAAGGATTCCGTCCGGAAATTTTCACGCTCGGACACCGCACGACGCTCGGGCTCGCCGTGCATCCCGGCACGCTCGAGATCTGGCAGAGCGAGAACGGGCCGAACGGCGGCGACGAGATCAACATTCTCGTGCCGGGCGGCAACTACGGCTGGCCCGTCGTGAGCTTGGGGCGCACGTATCAGGGTCCGTGGCACTCGCAGAAATTTCAGGCGGAGGGTTTCATCGATCCCATCGTGTATTGGATGCCGTCGATCGCCGTTTCGGGCCTGGCGTTCTACACCGGAGACCGGCTGCCGAAGTGGAAAGGCGATGTGTTCGTCGGCGGTTTACGCACCGGCGAGATCATCGGCACGGGTCAGATTCAGCGAATTCTCTTCAACGAACGCATGGAAGAGTTGCGGCGAGAAGCGCTGCTCACCGACTTCAGGCACCGCATGCGCGACGTCCGCCAAGGCCCGGACGGGCTGCTTTACGTACTAGTCGACGACGAGGACGGAGCGATACTGCGCATCGAGCCTGCGGACTAACCTGTTGAAACTACAAGGAAAGTCCTTCCCACTAGCGTACTAACGCGGCAATACGTATTATTTTGGCCGTCCGTCGATCGCTTCCAATGAGTCTGCTTGGCATGGTGCCTAAGTGCTCTTGAGCGAGCGCTACCTCGGGAGGTAAACCATGGGCAGAAAACTTTACGTCGGCAACTTGCCGTATTCCGCTACCGAACAAAGCGTGCGCGATGCATTCAGCAAATGCGGCACGGTTTCTTCGGTGTCCATCATTAGCGACCGCGACACGGGGCAGAGCAAAGGCTTCGGCTTCGTCGAGATGTCGAGTGATGCGGAAGCGCAGGCGGCTATTCAACAACTGAATGGCACGTCGCTCGATGG
>CAMPKU010000062.1 GCA_946887385.1 uncultured Gammaproteobacteria bacterium
GCATTTCGATCGTGTACGCTCGAACCGCAGCAACGCGCGCGCCTAGCCGTGGAGCCAACACCATGAGATCTCTCCTATCCCTCGCACTGGCCGGTGCGGCGATTCTTGTGAGCACCGCTGCCGCGGGCGACGAAGTAGTCGCCGGCATGTCGCGCGAGCGGCTCGAGCGGCTCGACGAGCACTTCCACGCGTACGTCGATGCGGGGGATATCGCGGGCGTCGTCACGTACGTCTCGCGGCATGGCGAGGTCGTCCACCAGGACGCCTACGGGCTGGCCGACATCGGCGCACGCCGTCCCATGACGGCGGACAGCTACTTCTATATTTACTCGATGACCAAGCCGGTCACGAGTGTGGCGCTGCTCATTCTTTACGAGGAAGGCAAGTTCCAGCTCGGCGAGCCGGTGGCACGCTATCTGCCGGAGTTGGCAAACGCCCGGGTGTTCGACCGCGAGACCGGCCGCGTCGTCGACGCAACGCGTCAGCCCACCATCCAGGACGTGTTCCGCCACACGGCCGGCTATCTCTACGGCCCGCAGGGCGACACCGACTTCGATCGCGCCTACGCCGCGGCGAATCTCCTCGGCTCCAACCTCGCCGAGTTCTCGCAGAAGCTGGGCCAGTTGCCGCTCGGCTATCAGCCCGGCACGCGGTGGGTGTACTCCGTGTCGCACGACGTGCAGGCGCGACTCGTCGAGGTGCTTTCGGGCCGGCCGTTCGACGCGTTCGTTCGAGAGCGGATCCTCGAGCCGCTCGATATGACCGAGACCGTGTTCGGGCGGCCCGACCGATTGAAAGATCAATTTGCCACCATCTACACGGAGAACGACGGCGGTGCGCTCGTGCCGAGCGATGCGCTCGATGCGCCCGGCATGGCGACGCGAGTGCTGGGCGGCTTCAGCTTGTCCTCGACCGCGACCGACTACGCCCGCTTCGCGGAGATGCTCGTCAACAACGGCGAGCTCGACGGCGTTCGGATTCTGTCGCGCAAGACCGTCGACCTCATGGCTTCGAACCACCTGCCCGACGGTGTCACGCGCGGCGCGGCGGGCGGGGGCACCGCGGGTGGCGAGGGCTACGGTCTCGGTGTTCGCGTGGTCGTGGACCCGGCGAAGGCCGGCAACCTCACTTCGGCGGGCGTGTTCGGCTGGTCCGGCGCCGCGGGTACGCATTTCTTCGTGGACCGCAAAGAAGGCCTCGTCGGCGTGTTCATGATTCAGAAGATGGGCGGCGGCGGGCCGCGCATGTCGGCCGAATTCGAGACGCTCGTGTATCAGGCGATCGTGGACTGAGGTACCGGAAGATGTTTGCCAAACTGTCAGCGGAAGCTCTCGGGACGTTCTGGCTCGTGCTCGGCGGTTGCGGCAGCGCCGTGCTCGCGGCCGCGTTTCCGGAGGTCGGTATCGGGCTCGCCGGCGTAGCGCTAGCCTTCGGGCTCACGGTGCTCACGGGCGCGTACGCGCTCGGCCCCATCTCGGGCGCGCACTTCAATCCCGCCGTGACGGTCGGGTTGTGGGCGGGCGGCCGGTTCCCGGCAGGGCAGGTGCTGCCGTACGTCGTCGCGCAAGTTGTCGGCGGAATCGCGGGCGCGGCGGTTCTCTACGTGATCGCCAGCGGCCAAGCGGGCTTCACCGTGACGGACGGGTTTGCCGCCAACGGTTATGGGGCGCACTCGCCGGGCGGATACTCGCTCACGGCGAGCGCCGTAACCGAGCTCGTGATGACGTTCATGTTCTTGATCGTGATCCTCGGCGCAACGCATCGCCGGGCGCCGGTTGGCTTCGCAGGGATAGCGATCGGGTTTGCGCTCACGCTGATCCACCTCATCAGCATTCCGGTCACGAATACCTCGGTGAATCCGGCGCGGAGCACGGGGCCCGCCTTGTTCGTCGGCGATTGGGCGCTCGGGCAGCTGTGGCTGTTCTGGCTGGTTCCCATCGTGGGCGCGGCGCTCGCGGGATTCGTGTACAAAGCGGTGCTCGAAGGCGAGCCCGAGCCTCCGGTGACGGGCCGGTAGAGGCGAGTCGCCCGCCGTGGGCGATCCGCAATTCAACGAAGCGCGGGTGCGCTCCGCACGAGCGTGTCGGCGAGCTGCTCGCGAGTGAGCCGCACCAGCACGGGCGACAGGGCGAGCAGCGCGATCAAATTAGGCACCGCCATCAACGCGTTCAGCGTGTCGGCCAGTTGCCACGCGAAATCGAGTTGCGTAACGGCGCCGAAGAACGCTGCGATGCACCACAGCACGCGATACGGAACGATGACCCGCGCGCCGAGCAAATATTGCCAGCAGCGTTCGCCGTAATACGCCCAGCCGAAAATCGTCGTTACCGCGAATACCGTGACGGCAATTGCCACGAGCTCGCTGCCAAAGCCGGGCAACGCGGATTCGAACGCGAGCTGCGTGAGCACGGCACCGGTTTCGCCGCTCTGCCAAGCGCCGGACACGATGATCACCAGCGCGGTCATCGTGCAGACGATGATTGTGTCGATGAACGTGCCGGTCATGCCGATCATGCCGCTTTGCACCGGGCTCGCGGAGCGCCCTGCGGCCTGCGCGATGCCCGCCGTGCCGAGCCCGGCTTCGTTCGAAAAAATACCGCGCGCAACGCCGTACCGAATGGCCGCCATGATGGCGGCTCCCGTGAAACCGCCTACGGCGGCCGTCGGCGAGAATGCGCTTTGCACGATCATGACGAACGCGGCCGGAATGTCCGGCGCGTGCATGATGAGCACCGCGGCCGCAGCCGCGATGTAGGCCACGATCATGAAGGGCGCCAGCCGGTTCGCGACCGCGCCGATGCGCCGAATGCCGCCCAGCGTGACGGCGGCGGTTACGGCGAAGATGCCAACGCCGACGACCGTGGAATCCAGCCCGAACGTGTTGCCGAGCGCGCTCGCCGTCGTATTCGCCTGCACCATGTTGCCGATGCCGAATCCCGCGAGCCCACCGAAAAGCGCGAATGCTGTACCGAGCCATGCCCAACGCGCACCAAGCCCGTTCTTGATGGCGTACATGGGCCCGCCCATGGCGCGGCCGCGCTCGTCGAGCTCGCGGTAGTGCACGGCGAGCACCACTTCGGCGTACTTGGTAGCCATGCCGACCAGCGCGGTGATCCACATCCAGAACACTGCGCCCGGGCCGCCAAGCGCGATGGCCGTGGCGACGCCCGCGATGTTGCCCACGCCTACCGTGGCGCACAGGCTGGTCATCAGAGCGGCGAACGGCGTGATGTCGCCGATCGCTTCGCCGCTCGCCCGGCGCCCGGCCCACATCAAGCGGAAGCCGGCGCCGATGTGCCGGAGCGGCATGAGCCCGAGGCGCAGTTGGAGAAAAAGCCCCGTGCCGAGGATGAGGATCAGCATCGCGGGTCCCCAGACGAAGCTGTTGACCGTCCCCATCCAATTCGCGAAGTCAGTCATCGAGTGAATCGCTCCAGCGCGAAGGTCGCGTCAGGTGTGCATAGTTGCACACCTTCTGCGCGTGGAGCAGCGGCCCGTTGCCGAGCGCTGGCGCTTACCAGCAATCGGCGGGGGGCAGCGTGCCGGTCGTACCGCGCAGGTTCGTGTTGCTGAGCGTAAGCGCCAGGCACTGAGTGTCGTCGACCTGGGCTCCCTGCGGCGTTGCGGTGAGCACGAAGGCGCTGGCCGTCGGCACCGACGTTACGACGTACCACTCTTCGGGCGAGGTGATTCCGGCGGCCAGATCCGCGACGATGGGGCAGTCGCCGCTGTTGTAGATATTGAACCGTGTGTAACAGCGTTCGAGCGCCTGAGCCGCGTTCAACAGCGTCGCCTTACCGTCGGTGCGTCTCGTTTTCTGCATCTGCGACTGGTAACCCGGGTACGCAATCGAGACGAGTATGCCGATGATCACGATGACCACCATGAGCTCGATCAGCGTGACACCGCGCATTCCCTGCTTGAAGCGCCGCTCGGCGCTACGATGAATTGCATCCATTGCGTGCATGGCTTGTCTCCGCTATCTCAATTGCCGCCAGGAGCCGCGCAACCGCTCGCCGGAGCCGCTCTCGCCGACGGCCTCCACGCCGCTCGACGTGCCGCTGGCCACCTTGATCTCGTCGCCGTCCGCAGTCGTTATGACGGCCGGCGTATCGATGATGTTCTCGCCCGACAGAATGGCGCTCGGTGCGACCGTCACGGTCTCGAGATCGCCGTCGCCATCGATGTCGATCTCCACGGTCACGAGGTCATCGTTGTCGATGTCGCCATCCTCCGTGATGTCGAGCGGCGGCTGCTCGAGTCGCGAGCCGCCGACGGCCTCGAGCTCCATGAGCCAGCTGTTGCCGCCGAATTCGCACGGGTTCTGCGACGGGATCAGCGTGGGGAAGATCACGCGGCCGTTGCGCAACAGCGGCAGCGAGACCACGCGCTCGCCTTCGGCGCCATGCACGGGGCTCACGAGATCGAGGAACCAGCCTCGGTGGGTGGACCAATTCGTCGTGTTCTGGCTTGTGACGCGTACGGCGAAATTGCGGCTGGAGATCGGGTCTCCGTCTGCGTCTATCGGGTTTCCGGCAGCGTCTACCTCGTCTTCGAAGACGATTGCCTGGCGCGTGAGCACTTCGTCGCGATCCATGAGATACGAGATCGGGGTGCCCGCGGACGTCTTGTCCCACAGCCCGTAGAAGCTTTGCACCGGGGGCGTGCCACTGACGATGTTGTCGCCCGTTTCGAAAAACTTGCCCGTACCGAAGTAGACCATGAAGCCGCCGTCCGGGTGGCGCCCGATCTCTACCGGAGCCGTGATCGGCTGGGGGTCGCCGGCGTCGTTAGTAGCGGTGAACATCGGTGATCCGCTGAACGCGACGTTCCACATATCCGGATCGGCGTTGCTCAGGTCGAACTTCCAGAGGTTACCCGCGAGATCGCCCGCGTAGGCCGCCAAAATCGTGCGAGTGCCGTCGGCGAGCAGCGTGGGCGTCGCAAGACCGTTCGCCACACTGACCCCGGTGTCGATCTTCTTGAGCAGCACGCCGTCCTCGAGCCTTACGACGAAGAGCATCGCGTGCTCGGTCGTGCTGTTGTAGCCGTTCCCGAACACTGCGGCCCAGGTGCCGTCGGCCATCCGCGCCACCACCGGTCGCCCGATCGGGTTGCCGAGGTCGGGATCGGTGAATTCCCAGAGGACGTCGCTGTCTGTGAACGCGTGCGGACGCGTGACGTCGAGCGCAAAGACCGTTTTGCCGCCGGCGCCCGTCGTGCCCACGAGGACGGTCGCCCACTTGTCCGTACCGCGGTTGATGAACGCGTCGCCGATGACGATCTGACCGTCGACAAAGTAGCGGTGCGCGTAGCTCGGATCCGTGAGCTCATCGAGCTCGGGAATCAACGTGCTCGGGATGTAAGCGAAGTGCTCCACGCCGGAGCTCGCATCGAACCCGTGTAGCATGCCGTCGTTCGCACCGACGTAGACCATCGGCTCGAGCGGGGCCCCCGTCGACGGGTCTATCTTCGTCCTGCGGAACAGCTGATACGAGGCCCCTTCCGGCGCGGTGAGGGCCGGCAGCGACTCGTAACCGAAATTCTGGGCGCCGACGAACTGCGGGTCGGAGTTGATGATGTCGCCGAGCGGGGTCGAGCGGACGCGGAACACGCCGCCCTTACCCTGTTCTTGAGTGGCGTCGCCGCGTAGCCACGCGACGCGGTTGCGGCCGATCGTGCCAAGCGGATCTTGCGTCCCGTCTGCTCGCTCATTGAGCGCCGCCTGGTGCGTTGTCCCGATATCGTCCCAGAGGAACGGGGCGCCTGCGTTTGCCCCCGGAACCAGGCCGGTGCGCGTGAAGATGTTGCGGGAGCCGTGTGCGGGCGGCGTGGCTGTCCAAGCCTGCGAGCCGAGCGTGCCGTCCTCCAGCAAACGGTGAGCGACCAAGCTGCCGGTCCAGTCGTCACTGCGGAACCGCGCCTGGTAGATCAGCGTATTGGTGTCGAGGCGCGTGGTGTTCGTGGCGACCGCCGCAGCCGAAGCCGTGCGGGACCCGATCTCGTCGAATGCGTCGCGAAGCTCATCGCCGAGCGTCAATGCGTTCGTGACAAGGAAATAGTTGTCCGGGTCGCCGTCATTGTCGGTGTCCCACTCGCTCTGCACGTCGGGCCGATCGTTAGCGTTCAAGTCGCTGAAGCCGCCCCACTTGGCTGCGTACCAGAGCGGATCCTTGAGCAGCGTGGCCGTGCCACCCGTGCCCGGCGTGAACAGGCGCGAGTCGGTCCAGGGCAACGCCCATGGAGCCGCGGGCCGCGCTGAGCAGTAAGGCGAGTTTGCGCAGCCGCCGGAGCTCACGCCCGCGGGCGTGTCGACGAAGTAGGGAATGTTCGTGGTGTCGTCCTGCACGACGAGGTAAGTGCCGTCGTCCGTCGTGCCGGAGATGGTGTAACCCATGTGATGCGTGATGCCGCCGGCCTCGTAGATGCGCTCTACGTCGACCTGCACTTGGCCCCCTACGACCGAGTATCGATAGCGCACAACGGCGTCCATGTCATGGTCGTTACCGGCCTCGACGTCCTCGAAATTGATCAGGAACGACCCCGACGACAAGTCTGCAGCCATCGCCTCGACATAGAAATCGACGATTTGGTTCGTCGGCTGAAAACGCCCCGGCGCCGCGTTGATGCTCGAGCCGCCGACGGATTTGGCAAACGGCACGAGCGTGACCGTTCCGCCGCCGACCGGGATTTCGATGCGAGGGAGCGGCGAAGCCAGTGCCACGGCGAACGTCTGCACTTTCTGGTCGCCCGTCGCAGCATTCAAGTCGTTTTGGTAGCCGTATTTCGCGACGCTCGCAGCATAGTAGCCGCCTTCCTTCGTCGGCTCCTCGGGAGACAAGCCGCGAACGGTCGCGAAGCTGGTTGCCGTCTTCGGTGACGGTGCTCCGTCGGCTTCCAAGCTGTTGTCACCGATGAAGACCTCGAGCGAGCCGCCGATTTCGCTCGCCCAGATCGCGTCCGCCTCGTCTGCTACGTCGAGGCCGCCGAGGTCGTCGGCGGGCGGCGAGCCCGAGAATGACGTGCCCGGCAACTGATCGGTGTCGTAAGAGTTGTTGATGTCACTGATAACCGTCATGAACGGCTTCGCGCAGGAGAGAGAGGCCGCGTTGTAGGGGTCGGTCCACGTCGCGTCCCGCGGAAGCCCGAGCGTCGAATCGATCGTCGTGCCGCTGCCGTAATCGAATGCCGCCGTCGGACTCGATTCGCCTGCGAAGTAGCGCAGCGCTTCATACATCATTTCGCCAACGGGGTTGCCCCACATGCCGCCGAACTCGGGCTCGTTGAACGGCTGAGTCGCGACGAGGATGTTGCCGCTGGGCGGGTTCGTAAGGGGTGAGGTCGTGTACGCCACGCCCGCGCCGCGGCCCGCTACGCCGTAGTAGCCGAGCCCGCGGTAATTTCGGTAGCCGGCGGCGCGCAACTTACTGAGCGTCGCAATGATGCCGTTGAAGTTCTTGAACGTGCCGTCGGTCGTGATGTTGATCTCGTCGTCGAGTGCACCGATCTCCTTGCGCAGCACGCCGCCGCTCTTGCTCCGTTGGTAGCTGCCCGTCAGCAAGCCGAAGCTCATCGCGTCGTTCTCGCCGTATTCCTGTAGCAGGCCGATCGGCTTGTGGTTGCCGTTCGGGTAGCGTCGGCAGTTGGTTTCGAGCATGCCGGCGACGCAAACCTCGACTCGAACCGGCAGGTCGTTGAAGGCGGTGGTATTCGAAGTAAGCAGAACACCCGAGCCCGCATCGTTCGAGGCGCCCGCGCACCGGCCATCGTTGCCGCCGTCGCGGCCGTAGCACGCACCTGCCACCGGACTTTCCGTGCTCGCCCAGTTCCACGCGCGATTGTTCGCGCCGGCAACGTTCTGCGCAACGCGCAGCAGCGGCGGGCTCGCCACCGAGTTGTTCGTCGTCCAGCTCGACGTGTACATCAGCGAGACGTTAGCGAACAAGTGCGTCAGGCCCGAGGTCGGCGCCGAGAGCGGCGTGTAGTCGGCGATGTCGTAGCCGTTGTCAGCCGCGCTTCGATACTCCTTCACCCAGCTATGCGCGTCGTGCGGGATGTGCGTGCGCTCGAGCACCGTCTGCGCTGCCGTATCGGTGCGGCGAAAGCCGCCGAAGAGCACCTTGTTCAACGCGTCGATGCGCGCAGTCGTCGCCCAGTTCAGCCAGTCGCCGCTCCATTGGCTGGAGCACGTCTTGTCGGCCGTGACGCTTTGCGGCACGAATTTCGTGCCGTCGTGCGTATAGCACTTGTGCGAGTCGAAGTAGCCGAAATACTCGATCCCGGGTTTGTAGCCGACGTCGATGCCGCCGCCGTCCAAATCGGAACGGTCGTTATAGGCTTCGTAATAGAGCTTGTGATCGCGGCCCATCACGAGCATGTTCAGAGGGCTCACGGCGCCCGGCAAAAAAAGCGGCACATCCGCAACGTCCAGCGGTGCGGCACCTGCGATGCTCATGAACAGACCGCTCAGGGTGCCGACGGCGACATGCGCAATCTTGCATCCATGCTTCATGGCTAGCTTCCTTTTCATGATTTCGTCGACTCAGCGCCGGTACGTGCTTTGTAGAATGGCGATCGCGTCGGCCGTGCCGCCTTGGCCCTGTGCCGTAATGCGGTAGAAGCCGATGTCGGGCAACGGCCCGAAGGCCACGCTGCCGCCTACGTCCGGTATCGGCGGCAGCTCTTCGATCACGTACCGCGGGACGCCCACGACGTCGTCGTCGGCTACGGTGGTGGCCGCTCTGCCGTTCGCGCCCCACCCGTAGGCGCTCCAGAACGACGCCTGACCTGCGTCGTCCTGCATCGTGAGCAGGCCGTTCGCTCCCGTGAACGGCGGGATCGTCGGTCCGCGCAAAAAGGTTTCGCCCTCGCGCAGCGCACGCTCCGCGGACTGAAACGCGAGATTGCTGTCGCGCAGATTGCCGGCCATGCGTTCCTGGAGGTTCGTGGTGCGGGCGGCGCTTACGCCGAGCACCGTCATCACCAGCAGCATCACCAGCGCAACTACGAGTGCTGCGCCGCGCTCGCGCGCGAACATTTTTGTGGTTGTAGAGAGGGTCATGGCAATCGATTCCGAATGGCGATCGTGGAGACGAATACCTGTCGTACGCGGCGGTCATCGACAGGATCGAAAATAACGTCGTCGACGAGGTAATCGGTTTCGTCGACCTCGGTACCGTACTCGTCAGGCGACCGCGTAACGATCGCGACGCGCACCGCCGCAACACTGGCCCAGTCACCCGCGTCTTCTACGTCGTTTGCGGTGTCGTATCGATCGATCGCACCGTCCAAATCGGTGTCGACGCCGTAGCGCACCTGCATCGTCTCGACGGCTTCGACGAGCTCCTCGGTCACGTCGAAGCTCGCAGTGCTCGCTCCGGAATCGATGACGAGCCGCCGCTGGAATAGCGCCGGCGGCAGCCCGGCGCCACGAGCGCCGACGTAAAACGCCCACGTCTCGCCGCGCGCCACCTGCGCGCCTGCCGCGTACTGCTGGTCGGTGTCCCAGCTGGGAAGTGCGTTGCCCGGAGTGCCGCCCGAGTGCGACAGCGTGATGCCGCCGCCTACGTTGGCGACGGCAGAAACTTGGAATATCGAGGACTTCTGGCAGTCCGATGCGACAGCGATGTCGCCTGCTTGGAAAGCGTCGGCTGGCGCGTCTGCGGTAACCTCGGTTGCGGTCGAGAATGGGCTCAAGAGCGCATAGGACGAGGGGTTCACGTGGCGCACGATGAGCACGTCGCTACCCGGAATCACGCTGCCGTCGAGAGCGATATCGGCGCCAGTGGGCAACGGCGGATCCCAGTCGCCCTCGGTATCCGAGTTCGCCGGATTGGTGGTCGCCGGCTCGAACGTGTCCCCCGGAAGCGTGCCGTCGGCCTCGTATCCGTAGATCCCTTCGGCCAGGTTGAACGGCACCGTCGCGGCATCGACGAGATTGTTGTAGACCGTCACGCCGGAGCGGCAGCCCAAGTATCCGGCGAGCCGCACGTGATAGCCGATCGTATCAAGCGCGAAGCGGCCGTTTTCCTGCAGGCGCGAGAAGCCTTCGTTGAACGCGTACGCCGCGCGGTTCGAGACGAAGACTTGGATGGCGCCGCCGATGAGGATGAGGCCGAGTAGCAGCGCGACCATGAGCTCGATGAGCGTGAGGCCGGCCTGGGCCGGGCGCGCACGCAGCAATGTGTCGTGCTTGTTCATAGCCCGGTCCTCATCACGAATTCGGGATTGGGTGTGTCGGCGTCTCGGCTGCTCTCGTCCCAGGTCACGCTGATCGTTAGAACTTGCGTCATGTCGTCGAACGCGACCGCACCGGTACCGCTCGGCAGCGAGCACGAAAGCGACCGGCGCCAGGAGCCGAGATCCTCTTCCGCAACCGTGCCGGCGGCGACTGCGTCGTCGCACGCCGGCGCCATGGCCGGGTAGGGTGAGGTGTAGTCGCCGTCGAGCGCCGCTTCGCGGTTCGCACGAATGCGATCCGCCATGTCGTAGGCGAGAATCGTCGCCTGCGAGCGGGAATACGCCGACGCGTTGAACTGCGCCGCCGTAGATTGGAGCGCCGCGAGCCCGAGCAGGCCCACGGAAAGCACCACGAGCGCGACGAGCACTTCGATCAACGAGAAGCCGCGCTCGTGGCAGGCGCTCGTCGTGCAAAAATCGTTGGCAGCGTTCGAGCTCATGTTCAACATGCGCCTCTCGCAACGGTGGCGCGGCCGACGGTGTTGAGCTCGAGCGTGCGCAGCTGCTCGCCCGAGCAGCCCGCGAGCTCGACTGTTAGTGTGACCGGCATGCCGGCCGACGTGCGTGCGCCGCCGCGCGGTGTGAACCGTACCCAGGCGACGCCGCCTGGGACCGTGGTGACGGCCGGATCGCCCTGCATTTCACCCCACACCTGTAAAACTTGGCCGAGACCCGGTGCCGCCGTATCGGACGCCGCGGTGTCGACGAACACGATCCAACCGTCGGCCCAGTCCGCGCCGAAAGTTGCACCGTCCGAGCTGCCGTGAACCGTGACGTTGACCCCGCGCCGGATCGCCTCGCTGCGCGCGATCGCGAACGCCGACGAAAGCTCGTTGATGTTGGCCGCGGCGCGGTTACTGCGTACGAAGTCGATGAAGCTCGGCACGCCGACGCCGAGCAGAATGCCCGCCACCGTGAGCGTGAACATGAGCTCGAGCAGCGTGAAGCCGCGCGAGCCGCGCCGCGTCGCTTTGCCGTTCCGCGTTGAAGCCGCCATCCCTCAGAGCCTCCCATGCCGACCGCGTCTCGCGAATCGACCTACACCGAAAATTGCGCGCCCGGAGCGCCGAAGTGCGAGCAGGCTAGCGCTTACCCCTTGCGACCGGTTGTGAACGTTCTCACAGGGCGCCCGCGCCTCAGCGGGCTTTCCGACGAGCGGTAGACACGCACCGACATGCGGTTCCCCGAGGAGTCCGATATCCTCGTTATGTCGGGCACCGGCCCCAAGGAGCCGCGCGTGCGCTGCCCAAGAGCTCTGTTCCTGATCGTGCTGGGGCTTGCCCCGCATACCGTGCAGGCCGACGAAGTTCGCGTGGCCGTGGCCACGAACTTTGCCGCAACGCTCGCAGCCCTCGTCGAGCGGTTCGAGCAAATGAGCGAGCACACGGTGCTCGTGAGCGGCGGCTCCACCGGCAGCCACTACGCGCAGATTCGCAACGGCGCACCGTTCGACGCGTTCTTTTCAGCCGACACCGAGCGCCCGCGTTTGCTCGAGGAGCAGGGCGTCGCCGTCGCCGGCTCCCGATTTCGCTATGCCGTGGGCCGGCTCGCGTTGTGGAGCCCGCGGCCCGGCTTCGTCGACGGCGACGGCCGAGTGCTCGAGTCGGGCCAGTTCCGCTTCCTGGCCATCGCGAACCCGATGCTCGCACCCTACGGCGCGGCGGCCCGTGAGGCGCTGATGGCGCGCGGTGCGTGGACCGCGCTGCAGTCGAAGCTCGTTCGCGGTCAAGACATCGGTCAAACGTACAGCTTCGTTCATACCGGCAACGCCGAGCTCGGCTTCGTGGCGTACGCGCAGATCGTAAAACCCAGCGGCGGCGCAATCGCGGGTTCTTATTGGCTTGTGCCGGAAACCTTGCATCGGCCGATCGAGCAAGAAGCCGTGTTGCTCCGCGACGTGCCCGCGGCGCGGGAATTCATGAGCTTCGTACAGGGCTCGGCCGCGCGCGAGATCATTCGCCGCTACGGCTACGGGCCCTGACGCCGCCGCGCGGCCCGAAGCGGCCGCGCGGCGTGCAGGCGTTACGGCACCGTCTTGTGCCAGACGTTCGAGTAAGGGCTCTCGAGACCGGCGGCGTTTTGCGCCGTGACCACGAAGTACCATGTGCCGCTGCCGAGGTTGTTCACCGTATAGCTGCGCGCCGTGGCGTTGGCGATGCGCGCAGAGTACGGATACGTGCCCTGGGTGGTGCCCCAGTAAACCTTGTAAGCGGCGAGATCGGCCAGCGCAGAGCCGTCCGTGTTCGCCGCCGGGGGTTGCCAGGTGAGCTGCGCGGAGCTGCCCGCCGTCGACAACGCGGCGGCCTGCACCGAGATGCTGCCGGGCCCCGCCGTCTGCGTGAAGTTCACTTTCAGCGCGGTAGGGGCGTCGGCGCGGAATTTCACCGTAACGACGCGCTTGTAGGTGCCGGTGGACGTGAACGCCGTCGTGTACGGCTTGGCGCCGGGCAGCGTCACCGTCACTCGGCCCGTGGAATTCCAGCCGCCGATGTAATACGTGAGCGTACGCTCCACCGTCGTTGCAGCTACCGTGAATTCGAACGAAGCGCCGGAGCCGCCCACCTTGACGGCGCTGCGGTCGCCGATGAGCCGTCCGTCGTTGTAATAAGGCTTCACCCAGCCGGACGTCTTGATGTCCGAGATCGCCGAGCTCTTGTGCGAATAACCCGGCCACCGTGCCCAGTCGAGCGTACCCACCGCGCGCAGGTCGACCGAAGCCGATGAGCTGACGATCGAGCCTGTTAGCGAAGCGGCCAGAGCGATTCCGGGTGCGCAGCACACCACCAAGGCAGCTATCACAGCCTTCATGTATCCCCCCATGTCGAGCGCTCGGAGATTCGAGCGCTGCGGAGGCTAGCCGGAGGCGCCGGCGGCGGCGAATCGTCGTCGCGCAGCGACACGCGTTTCGCTTGCCGGTCGGCAGATCGCGACAGATTGCGTGCCGTCGCGCTCCGTGCCGGCGCGCATCCGCGGGCACGAAGCTTGCACCCCAGGTACGGAGCCCCCATGGAGCGCGAGCAATGCCAACACCGGAAGGCAACGCACCGGATCCCGGACGCAGTCGCGAGCGCCGCGATCAGGATCGGCTGCTCGATCGAACGGCCGCTGAAGAGCCGTGGCTTACGCGGCTTTGGCGGCATCGCTTCTGGGCCAAAGGGCGGCCCGATCCCGGCAATCGTGGCGACAAAAGGCAGAGGTGACCGATGCTGCAATCGATCGCGGACCTGAAGCGTTATCCCGTGTTCAACCGCCGCGGCGACCGGCTCGGCGCCATCGACGACGTGGTTTTCGATGCCGATGACTGGAGCATTCGCTACGCCGTTCTGCGTTACCACCCCCACGGCGAGGCTGAGAAGCTTCTCGGTGTGGCACTCGAGGCGCTATCGCTCGACAGCGAGAACGAATGTCTCGTGGTTGCCGCGTCCGACGATGCGTTGCGCCGGGCCAAAGGCATCGACCTGGACCGGCCGCCGCCGCAGCCCGACCCGCTGTTCATGAATCCGGAGAGTTAGGCTACCTGGGCCCTAGCGTTCGTTCTGCCCGCCGCTCTTCCGACCTTTGTGGCCCGCCGCGCCGCCATTTGAAGCGCCGGTTGCCGCGACGCGACGCCTGCACGAAGAACAGCGCGCCGAGAAAAATCAGTACCACGAACCCCAGAGCGAGGACCGTGTAGCTCACTGCGTCGCCAAGTCCGCCCATGGTGTCATCCTCCGTTGCGTGGATTCGGGGCCTGCGAGGCCGTGCGCGCGGGCGCGAACAGCACTCCATCCGTTAGGGCTTCAGGAGGATTCGCGCGGTCGAATCCAGGCGCTTCGGCCAGCGTCGCGCTGTCGAGGGCAACGTTGAGGCAGCGTTTGTTGCCGTCGTACTCGAGAGCGTGGGGCGCGATGGCGAGCATCTTGGCGCCGACGCCGAGCACGCCGCCGACGGCCAGCACCGCATAGACGGCTTCGCCTCGTTCCGTGTCGAGCATGAAGTCGACGATCTTGCCGACATCCTCACCGGCAGGACTTCGTACTTCGGCCGTCGAAAGCGTATTGGCGGCGATCAGGCGCACTTCACTGTCTCCCGTTCGGATGCCTCTGCCGCTGTTGCAAGCCACATACCAACCCGGGTGCGCCAGTCTCGGCACCACGCGCGGCCCGCGCGGCACAATCTTTGGACTACGGTCGCAGAACTTGCGCTAGTGGCATGTAATTTGCTGAACGGGCTCATGGGCGGAATATCCGAGCGAAGCAACGCCAGGGGCGCTCTCGGCAGCTTGGCCTTTTCGGCAGCGCTACTCGCAGGTTGCGGCGAATCGGCTCAGCTCACGGTAGCCGACGGCACGGGGCCCAACCCGCAGCTGCCGGAGCCTAGCTCGTCGCTGATCCCCGTCATCGACATCGCACCGGCGGTCGGATGGCCGGATGACCGCACGCCCACGGCGGCCGACGGTCTCACAGTGACGGCGTTCGCCCGCGATCTCGATCATCCACGCTGGTTGTATGTGCTGCCGAACGGCGACGTGCTCGTGGCCGAGACCAACGCGCCGGAAAGCGAAAGCGCGCGCAGCGGCATCAAGGGTTTCGTCATGGAGCGCGTCATGAAGCGGGCGGGCTCCGCGACGCCGAGCGCCGATCGCATCACGCTGCTCCGCGACGCCGACCGCAACGGCGAGCCCGAGCTGCGCACGACGTTCGCCGCCGAGCTCCATTCGCCGTTTGGCATGACGCTCGTGGGCGACGACTTCTATGTCGCCAACACCGACGCCGTGCTCAAGTTCGACTATCGACGCAACGCGACGAGCGTAGAGGGGCCGGGCACACACGTCGCGGCGCTGCCCGCGGGCCCGGTGAACCACCATTGGACGAAGAACGTCGTTGCGAATGCCGACGGCACGCGTCTCTACGCCACCGTGGGCTCGAACAGCAACGTGGCCGAGCGCGGTCTCGGCGAAGAGGAGCGACGCGCCGCGATTCTCGAAATCGATCCCGCCACGGGCGCAACTACTGTTTTCGCCTCGGGATTGCGCAATCCCAACGGCCTTGCATGGGAACCGCAGACCGGGGCGCTATGGACCGTGGTCAACGAGCGCGACGAGATCGGCAGCGATCTCGTGCCGGATTACCTCACGTCCGTGGTCCGCGGCGGCTTCTACGGCTGGCCGTACAGTTACTTCGGAGCGCACGTCGACGAGCGCGTGCCGCCGAATCCGGAGCTGGTCGCGACGGCGCGCGTTCCGGACTACGCGCTCGGACCGCACACGGCAGCGCTCGGTCTCACCTTCTATACGGCCGATGCTCTGGCGCAGTATCGCGGTGGCGCGATCATCGCTCAGCACGGATCATGGAACCGCAAGCCCCAGTCGGGCTATCGCGTCATCTTCGTGCCGTTTGCGGAGGGCCAACCGCAAGGGATGCCGCGTGATGTGCTCACCGGTTTCGTCAACGAGGACGGCGAGGCGCAGGGGCGCCCCGTGGGCGTGGCCGTCGACGCGACGGGCGCCTTGCTGGTCGCGGATGACGTGGGCAATACGATCTGGCGCGTAGCGCCCGCGCCGCGCTCCGCCGCGCGCTAGTCCGTCAATGTTGGGCGTGCGGCGCGCCGCGTTGCAGCGCTTGTGCAGCGGCGAGATGCGCTTTGAGTTTCGGCATCGCCTCGGCCACGAGCGCCGCGACGCCGTCATGGTCGCTGTTCGCATTGCGGCTGTACTTGGCGATCTCGGCCTCATGGGCCACGACCATGTGGCTCACGAAGGCAGCGTCGAACTGGCCGCCGGACAACTGCGCGAGACCCTCGTACGTTCCTCGGGCTTCCGTCGTGGGCTCGGTGGGCGGCTCGATCTTCAGCGACTTCGCAACCGCCGTCGCACGCTGTAAACCCGCATGGTGCTCCACTCGCAGCGTCTCGCCGAACTTGCGCACGTTCTCGTTCTCGGCGCGCTGGGCTGCCAGCTCGCCGAGGCGCAGCTCCGCGATGTTGCCCTGCACGGCCTCTTTGACAAACTCTTGGTCGTTACTCTGGCCGGCGCTGCCGAAGGCGAGCGCCAGCGCAGCCACTGCAAGGCAATGAGCGAACGGTCGTCCTGACATGGCAGCTCTCCTCGTTGGCGTTACGTACGGCCTAGGTCGTTCGATTGCGCCAGCTTCGCAGCGAGCTCGGCGCGTCGACGTGGGCGCCGTCGCTGATGCCGACGCCGAGTCGATCCACGAGCTCGCCTCCGAGCCATGCGGTGATCGGCGCGATCAACGCGCCGGCGAATGAGCACACGTACGCCAGTGCCGGCGGTTCGGCAGGCAGATCCGAGCGCAACAGCGCGCTGGCGAGAAACAGCAACAAGACCACGCCGTTTCCTAAGCCATGCCACGCGCCGATTCGTTTCGCTCGCGTGTTCTCGGGGATGGCGCGCCAATCGACGAAGCCGAACGGCGCGGCTACGGCGCCTCCGATCAGACCCGCAATCACGAGCCAGTAGGCCACCTCGGCGAAAATCAGCGCATCGCTCGCGAAGTACACGAGGTCGATGATCACGGCCGTGGCCAGCAGGCCGAGCGGGAACACGATCAGCATCTGGTGTACGGGATGGCCCAGAAATTTGGCTCGACTTTCCATGGCGGTTACTTCCTGTTCGAAGCCTCGGCGCTGCAAGCGATGTGCCAGCGGGTTTTGTTAGTCCTATATATAAAGGTGTGCGTATGTAAGGCATGCGGCTTAGACCGACGACTCATAGAGCGTCTTCGGCCGCTGCATCACGAACTCGTACTCGCGCCGCCGTTTGCTGTCGACGAGGCCGTCCTCGGCGGCCCGTTGCCACGCCGAATCGAAGTACTCCTCGTCGGGTGGTGGGGCGCCGTTGCCGGCCTTGTGAATCTCGTACCGTGCAACGACGTCTCCTGTGCCTCGTTTTACGATCGCGACGTTCATGTGGTGCTCCTCCTCTGCGCTGGCCACTGCAAGTGTCGTACCCAATCGCACCGCACGGCGCTCCGCGCCTGGCGGAGGCCTCGGAAGCACATCGCAAGAATTGGAGGCCGCGCCGCAATTCCTGGTAGCCATGCCACCAGCCGATCACCGGCTCGCCGCGTTTCTATGGCACGCAACTTGCTCCATGTCGGCGAAGCGGGGGTCAACAGGAGTAACGGTAACGGTGGCGAACCCTTCCGCGCGCGACTGGCCGAAATCGGCGCTCGTCGCCGCGCGGCTCACGAGCCTGGCTGTGATTTGCGCCGCGCTGTATTGGGGCCAGGCCGTGCTCGTGCCGTTGGTGCTGGGGGCGCTGCTCACCTTTCTGCTGAGTCCGCTCGTGACGAGGCTCGATCGGGTGCACGTGCCCCGCGTCGCGGGCGTGCTCCTGGTGATGGCTCTCGTCGGCGCCGTGATCGGTGGAGTGGGCTACGTCGTCACGGGTCAGTTGCGCAGCCTCGCTGCAGAGCTTCCCACGCACCGGCAGAACATCCGCACGAAGATCAGCGATCTCGTCACGTTCACGCGTGGCGGTGCGATCGAGAACGTTCAGGAGACGATCGAGGACATCAATCAAGCCGTCGAGGACGGCGGCGAGACCGCCGACTCCGCGAGCGATCGGCGCGAAGCGCGCCGCGAGGAACGGTTGCGCGTGGCCCTCGAGGAGCCGTCGCCGTTGCTGGGACGCGCGGAGGTTTTGGGGCCTGTGTTCGGCGTCGTCGGCACGATCGGGCTCACGTTGCTGTTGTCGATCTTCATGCTCGTGAACCGGGAGGACTTGCGCGACCGGCTCGTCAGTCTTTCGGGCCGGCCGTCGCTGGTGGTGGCGACCAAAGCATTCGCCGATGCCGGCGCGCGCATCAGCCGCTATCTGCTCATGCAGTTCATCATCAATGCCACGATGGGGCTCGCCGTGGGCATCGGTTTGTACTTCATCGGCGTGCCGTACGCCGCGCTCTGGGGGCTCGCGGCCGGCGTACTGCGCTACGTCCCGTACGTCGGACCCTGGGTGGCCGCGGCGTTGCCGATCACGGTCAGTCTCGTGACGTCGCCGGGTTGGCAGCAAGTCGCGATCGTCGCCGGAATGTTTCTCGTGCTCGAGCTCTTGAGCAACAACGTCATGGAACCCTTGCTGTACGGCCACAGTGTGGGTTTGTCGTCGATCGCCGTGATCGTCGCCGCCATCTTCTGGACGTGGCTATGGGGAGCGGTGGGCCTCGTAATCGCAACGCCGATCACGGCGTGTCTGGTGGTGCTGTCGAGCCACGTGCCGGCGCTCGGGGCCATCGGCCGCCTGCTGCGCGCC
>CAMPKU010000063.1 GCA_946887385.1 uncultured Gammaproteobacteria bacterium
GCGTGTCATAGCGCACCGCGCTCGGATCCTTCTTCGGGTCGGCGTTATAGACGCCGTCGACGCTCGTGCCCTTGAGCAGCGCGTCGCACTTCATCTCGGCGGCACGCAGCGCGGCACCGCTGTCGGTGGTGAAATAGGGCGCGCCGAGCGCCGTCGGTTAAGAGGGGACTAATTTTTTTTCCGCGCTTCGCGGAAAATAAATCCGTCCCCTCTTAGGCGTCAAACGCCTCTTAACGGCTGAACGAGACCTCCCGGCCGCTCGCCGACACGCCCATGATCCCGTAGCCGACGGCCCGCAGCCGCTCGATGATCGCGGCGGTTTTTGCCACGCCTATCCCGGCGAAGCGATGATGAAACTCCACTAGCACTTGCGTGGGCATGGGATCGAGCGCAAGCGCGGATTCGAGCACAGCGTACTCGGCGCCTTCGATATCCATTTTGAGCAGGTCGAGGCGCGTGTGGCCCAGCGATTGCATCGCCGTCGCCACGGTAACCGCGGGAACTCCGATCCCGTGATTGCGGGCCGCATCCTCCGGCACGAGCGTGTACATCACGTGGTCGAGCGTGCCGTCCTTTTTCACGCGCGGGTACAGCGTCATCGTGCCGTCGGCGTCCGTGACAGCCCAAGGATGAAAGTGAAATCGGGCGGGGAGGGTCTTGGCGGCGAGCCAGGTGCCCGTCGAAGGCGTGGGATCGAACGCGTGCACTTCGCAGCCCACGTCTGCGATGAGGCCCAAGTCGAGGTCGATGTTGTCGCCGACGCCGAGCGAATACACCGTGCTATCGCGGTTTAGCAGCGCCGTGTTGATCCGCCAGTCGCCATAGGGCGCGGTGGGAACGCGCACGTCTTCCCGCAGCCAAAGCTCCTTCCCGGACAGGCGTTTGAAAAGAAGTTTGGCTTTCTTGTACGGGGGGCTCTTCTCGACGCGCTTCCAGAGTGGATTCGCCATGCGGCGTGCGGCTCCCGTGGGATGAGCGGCGTACGGTAACACAAGCATTTTCGCCGGCTCGCCGCCGCCCTCGCCCGAAACCTGACATCCGGTGTCATGCCCGCAGGCCATTCTGACGCGCACCGTCTCGAAAGCGGGTGGTCGATACCGGTATCATAGGCGGCACCGTCGGCGTCTCGGCCGTCGCCTCGTGCCGATGCCGGCGCACCAACCGTAGTAGGACCGCGTCGCCGTCCAATCCTGAAGGGAGTCTGTCACGTGCCACTACAACGACATCGCTGCTTTGCGCGGCGCGGTCTCGGTTTTTTCTCGCTGATCGCCGGGCTCGGACTGGCTGCGTGCGGCGCTCCGCCCGCCGCGCCCTTGCCGCCGCCGGCCGAGGTCGGCGTGGTGGACGTGCATCCGAGGGCGTTGCCGCTCGTGCTCGAGTACCCGGCCCAGCTCAAGGGTGTGCGTGAGGTCGAAGTACGGGCGCGCGTGTCGGGCATCTTGCTCGAGCGCCGTTACGACGAAGGCGCGCGCGTCGAGGCCGGTGACCTGCTGTTCCGCATCGATCCCGATGCGTTTCGCGCCGAGGCCGCCCGCGCCCGGGCGGCGCTCGCGGTCGAGGAGGCTAATCTTGGGCAAGCGCGGCGCGAGCGCGACCGCATTGTGCCGCTCTACGAGCAAAAGCTCGCGAGCCTGCGCGACCGCGATACGGCACTCGCAGCGTTCGAGAGTGCCGAAGCCGCGGTTGCGGCGGTGCGTGCCGCACTGCGCACGGCCGAGCTCCAGCTGTCGTACACGGAGGTGCGCGCGCCGATCTCGGGCCTCACGAGCCGCGAGGTGCGCTCGGAGGGAAGCCTGGTCACGGCCGGCACCGAGTCGAGCCTGCTCACTTATATCGTGCAGGCAGACCGGCTGTACGTCGATGTTGCCGTAGCCGACACCGATGCCGAGCTCATTCGCGCGGCGCTCGATACGGACAAGGCCGGGCGCGTCGGCGTGAGCGTCATGGACGCGCGCGGCCAGCCGCTGGCGGCCATGGGCACGATCGAGTTCATCTCACCGCGCGTCGACGATGCCACGGGCACCGTCGCGATCCGCGCCGTGCTCGACAATCCCAACGGCGTCGTGCCCGGGCGAATCGTGCGTGCGCGCATCGAGGGCGTTACCGTCGAAGACTCGCTCGTGATTCCAAAGCGCGCGGTCATGCACGGTGCGCAAGGCGCGTACGTTTGGACGGTGGACGGCAACGGCGTAGCCGCTCCGGCGCCCGTGGAGCTCGGTGCCCTATCCGGGAACGACGTGGCCGTCACCGCCGGGCTCATGCCGGGCGCGCGCGTCGTCGTCGACGGCATACTCAAGGTGGTGCCTGGCGTGCCCGTCAACGCGGTGCCGGTCGCAGAGGTCGCGGCCCGAAATAGCGAGCCGAGCAGCGTCCCGTGATTTCGAACTTCTTCATCGACCGCCCGTTATTCGCGACGGTGGTGTCGGCATTCATCGTGATCGCCGGCCTCGCGGCGTTTCGCGAGCTGCCGGTGGCGATGTACCCGAACGTCGCGCCGCCGCAGATCGCGGTCACCACCGTCTATCCCGGCGCGAGCGCGGAAGTCATCGCCGAGACGGTCGCGGCGCCGCTCGAGCAAGCCTTGAACGGCGTCGAGGACATGCTCTACATGCTCTCGGGCAGCTCGTCGACGGCGAGCTCGCTGACGATCGCTTTAACGTTTGCGGTGGGCACCGACCCCGACATTGCGCTCGTGAACGTGCAAAACCGCGTGCAAAGCGCGGTTCAGCTTCTGCCCGAAGAGGTTAGGCGGCAAGGCGTCTCCATCCAAAAAGCGCTGCCGAGCTTTCTCATGATCCTGTCGTTCGACTCCCCGGACGGCCGCTACGACGAGCTGTTCGTCTCGAACTACGCCAGCTTGAACATCATCGACGAGCTCCGGCGCATCCAGGGCGTAGGTAACGTGCAGGTCTTCGGCGCGCGCGATTACTCGATTCGCATTTGGCTGCGGCCGGACAAGCTCACCGAGCTTGGGCTCACGCCGGCCGATGTTGCAGCCGCCGTGCGCGAGCAGAATGCTCAGTCCGCGGCCGGCCGTCTCGGCGACGAGCCCACCACGGAGCTCATCGACCTCACGCTCACCGTCACCACGCAATCGCGCCTCTCGGATCCGGAGCAGTTCGAGCGCATCGTGCTGCGCGCCGGCGACAACGGCGAGGTGGTGCGCCTCAAGGACGTGGCGCGTGTCGAGCTCGGCGCGCGCGACTACGGGTTTTCGCTCTCGCGCCAGGGCCGGCCCGTGATCGGCGCGGCGCTACAGCTCGCGCCCGACGCGAATGCGCTCGAGTCCGCGGCGGCCGTGTACGCGAAGATGGCCGAGCTCGAGCCGAGCTTTCCGGAGGGGCTCGAGTGGTCGATTCCGTACGACACGAGCAACTACGTGCGCACGTCGATGCGCGAGGTGGCGCTCACATTCGTCGAAGCGCTGATCCTCGTGTTCTTCGTCGTGTGGCTGTTCCTCTACAACTTGCGCGCCACGACGATCCCGTCCGTCGCGGTGCCGGTTTCGCTGGTCGGTACCTTCGCCGGCATGTACCTGCTCGGCTTTTCGATCAATTCGCTGACGCTGTTCGGCATGGTGCTCGCCATCGGTATTGTTGTTGATGACGCCATCGTGGTGCTCGAGAACGTCGAGCGGCACATGCGCGACGAGCACGTAAGCGCACGCGATGCCACGCGCCGCGCCATGGCCGAGGTTAGCCGGCCCGTGATCGCGATCGTGCTCGTGCTGAACGCCGTGTTCTTGCCGGTCGCATTCTTGGGCGGGCTCGTCGGCGAGATGTATCGCCAGTTCGCTATCACGATTGCCGTATCCGTCACGATCTCGGGCTTCGTTGCGCTCACGCTCACGCCCGCGATGTGCGCCAAGCTGCTGAAGACGGGCGAGGTCGAGCCCACCGGATTGCTGGCGCGCTTCGACCGAGGCTTCATGCGCGTCACCCGCGCCTATACGGGCGGCGTGCGCTGGGTGCTGGGCCACGGCGTCGTCGCCGTCGCGGCGCTGGCGGCCATGGCCGTCGCCACCTGGTGGCTCGAGAGCCGCGTCCCCAGCGAGCTGGCGCCGAACGAGGATCAGGGCTACGTGCTCGCCATCGCCGCGCTGCCGCCGGCCGCGTCGCTGCAGCGCACCCAAGCCGCTCTCGACCAGCTCGACCAGGCCTCGTTCGCGCATCCGGCATTTTTCGACAACATCACCGTCGCGGGCTTCGACGTGCAGACGGGCGGCCAACGCAGCAACTCGGGCGTGAGCTTCGTGCTGCTTACAGACTGGGCGGAGCGCCGCGAGCCTGGGCTTTCGGCCCAAGCCGTCGCTGGCGCGCTGATGGGAGCGGGGGCCGCGATCAGGGACGCGTTCGTGTTCTCGCTGTCACCGCCCGCGATCGAAGGCATGTCGAACGTCGGCGGGTTGGAGGGCTTCGTGCAGTCGCGCTCGAACGACTACGCGGCCCTCGAGCTAGCCACCCAGGCCCTCGTGGCCGCGGCGGCCCAGCGCCCCGAGTTCATGGGCCCCGATGGCAGCGCCAGCCTCGCCACGACGTTTTCGGCGCAAGTGCCGCGCATGAACGTGGATATCGACGTCGAGAAGGCGAAGCTGCTCGACGTCAGCCTCAACGACGTGAACGTCACGCTCCAAAGCACGTTCGGCGCCTTTTACGTGAACGACTTCAATCGTCAAGGGCGCGTGTATCGCGTGCAGATGCAGTCGGATGCGAAGTTCCGCGCGCATCCGGAGGACATCCGCGACGTTTCCGTGCGCTCGGCCGACGGCGCAATGATTCCGCTCACGGCGATCGCCACGGTGAACCAGATCACGGGTCCGGACTTCATCGAGCGCTTCAACCTGTTTCCGTCGGCGCGGCTGTCGGGCGATCCCGCGCCGGGCTACAGCTCGGGGCAAGCGCTCGCCGCCATGGAGGAAGTCGCGGCCGAGGTGCTGCCCGACGGCTACACGCTCGCATGGTCCGGCCAGTCGTATCAGGAGAAGACCAGCAGCCAGAACACCGCCGGAATTTTCGGGCTCGCCGTGCTCATGGTGTTCCTGATTCTCGCGGCGCAATACGAGCGGATCACGCTGCCGTTCGCCGTCATCCTTGCCGTGCCGTTCGCCGTGTTCGGCGCATTCCTCGCCGTGTGGGTGCGTGGTCTTTACAACGATCTGTACTTGCAGATCGGTCTCGTCACGCTCGTGGGGCTGGCCGCGAAGAACGCCATCCTGATCGTCGAGTTTGCGGCGCATATGCACCGCGAAGGCGGCATGTCGCTGCGCGACGCCGCCGTCGAGGCGGCGCGGCTCAGGTTCCGGCCGATCGTCATGACGTCGCTCGCGTTCATTCTGGGCGTGGTGCCGCTCGCGATCTCCACGGGTGCAGGCGCCGCGAGCCGGCACTCGATCGGCACCGGCGTCATCGGCGGCATGCTCGCGGCCACCTTCATCGCCGTGCTGTTCATTCCGCTGTTCTTCGTCTGGACATCGCAGATCGGTGACGCGCTGCGGCGCCGGTTCGGCGGAGGCGCCGAGCCGTCCTAACAGGCAGCTTGTTAGCCGCTACACAGCGAAGAGCGCGAAGATTACGGTTCGTGTATGTGGTCGACCAGCGGGTTCTCGACGACCACGCTTCCGTAGCGCTGTCCGTGCGACAAGTCCTCAGAGTAAAGAACGCTTGCGCCCGCGGTGTGCGCTGCTTGAACGATCAGCGCATCCCAAAACGAGATGCCATACCGCTCCATGAAGTCGAGCGCCTCGAGAACAGCGGCGCCGTCGTTCACTACGACGTGCCAGCTCAAATAATCGGCGACCATTTCTTGGATCGTCTTTGCCGGCAGCGGTGTAGCGACTTTGCGCCGCAAGTTCACGGCGAGCTCCTGAAGAACCTGCGTGCTGATAGCACCGGTTCGCTCTTGCCACAACTGCGCCAACAGCGCCTTGGCGCGCTGATGCTTCGCGCCGGCCGTGGAGTCGTGCGCGTACATCAAGATGTTGGTGTCGACAAAGAGCCTATCGGTCATGCAGCTCGTCGCGCGCCGTCGGCGGAGCCCACTTCAGGTCGAACCCTCGATGCAGCCGCGCTAACGCCCGCCGTTGCGCTTTGTCGAACGCCTTGCGCTCACGAACCAGCGACTCCAGCCGCTCCGTCACCAAGGCGTTGACTGAGCGGCCTTCTTCTGCGGCGATAATGCGAGCCTCTCGCAGGAGGTCGACGTCTAGCTTCAGTGTGATATTGGTTCTGGCCATAACCCAGCACGATACTCACGTGCTGCACGATTATGCGTGCCCGCACAGCAAGCGTCAATCTGCCGTCTCGTTGCGCAAAACTGACATCCTTAGAACCGATACGTCAGCTCGGCGCCGTACTGCCGGGGTCTGCCATAGTGGACGATGCCGTTCGGGTTCGACTCCTCGGCGATCCAGTCCTCGTCCGTGGCATTGTCGACCCACGCCACGACTTCCCAGCCGCGCGCGCTGATCACGCCGAAGCGAAGATCCACGAGCGATAGCGGGTCGCGCGCGACGAAGTTCTCGGGCTCCCAATAAAGCTCGCCGAGCCGCCGATAGTCGACCCGTGCGTACCACTCGCGGTTGCCGCTGAGCTCGCCGCGGTAGACAGCGCCTAAGTTCGCCGTCGAGTCGGGGTTTTGCGGCATCTCTTTGCCGATGATGCTGATGCCGCCCGCGCCGACCCAGTCGCTGGCCGTAATCTCGGAGTCCAAAAAGCCGAGTCCCAAGTCGACCTGGAGGCGCTGCGTTGCGAGCCACGACACGCTCGTCTCGAAACCGCTGACGTCGGCGGAGCGGATGTTGCGCGTGGTCTGCGCCGTGAACGGCGCAACGAACACGAACGTGAAGCCGTTCTCGACTTCCGTGTCGAACAGCGCGGCGTCCCAGCGCAGCGCCCCGCCAAGCAGCGACGACTTGAATCCGACTTCGAAGCCCTCGGTGTTTTCCTGGTCGTACGAGTCCTGCACGCCTTGCGGCAGGCCGGGAACGCCGGCGGCTACGAGCGTCGCCACGCCGACCGCCACGCCGCTCAAGTTGAACCCGCCGCTGCGAAAGCCTTCGGCATAGGAGCCGTACACGGTCCAGGCGTCGTTCGGCCGCCAGCTCAATGCCACCTTCGGTTGCACGGAGTCGAAGTCGGCCTCGCGCACGTCGCCGAAGCGGCCGCTTGGAAACGGGAACACGGGCAAGAACTGATCCGGCGCCATGATCGTGAGCTCGCGGTCGTCGCGGTCGTAGCGCAGAGCGGCGGACAGCTCGAGCGTCTCGCTCAAGTCGTAGTTGATCTGGCCGAACAGCGCGTATGCGGTGTTGTGGTTGCTGTCGAAGTTGTACGCGAGCGCGTTGGGATTCGTGTTCGGATTCAGGGCGGAGGCGGTCGGAAAACCGACGATCGGGATGAGCGGCGCCAGGAACCGCTGCGACCAGGTCACCGTGGGGTTGATGCCGCCGATGTTCGGCGCCGTGCGCTGCTCCTGAAAACCCTGGCCGAAGTCGTTGTTGATCGCGATCATCACGTCGAGATCGGTTTGCGCGTAGTAGGCGCCCGCGATCCAGCGCAACGGCCGGTCGTCGGGCGACGTGATCCGCAGCTCTTGGCTGAACGAGTCGTGAAAACGGTTCTGGCCGAACGTGAGATTCTGGCCGGTGCCGAAATCGTCGAGCGCTTGGGCGAACGCAGGTACCACGACGCCGGCTGGATGCGTGCCCGCACCGGGCTCGCCTGCAACCTCCACGAACGGGTAGTAGGCGAACTGCTCGGCCGCCGTGACGTGGTCGAGCGTGTCGAACGACGTGATCGACGTTAACGTGCCGAGGCCGGTTTCCCAGTCCAGTTTGGCCGAGACGGTCACGGCTTCGCGGTCGTCCATGCCGGGCTCGTTGCCGTGGTGCTTGATGCTCGTGTTGTTCGGATCGCCGATGATCGCCGCGATCGATGCGGGTAAGCCGGGCACCGGCGTCGCGGTGCCGTTGCCCGGATAGTGCGCGTTGCCCGGAAATCCCGTCACGAAGGTCGGCGCATTCGAGATGAATTGCGAGCCGGTGGCCTCCGTGTTGCTGTACGTGAGCCGCAAGTCGAGCGCCGTGCTGGCGCCGACGTCCCAGAGAAGCTTGCCCGCAACCGTGAGATCCTCGTACGGATCGGCTTTCACGCCCGTCGCCACGTTGTCGCGCCAACCTTCCGCGTCCTTGTAGCCCACAACGACGCGCCCGCGCACGGCGTCGGAGCCGAGCGGGCCGCTGGCCACGCCGGAGAGCTGCAAGTTGTCGCCGTTGCCGTAGCCGCCGCGAATGTACACCTCCGGCTCGGTCGACGGCTGTTTCGTCGTGATGTTGATGGCGCCGCCCGACGCGTTGCGCCCGTAGAGGGCGCCCTGCGGGCCTTTGAGCACCTCGATCTGCTGGATGTCGTAGAGGTCTTGGGAGAACGCCAGGCTCGTCGTCGATAGCACGCCGTCCACGACAACGGCGACCGTGGGATCGACGTTGCGAATCTGAGCCAAGCCGCGGATGTTGACGAACGCGAACGCGTTGTTCTGGGTTTCCATCAGCGTCATGTTCGAGGTGAGGCCCACGTAGTCGCGCATGCTCTGGATACGCGCTTGGTCGATCGTTTCGGCATCGAACGCCGTGACCGTGGCCGGCGCATCCTGGAGGCTCTCGGCGCGTCTTAGCGCCGTGACCACTATTTCTTCCAGCGCTTCCTGGGCGGACGCTCGCGCCGCGAGGGTTCCGATGGCCGTGGTGAGCAGAGCCGCAGCTACGGTCGAAGACGAGCGGTAGAGGAGCATGGCGTGACCTCCGTGTGCGTTGAGTGCAGCGCTAACATTACCAGGTTTAAAACAATACGGATGTCGCTCAACGAAGGCCCATGCCAGGGCCCGTGATAGCATCGAGCGCCGCGGGCGAACCCGGCTGGCAGGCGGCAGGAACGATGGCGAACGAAGCGCAATTCAAAGCGGCTTTTCCCTACCAAAAGGACGTGTTGGCGTTACCGGTGACGGATCTCGATGCCGCCTCGGCGTGGTACGCAAAGCATTTCCGTATGGTTGAAGTCGAGCGCTTGGAGCACCCCGTGCCCACGGTCATCCTCGAACGCGACGGCGTGCGCATCGGGTTTGCGATTAACGGCGGCGACGCGTCGCAGGACGGCGCGGCGATCCTCGTCAGCAACATTCGAGCCGTCAAAGAAGAGCTCGAAGCGAACGGCGTCAGCATCGGCAATTGGCGCGTGGACGAGCGCAACGGCAAGCGGCTGCAAGTCTTCTTCGTCGTTGCGCCGGACGGGCTGTGCTACTACGTTCACGAGCCCCTCGACGGCGCAGCGTGACGCTCGATCGACGGCTTAGCTAATCGCACCCTTCGGGCAGCTGACGGTTAACCTCATCGACAAACCCTTGCGGCGCCGTCGATGCAACGCCGGTGAAAGCGGGAACGTTGCACCAGAATTCCAGCGCCAACGAATCGGCGCGCAAGAACGCCAGCCATGATTCCGCCCGGTCGGCCGGACGCACGCAATTGTCGAGCTTTCCGTAGGGGCCCCACGATTGCAGGCGCCCATCCGGCATGACGAGCACATGGCCGTGAACGTACGACAGCGGCAAGCGGTTATTCGGCGAGCCACTTCGCTTCGGAAAGAAGCCGCACACCTCGACGACATCGCCGACGCTCAAAAAATCTTCGTCGGCCTGCATCCCATTGAGGCTGAGAATGCGACTCAGGCGCCCGGGGAAGGGCCCCTCGATGGTCCACTGCTGCACCTGGCCGTCCGCTTTCGTTTCCTCGAGCTCGAACATCGTATGGGGACTGATGGGCTTGTAGCTCACGACCGTGCCCTTGATCCAGACGGCTGTCGAAACATCGATCATGCGCACCGAGTGATGGGCCCATAGCGCACTACAGCAAACGAGCGCCACGATCGCCGTGGTCCATGACGCCCACTTCTTGTTCATCTCGATGCCTCCTCGATGACGACGCAGGCGCCTCAGCGCACGAAACGATCCAGCCAGGGCTGAAGCGCATCGGCCCACAGCTCGAACAGAGGCGCTTGCGCGCCGACGCCGGCCGGACCGCCCCACAAATCAGCGATGAACGAGCCGTCAGGCTGAAAGAAGCGCTCGCCGAAATCGGCGTAGAAAACGGTCTCGTCGTCTACGAGGCTCGCGAACGCGGCGGCGTTCGCTGTCGCGACTTCCCGCCACTCTCCTACGTTGCCGCCGCGCGGAAACGCGGCTAGCAACAAAATTTTGGCTTGCGGCTGGCGGGCGCGGATCTCAGCGATCACCGCGGCATACCCGTCGACCCAACCGGTAAAGCGGGAGCGGGCGGGCGGCGGCTGGCTGGGATGGCCGAACACGTTGAGCACGAACAGCTTTGCTTGATAGCCGTCGAGCTCGCCGTTCTGCATGCGCCACACGAGGCTGTCGGGATGGGTGCCTTGCGAACCGAAGTTAGCGGCCTTCAGCGAGCCGAGCTCGCGATCCCAGACGCTCCGGCCGCGGCGCGGCCACCACCACATTTCCGTGGACGTGGTGCCGAAGAAGACGAGATCGATGTCGCCCTTCTGCGCTAGCTCGATGAAGAGGTCGTGCCGCTGCCCTTCCAGGGCGTGGCTCAACGCACCGTCGGGGGCGTTCGCGGCCGGCGTCCAGACGGCCTCCGGCCGAGCGACTTCCGTCACGAGCCGCTCGGGCTGCTGCGCCCAGGCGGCGTAGCCCGAGGCAGCGCCTAGGATCGCGACGACCGCCGCGCCGCCGATCGCGCCGCGGCGGCGCAGCGGCGGCCGGCTCAGCATCGCGATGCGCTGCTTGAGGCGGCCGGCCGACCGGCTCGGCCAAGTGCAGCCGAGCGGCAGGAAGACGGGCGCGATTTGCGTTTTCAGCAGCGCTTGCGCGTAGACGCGCCGCTCGGCCGGGCGGGCGGCGATGACCGCGGCGTCGCACGCGAGCTCTTGATCCGCGCGGATGCAATTCGCCGCCAGGTGGACGAGAGGATTGAACCAGCTCGCGCAGCGCGCGACTTCGACGAGCGCGTTGACCGCCGGGTGGCGGGAGCTTCGGTGAACCTGCTCGTGTGCGAGTATCAGCGCGCGCTCCTGCGCGTCGAAGCGCGACTCGAAATCCCGCGGCAGGATGAGCCTCGGCCGCAGCACGCCGACGAGGGCGGGCCCGATCGAAGGATCGGCGGCGAGACGGCGCGTGCTAAAGATCGAGCGGGCCAGCAGCGCTGCAGCCCCGAGCAGCCAGAGCACGAGCAGCAGATCTGCGGGCTCTAAAAGGGCAGCGCTCGATGCCGGCGCCACGCGGCTGGACGGTTCGTCCGCCGCCGGCGAAATTTCTTCGGGATCGATGAGCTCTTCCGCGGCGGCAATGCTCGCGGCTGGCTGGACCGTCACGATTCGCTCTGGCGCCGGCAGAAAGCTCGCGACTGCGGCGACAGGAACGATGAGCCAGAGCCAGTAGGCGATGCGTGCGCCGAGCCGCCGGTGCGCCAAAGTCCGCAGCAGCAGCACGGCCACGATCGCGGCGCTCGCCACCACATTGATACGAAACAGCTCGGTAAGGATTGTTTCAGAGGTCATGATCAAGCCTCTCGATCAGTCGTTTGAGCTCGTCGACCTCGTCACGGCTTAGGGCTTGCCGTTCCGAGAACTGCGTGATGAACGGTGCGATCCGGCCGCCGAACAGCCGCTCGATGAGATGCCGGCTTTGCTCGTGAACGTAGTCTTCGCGCCGGATCAGCGGCGTGTAGAGGTAGCGACGCCCGTCGGGTGTGGCGGCCAGCGCCTTTTTCTTGACGAGCCGGGTGAGGAACGTGCGGATCGTGCCGGCCGACCAGTCGCGGTCGTTGTCCATCGCGGCGACGACCTCGTCCGCGCTCAAGGCGCCCGGGGCGCGCCAAAACACTTCGAGGACCTTGCTTTCCGCTTCGCTGATCTTCATGACCTAATACGCGTGTATTCGTGCTTACAAAATACACCTGTAATAGTTCATGTCAAGACCGCCCGGCAAGGCGGAGGGTCTAGAAATGTCGGCGAGGGACTCGCTGAGCGCCGTGCGGGCTCACGGGTCCATGTGCCGGACCGACTTCTCGTTCTCGAGGCACACCTGATCCATGATCTCGGTGTCGAGCACGATCGACTGCTCGATTCGTGCCGTCCACGGCCGCGTATAGGCGCCGGCATCGTCGACGGTAATCTCGATGGCCAGCGTTCCGTACGTCGGCCGCGTCACGCGCTCAATGATCCGCGCGCGGCTCGTGAGCGGATGGCCCATGAGATCGAGCCAAGAATCGTCTCGATAGCCGAGCGATTCGATGACGAGCGTGTCGCGCTCCCAATGCGCCGTCGAATAACCGTTCCACGTCGGCTCGGGATCCACGGGCAACGCCCGGCCGTCGAGATGCACTTGCCTGAAGCTCGCATTGAACTCGTGCAGCATCACGATGACCTCGGGCGTCTGCACGATCTTCTTGTACTGAGGGAACGAGTAGGCGCGCGGAAAATTCGGCGGCAGGCAGCGCGCATGCGGATCGTCCTTGCTGTCGTCGGCCGTGCGCTGCGCGGCGACCGCTGCCGCCCAAGGCTGGAGCGGCAAGCCGCCCTCGACGGTTCGACCGAGATCGACGGCGTCGGCCGGCAGCGGCATCTGCTCGACGCAGTCGCCGCCGCAGCCTTCGGGCAGCAGCGCGGCCGACACCCAGATGCCCGAGAAGTCGGGCTTGCCGTCGGCCGTGCGCGGCGCAGGTGCGGCTAGATTCGGTTCGCCGCCGGCCGTGCGCGGCACGCCGGGCGTCGGAAGGTGTAGCCATTGGGCCTGAAGCGGCGCGGCTCCCAACCAGGTTGCCGCGAGCAGCCAACTCGTTCGCATTGCAGTCGTTCTCTTGGTGGTCTCGACCGTACTGTAGCGGAACGAAGCTCACAGGAGCCCGGCCGTGCAATACTTTGCACAACGCGTCGAGGAGCTCGTCCATGCGCAGGTACGCCGCCGTTTTGTTGCTCGCCGCGGTTGCGGCTTCGCCGCTGCCGCTCGCCGCGCAGGGCGCATGCGACCGAAACTGTCTTGCCGGCGTGATGACGGCCTATCTCGACTCGCTCGTCGCACACGATCCGCAGGCCGCACCGCTCGCGGACTCGGTGCGCTTCACCGAAGACGCGAAGGAGCTTGCCGTCGGCGAGGGGCTGTGGAAAACGGCCACGAAGCTGCGCCCGTTTCGCACGGACTTTCTCGACCCGATGACGGGCACCGCCGCCGTGCATGCCGTGCTCGAGGAGAACGGCGCTCCCGTGCTGCTCGCCGCACGCTTGCGCGTTGTTGGCCGCCGCATCACCGAGATCGAAACGATCGTCGTGCGCAATCGCGCGGAAGGCGCGTTGTTCGATCCAGAGACGCTCGCGCAGGCATCGCCGGCCATGGTCGTTCCGCCGCCCCCGGCGCAGCGCATGCCGCGCGACGTGCTCGCGGAGATCGCGTTGCGTTACCCCGCCGGACTGAAGGTCGGCAGCTTCGAGCAGTCCGATGTGCCGTTCGCGCCCACTGCGTACCGGCTCGAGAACGGCGTGCGGATGGCGGGGCCCGGCTGCACGTTCCAGCCGCCGAGCTGCGAGAACATGCGCGGCCAGCGGATTCCGACGCTCGCCGGCATCACCGCGCACGTCGTGGCCGTCGACGAGCAGAACGGTACCGTGCTGCTCTGGATGGACTTCGGCCCGGGCTCGCTGCCCGGCCCGCCGGACGCGCCGCCGCGGGCGCTCGTGACGTTCGAGGCGTTCAAAATTTACGGCGGTCAAGTGCACGCGGTGGAAGCCATCTTCGAGGGCATGCCGCCCAACACTCCGTCGGGCTGGCGCTAGGAGCGGAAGGTGTCTCGCAGGCGGCGTCGCTTCCTTCGCCCGCCGCTGCTTGCCGTCGCGGCGTGGGCAGCGGTGCTCATGGTGCCGCCGGCGGCGCACGCAGACCCCACGAGCGTCGTCAACGCGCTGCGCGCCGAGGGTTGTGCCGGCGTGGCGGCGCTCGGTTCCCCGGCGCGCCGCGACAGCGCGCTCGATGCCGCCGCGCGCGAGCTCGCGCGCAATCGAAAGCTGCCCGACGCGCTAGCTCGCGTCGGCTATCCTGTCGCGAGCTCCACGTCATTCCATGTTCGCGGGACGCGAGACGACGCGGCTATCCGCGACGCGCTCGCCGCGCGCTACTGTGCGGCGATCAACGATCCGAAGCTCGCCGAGCTTGGAGCGCATCAAAGCGGCGACGAGACCTGGATCGTGATGGCCGGCCGCGCCGAGCTGCCGTTCGCTGCGCTGCAGGACCCGGCCGCCGTGGCGGCGGACGTGCTCGAGCTCGTCAACGCCGCGCGCGCGCAGGCGAGGCGTTGCGGGCGCGAACGCTTCGACGCCGCGCCGCCGCTCGCGGTGTCCACACCGCTCACGGCTGCAGCGTCGCTGCACTCGCTCGACATGGCCGCGCGCGGCAAGCCCGGTCACGAAGGATCCGACGGCAGCACGTCCGGCGAACGCATCACGCGCGCCGGTTACGCATGGGCTGCAGCCGGCGAGAACGTTGCCGCGGGACAGCGCGACGCCGACGCGGTCGTTGCCGCGTGGCTCGACAGCCCCGGCCATTGCGCCACGCTGATGAATGCGCGCTTCACAGCCACGGGCATCGCGTTCGCACTGGCGCCCGGTAAAGATCCGGCCGTCTACTGGACGCAGCTGTTCGCCGCTCCGCGCTGAGCGCAGCTGCCAGCTCCAGCGCGCGTCGTCCCGAAACTTCTTTACTTAATCGTTACAATATTTTTACAACCCGTCCGTAGCGAGCGGATCAGGCGACGGCATAATGCAGCCGACGCTTGTGCCAAGGGGAGCTTCCGATGCGGTGTTGCGGGTTGCTTATCGCGGGGTTCGTCTCGGCCTTTGCGTGCGTGGCGCACGCACAAGACGCCGTGGACAAGCGCCTCGGGCTCACGATCTACAACTCCAATCTGGCGCTCGTGGAGCACGTGCGGCCGCTCACGTTGCCGGCGGGCCGGCACCGCATCGAGTTTGCCGGCGTGTCCGCCGAGATCATGTCGCAAACCGTGAGCTTCGCCGGTGCGGGCCTCTCGGTGATCGAGCAGAACTTCGACTACGACCTGCTCACGCCGCAAAAGCTCATGGAGAAAGCCGTCGGGCAGCGCGTGCGCATCGTACGCACGAATCCCGGCACCGGCGAAGAAATCGAGGAGACGGCTGAGGTGCTGTCGACCGTCGGCGGAGTGGTGCTTCGGATAGGCAACCGCATCGAGGTGCTGCGTGAGGACGGTATTCCCGCACGCGTGATTTTCGATGAGGTGCCGCCGAACCTGCGCGCCAATCCCACGTTGTCGATCCTGGCCAATGCCACGCAGGCCGTGAACGGCGACGTCACGCTCGCCTATCTCACGCGCGGCCTGTCGTGGAACGCGGATTACGTGGCCGTGTTCGACGAAGCGCAGGGCAACGTGTCGCTGCAAGGCTGGATCACGCTCACGAACAACTCGGGCACCACGTTCGCGAACGCGAACGCGCAGCTCGTGGCGGGCGATATCAACGTCGTCGGCAGCGAAGCGGAGTGGTGGCAGGTGTACAACGTCCGTCGCAACAATCGGAACGTGCTGCGCTCCGCCGGCGTCGAGGCTTCTGCGCGCCAGCAGCTCGCCGACTACTACGTGTATCCGCTCGCGGAAGCCACGACGATCGCGAACAACCAAACCAAGCAGGTGAGCTTTCTGTCGGCGGAGCGCGTGCGCGCCGATCGCGGCTACGAGCAAACGTTCTACGACTTCTTCTCGCAGGACGAGCCGGTTTCGGCCGAGGTGCGCGTACGGTTCTCGAACTCGAGCGCAACGGGGCTCGGCGACCAGCTGCCGAGCGGCGTCGTGCGCGTCTATGCGCGCGACGCTCGCGACCAGCCGCAGTTCGTGGGCGAGGACCGCATCGGCCATACGAGCGCGGGGTCCGATCTGGCGCTCAAGATCGGCGACGCGTTCGATGTCACCATTCAGCCCACCCTGCGCCAAACCGCACGCGCTTCGCGCCGCGCCACCGACTACGCGATGTCGTACCTGGTGCGTAACGCCCGCTCGCAGCCGGTCACCGTGACGATACGGCAGGACAGCCTCTGGCGTTTCAACGAAGTCACAGAGGAATCGATCGCGGGCCGGCGCACGGACGCCGACAGCTTCGCGTGGGACGTGCCCGTGCCGGCGAACGGCGAAACCGAGCTCACGTTCACGATCCGCCAGAGCTGGTGAACGCGCTGCGAACCTGGTTCGTGCTGGCGGCGGCCGCGTGCGCAGCGCTGCCGGCTCTCGCGCAGGACGACGTGACGGTTTACTCGCCGCGGGCGGACTCCGTCGCCGTGACCATCTACCGCGACGACCTCGCGTTGATCACGGAGACGCGCACCGTCGACTTGCCGGCCGCAGCCGTCACGCTCATCGTCGAGGGCGTCGTCGAGACGCTGCTGCCGCAATCCGCCGTCGTCGCGGACTTGGGCCGGCCGCTCGCCGAGAGCAATTTCGATTTCAACCGCCTGACGCCGAAATCGCTGCTCGAGCACTCGATCGGCGAAACCGTCACGATCACGCGCACCGATCGCGCAACGGGCCGCGTCGTGCGCACCGCGGCCACCATACTTTCGGTGGGCGAAGGCGTGCTACTGCAAACCGCGAGCGGCACCGAGGCGCTCTATTGCTCGGGGCTGCCCGAGCGGCTCGAGCTCATGCAGGTGCCCGACGAGCTGCTCGCCAAGCCCCGCTTGTCCGTGCGGCTCGCGGCCGGCGAAGCCGGCTCGCGCACGATCAAGGTCAGTTACTTGGCGCACGGCTTCGCGTGGAGCGCCGACTACGTCGCGCACCTGAACGAGCGCAGCGATGCGATGCGGCTCGCGGGCTGGGCAACGCTCACGAACACAACCGGCACCCTGTTCGAGCAGGCCGAGGTGCAGCTCGTCGCGGGCCGCCTCAATATCCTGCCCGCAGACGAAGGCGGCAGCGCGGCCGAGCCGGTTTATGCCGACGACGGGGAGAGCGACGTCGACGCGCGAGCAAGACTGGTCGAGGAACAGGCGCTCCGCGAAGTCGCGCTGCTGCGCGACTGCTTCGCGAGCGACGTGCCGCTGCCGCCGCAGGCGTCGGCAATGCCGCAACGGCTTTTTGCCCGCATGCGGTTCGCGGTCGCGCAAGATGCGCTCGAAGAGATCACGGTCACAGGCTCACGCATCGAGCGCGAGGAGTTTGGCGACTATCAGCTCTATCGTCTGCCGTGGCGCACCGACCTAGGCGCACGCCAGACGAAGCAAGCACTGTTCCTCGACGAGCCCGAAGTGCGCATAGAGCGCTTCTACGGCTTTCGTCTCGAGAGCCTGACGGAGCCGCCCGATGCAGATGTCGCGGTTCCGAGCTTGACGCTGCGCTTCGAGAACACCGAACGCGATGGGCTCGGCGAGCCGCTGCCTGCCGGTGTAGTGCGCGTGCTCGAAGCGTACGGCGGCCGCGAAGTGCTGGCCGGCGAAGCCGAGGTCGGCGACCGGCCCGTGGGTTTGCCCGTCGAGCTCGTGATCGGCCGTGCGCTGAACGTGCTGCTCGAGGTGACCACGGAGTGGGACTACGGCGCGACGCGCCGCAACGAGGACCGCGTCGTCGTCACCACCGAGCATCGCATCGTCAATAACAAGAGCGTGCCGATCGAGCTCGAGATCCGCCACGGCGTGGAGGGCTATTTCACGGATGTCGACGTCGAACGGAGCTCGCGGCCGATGCGCCGCAAGTACGGTGATCTCGCGTGGCGCTTCGAGGTGGCGCCGGGCGAGGCGCTGCTTCGCTACGAGCTCTCCGCGCTCGAGCTCGAGTAGGCCGGCGGTCAGTCGCGCGAGCGCCGGCCGAAACGCAGCCGGAAGAGATCGATGTAACCGTGCCGCCGCCGCTCCGGCGTCGTGAATGCGTCGGTTCGTAGCGGCGGCTCCTCGGGATCGTAGAGCGGCAACGCCGTTGCAATGAACCGGTCGCCGCTCTCGGCTTCCTCTTGACGTGCGCGCCACTCGCTGCCGAGATCGGGCAGCCGCCAGCCCCGACCGATCACGATGATCTCCTCGGGCTCGTCATTGCGCTGCTCGGGCAACGGCGCCAGCCGCGCCGCATTGGGTGGCCGGCGCTGCACGACGAGCGACGCCTCGGCGCCCGTGCTCGCGGGCTGTGCGGGCACCACCGTTGGCGGCGAAGCCGGCGTGTCGATGATGCGCGGCGCCCGCGGCGCCTCGCTGTTTTGCGCCGCGAGCGGCCAGATAAGCGCTGCGGCAAGCGCGACCGCGGCGAGCCGGGCCTTAGCGGCGGGGCGCATTTTCGAGCCTCCCTCGCCACGCCAACGAGTCGAACCAATAGCTTTCGGTCGTCGGCAGCCATGTGTCG
>CAMPKU010000064.1 GCA_946887385.1 uncultured Gammaproteobacteria bacterium
GAAGACGAGCAGAAGGCGCGCGTCACTCGCAAGATGTTCTTCAACGAAGCGCAGATGATGGGGCGCTTGCAGCATCCCAACATCTTGCCCATCTACGACGCGGGCGAGGAAAACGGCAGCTACTACGTGGTCACGGAGCACGTGCACGGCGCGCGCACGCTGAATGCGTACTGCCGGCCCGACAATCTGCTGCGCATCGACGACGTGGTGGAGATCCTTTTCAAGTGCGCGAAAGGCTTGCACTACGCGCACGGCCGCGGCGTTGTCCATCGCGACATCAAGCCCAGCAACATCATGCTCACGCTCGACAACGACGTGCGCATCATCGACTTCGGCATTGCGCTGATCAAAGACTCGGACGTCTCGCGCATCGAAGGCATCGCAGGCAGCCCGAGCTACATGTCGCCGGAGCAGGTGCAGTCGGCCGACATCACGCATCGTTCCGATATCTACTCCCTCGGCGCCGTGATGTACGAGCTGCTCACGGGCTATCGGCCGTTTCGTGCGAACAGCTTGAGCAAGCTGCTGCACCAGATCGTCTACGCGACACCGCCGCCGATCCACACGCTGCGCACCGGAATTCCCGAGGAAATCGAGAACGTCGTGACGACTGCGCTGTTGAAGGAGCCCGACAAGCGCTTCGCCCACGCGCTCGAGTTCGCCGGCGAGCTCACCAAGCTGCATCAGAAGCTGCGCAGCCAGTCCGACCGCCTCGACCGCCAGGAGCAGTTCGATCTGTTGCGCAAGCTGCGCTTCTTTCACGACTTCTCGCACGCCGAGATCTGGGAAGTGCTGCGCGCGAGCGAGTGGTGCACGTATCAGGCCGAAGACGAGATCATTCGCGAGGGCGAGCTCGACGATCGGTTCTACATCATCGTGAGCGGCTCCGTGAGCGTGCAGTCCGGCCGGCGCCAGACCGGCGTGCTCTCCGAGGGCGACTGCTTCGGCGAGGCCAGCTACGTGCGCGGCGCGCGCCGCACCGCGACGATCAAGGCGTCGGAGCCCGTGACGCTCGTGCGGGTGAGCTCCACGCTGCTCGAGCAGTCGTCGTCATCGTGTCAGCTCAGGTTCAACAAGGTGTTCTTGCGCTCGCTGATCGAGCGTCTTCAGGGCAACGCGCTCACGGCAACTTGAGCCGGCGCGACCGGACGGATTTATAAATCCGTCCCCTCTTCAAACGGAGTCGGTTCGGCGGCCGCCGTTCGCTTCAGAAGGATCTCGACTTTCTGCTCGGCCTCTTGCAACGCGGTCTGACAACGCCGCGTGAGCTTCACACCGTGCTCGAACTCCTTGAGTGCCTGCTCGAGCGGCAAATCGCCGCTCTCGAGCCGCGTCACGAGCGCCTCGAGCTCCTCGAGCGATTTTTCGAGCCCGCCTAGATCTTTGCCGTCGTCCGTCGCAGCCATGTCGCCGATGCCGAATAGGAAGGCGGCCACGGTACAAGGGGCTCTCCCCCTGGGTCAAACCCGCGGGTTGACAAGATTTCGGGGTCCGGAATAGATTGACCCCGAGTCCCTAGACAAAGTCTAAGGGCGTCTTGCCGCGCGTCTGAGCCGGTAATCGAAGTGATGTGGTTTTTGGAGAGCACAATGAAACTCAAGGGCACCCAGACCGAGCAGAATTTGAAGGACGCTTTCGCCGGCGAGTCGCAGGCCAACCGCCGCTACCTGTATTTCGCTGCGAAGGCCGACGTCGAGGGCTATAACGATGTCGCCACCGTGTTCCGCTCCACGGCGGAAGGCGAGACGGGGCACGCGCACGGCCACCTCGAATATCTCGAGGCCGTCGGCGATCCCGCCACGGGCTTGCCGATCGGCGGAACGGATTTGAACCTGAAGGCCGCGATCGCCGGGGAAACGCACGAGTACACCGACATGTACCCGGGCATGGCGAAAGCCGCGCGCGGCGAGGGCTTCGAGGAGATCGCCGACTGGTTCGAGACGCTCGCGAAAGCCGAGCGCTCGCACGCCAACCGGTTCCAGAAAGCCCTCGATACGCTGGGCAAGTAGCGGCCTTCCTTCATAGCGCTCGCTCTCGCCCGGGCCGCCTCGGCCCGGGCAGGGCTCGCGTTCAAGAGCAACTGCAGTGAGCGACCCGCCGATTCCGCGCCGCGAAGGCAGCCTCGAGGCGCCCACGCGTCATCCGATCGATTGGCGCTCGCCGCAGTTCACCGACCCCCAAGCGCTCGACAGCGAGCTCACGCGAATTTTCGACATCTGCCACGGTTGCCGCCGTTGCTTCAATCTGTGCAACGCGTTCCCCACGCTGTTCGACGCCGTCGATGCGACGACGAGCGGCGAAGTTCACGACGTGCCGAAGCAGGCGTACTGGCAAGTCGTCGAGCACTGTTATCTATGCGACATGTGCTACATGTCGAAATGCCCGTACGTGCCGCCGCACGAGTGGAACGTCGATTTTCCGCACCTCATGCTGCGCGCGAAGGTGAAGGCGTTCGAGGACGGCAACGCGTCGTTTCGCGACAAAGTCCTGAGCTCCACGGACGCCGTCGGCTCGCTCGCGGGCATTCCGGTGGTGGCCGAAACCGTGAACGCCGTGAACGGCTCGAAGCTCGGCCGCAAGCTGCTCGAGAAGGCGCTCGGCGTGGACGTCGACGCGCCGGTGCCGAAGTATCACTCGCGCAGCGCGCGCTCGCGGCTCAAGAGCCGCATCGGCCGCCAGGCGGAGCCGAAGCCCGCGGCCGGCACGAACGGCCGCGTGGCGGTGTTCGCCACCTGCTACGGCAATCGTAACCACCCGGGTCTCGTCGAAGACTTGGTGGCGGTGCTCGAGCACAACGACATCGGCGTGGCGTTAGTCGGCCGCGAGCGCTGCTGCGGCATGCCGAAGCTCGAGCTCGGCGACTTGAAGTCGATCGAGCGGCTCAAAGAGGCCAATATCGACGAGCTCGATCGGTATGCGCGCGAGGGGTGGGACTTGACGGCCGTGGTGCCGTCCTGCGTTTTGATGTTCAAGCAAGAGCTGCCGCTGCTCTTTCCCGACGACGAGCGCGTGCGCCGCGTAGCGGAAGCGTTCTACGACCCGTTCGAGTATTTGATGCTGCGGCATCGCGACGGCAAGCTCCGCACGAGCTTTGCAACGAGCCTGGGCAAGATCAGCTACCAAGTCCCGTGTCACCTGCGCGTACAGAACGTGGGGCTCAAGACGCGCGAAGTCTTGCAGCTCGTGCCTGGCACGGCCGTGCAGGCCATCGAGCGCTGCTCGGGGCACGACGGCACCTACGCCGTGAAGAAGGAGTACGCCGCCGTGTCGCGGAAGATCGCGAGGCCCGTGGCGCGCCAGGTGGACAACGCCGAGGCGCAGCACTTCACGAGCGATTGCCCGATGGCCGCCGAGCAGATCGCGGCCGTGGCGCAGTCCGGTGCGAAGCCCACGCACCCGATCCAACTGCTGCGCAAAGCCTACGGAATCTAAACGGGAGCGAGCCATGCAGAAGCTGACCACGGACGATCTGCTCCCGCTCGAGCGCTACCACAAGGAGCGGCCGCGCATGCGCGCCGAGGTGCTCGAGCACAAGCGCCATCGCCAGGCGCCGCTCGGCGCCCATCTCACGCTGTACTTCGAGGATCGGCTCACGATGCGCTATCAGGTGCAGGAGATGCTGCGCGCCGAGCGCATCTTCGAGTCCGAGGCGATCGAGGAGGAGCTCGCGGCGTATAACCCGTTGATCCCCGACGGCACGAACTTGAAAGCCACGATGATGCTCGAGTACCCCGACGTCGAGGAGCGGCGGGCCGCGCTCGAGCGCCTCAAAGGCATCGAAGATTGCGTGTACGTGGAAGTCGGCGCGCTCGGCCGCGTGTTCGCGTACGCCGACGAGGATCTCGAGCGCAGCGACGACACGAAAACCTCCGCCGTGCACTTTCTGCGCTTCGAGCTCGACGCGGGAATGCGGGAAGCGCTGAAGCGCGGCGCGCCGCTGAAGCTCGGCGTGGATCACGAGCACTACAGCCACGAGCTCGACGGCCCCGCGGAGCTTCGCAAGTCGCTGGCGGCCGATCTCGATTGAGCCTGCCGCCGCCGCCGTCGCCACGAAAAGACAGCTTGTAGCGCGCCTACGCGAACGCGCTACAATCGCGCCGGCCTACGTGGGAGCTCGGGCGCTTCGCCCAAGTGCTAGGCCGAGTCAATGAGTAGTAATTACCGCGCTGCCGACATCGAGGTCTTGAGCGGGCTCGAGCCCGTGCGCCGCCGTCCCGGCATGTATACGGACACGACGCGGCCGAACCATCTGGCTCACGAGGTCATCGACAACAGCGTCGACGAGGCCGTCGCGGGCCACGCGAAGAACATCGACGTGGTGCTTTTTGCCGACGGCTCGCTGCAAGTGGCCGACGACGGCCGCGGCATGCCCGTGGATATTCATCCGCAGGAAAAGCTGCCGGGCGTCGAGCTCATCCTCACGCGCCTGCACGCCGGCGGCAAATTCTCGAACAAGAACTATCAGTTCTCGGGCGGCCTGCACGGCGTCGGCGTGTCCGTGGTGAACGCGCTGTCGAAGAACCTGGAAGTGTGGGTGCGCCGCGACGGTAAGGAATACAACATGAGCTTCGCGGACGGCGAACGCCGCGGGAAGCTCGACGTCGTCGGCAAGGTGGCCAAGAACAATACCGGCACCACGCTGCGGTTTTGGCCCAATCCGAAATACTTCGACTCGCCGCACATCTCGCTGCCGCGCTTGAAGCACGTGCTGCGCGCGAAGGCCGTGCTGTGCCCGGGCCTCACCGTCACGCTCGAGGTGGAGAAGCCGCAGGAGTCCGAGCGCTGGGTGTACACCGGCGGGCTCGAGCAGTACCTGCGCGAATCGGTGGGCGGCGGCGACTTCGTGCCCGAGCAGCCGTTTGCCGGCAAGCTCGAAGGCAAGCGTGAAGCCGTCGAGTGGGCCGTCGTCTGGCGCCGCGACGGCGGCGAGGCCGTGCTCGAAAGCTACGTGAATTTGATTCCCACGCCGCAAGGCGGCACGCACGTGAACGGCATGCGCACCGGGCTCACCGACGCGCTGCGCGAGTTTTGCGAGTTCCGCAGTCTGCTGCCGCGCGGCATCAAGCTCGCGCCCGAGGACGTCTGGGAAGGCGTGAACTTCGTGCTGTCCGTGAAGATCGAGGAGCCGCAGTTTTCGGGCCAGACCAAGGAACGCCTGTCCTCGCGCGAGTGCGCCACGCTCGTCGGCGGCCTCATCAAGGACCATTTCGCGCTGTGGCTGAATCAGCATCCCGAGACCGGCGACGCGATCGCGCAGTTCGCGATCGAGAACGCCCAGCACCGCTTGAAGGCCGCGAAGACCGTGGTGCGCAAACGCATCGTCGCGGGCCCGGCGTTGCCCGGCAAGCTCGCCGACTGCACGAGCCAAGAGCCCGCGCTCGCCGAGCTATTCCTCGTCGAGGGCGATTCGGCCGGCGGCTCGGCGAAGCAGGCGCGCGAGCGCGAGTTCCAGGCCGTGATGCCGCTGCGCGGCAAGATTCTGAACACCTGGGAGGTGGATCCCGGCGAGCTGCTGGCTAGCCAAGAGGTGCACAACATCAGCATCGCGCTCGGCGTCGATCCCGGCTCCGACAAGCTCGACGGGCTGCGCTACCACAAGGTTTGCATCCTCGCCGACGCCGATTCCGACGGCCAGCACATCGCCACGCTGCTCTGCGCGCTGTTCTTGAAGCACTTCGGGCCGCTCGTCGAGGCCGGCCACGTGTTCGTCGCCATGCCGCCGCTGTACCGCATCGACGTGGGCAAGGAAGTGCACTACGCGCTCGACGACGCGGAGCGCGAGCTGCTCATGGACCGCCTCGAAGCCGAAAAGAAGAACGGCAAGATCACCGTCACCCGCTTCAAGGGCTTAGGCGAGATGAACCCGTCACAGCTTCGCGAGACCACGATGGCCCCCGACACCCGCCGCCTCGTCCAGCTCATCGTCGACGCCGCGACCAAAGGCAACGCCTTCGACCTCATGGACATGCTCCTCGCCAAAAAACGCTCCTCCGACCGCCGCGACTGGCTCCAAGCCAAAGGCAACCTCGCCGATGTCTAACCACGCCGATGGATGATCGTTGCGCGGCTCCCTGCCGCAAGCGCGAGCGAAAAGCTCAGCACGCCGATCACCTAAAAGGAGTGGCTGGCGAGCACGAGAGGGGCCTTTCGGCAGCGTCGGCGACAGGACGTCGCCGACGCAGCCTACAGGGACGTATTCACGGCGGTGCCGAAAGGCCCCTCTCGTGATCGCCAGCCACTCCCCGCGACAAACTTGGATCGCGCTCTTAGCGCAGTCCCCGCTGGAGACAGACGCACGATGAGAGACCAGGAACTCAATTTCGACGGCATCGAACGAGTGCCCCTAGCCACGTTCACCGAGAAAGCCTACCTCGACTACTCGATGTACGTGATTCTCGACCGCGCGCTCCCCCACCTCGGCGACGGCCTCAAACCCGTGCAGCGCCGCATCGTCTACGCCATGAGCGACCTGGGCCTCTCGGCCACCTCCAAGCCCAAGAAAGCCGCGCGCACCGTCGGCGACGTCATCGGCAAATTCCATCCGCACGGCGACAGCGCGTGCTACGAAGCCATGGTCCACATGGCGCAGCCTTTCAGCTATCGCTATCCGCTCGTCGAAGGCCACGGCAACTGGGGCTCCCAAGACGATCCGAAGTCGTTCGCCGCCATGCGCTACACCGAGGCGCGGCTCACGCGCTACGCCCACGTGCTGCTCAGCGAGCTCGAGCAAGGCACCGTGGACTGGCAGCCGAATTTCGACGGCACCCTGTCCGAGCCCAAGCTGTTGCCGGCGCAGCTGCCGAATCTGCTTTTGAACGGTACTAGCGGCATCGCCGTCGGCATGTCCACGGACGTGCCGCCGCACAATTTGAAGGAAGTGGCGGCGGCATTGATCCGCCTGCTCGACGACCCCGACGCCACGCTCGGCGAGCTCATGAAGCACGTCAAAGGCCCCGACTTCCCGACGGGCGGCGAGCTCGTCTCGAGCCGCGCGGACGTGGTGCAGATCTACAAGACGGGCATGGGCTCGCTGCGCCTGCGGGCGCGCTACGAGATCGAGGACGGCGAGATCGTGATCACCGAGCTGCCGTTCCAGACCTCGGGCGCGAAAGTGCTCGAGCAGATCGCCGCGCAGATGACGGCGAAGAAGCTGCCGATGATGGAGGACTTGCGCGACGAGTCCGACCACGAAAGCCCGACGCGGCTCGTGCTCTCGCCGAAGTCGAAGGTGGATCTCGACGCGCTCATGAACCATCTGTTCGCGACCACGGAGCTCGAGCGCACGGTTCGCGTCAACGTCAACGTGATCGGCCTCGACGGCCGTCCCGCGATCTACGGCTTGAAGGCGCTGCTCGAGGAGTGGCTCACGTTCCGCACGGCCACCGTCAAGCGCCGGCTCGAGCACCGCCTGGAGCGCGTGGCGCAGCGGCTGCACATTCTCGACGGCTTGCTCGTGGCGTATTTGAACATCGACGAGGTCATCAAGATCATTCGCCGCGAGGAGGAGCCGAAGCCCGTCCTCATGAAGCGCTTCAAGCTCTCCGACGCGCAAGCGGAGGCGATTCTCGAGCTCAAGCTGCGCCATCTCGCCAAGCTCGAGGAGATGCAGATTCGCGGCGAGCAAAAGGAGCTTTCCGCGGAGCGCGCCGACCTCGAGGGAACGCTGAAGTCGAAGGCTAAGCTCACGAAGCTCATCAAGGAAGAGCTCACCGAGCTCGCGGCCAAGCACGGCGACAAGCGCCGCACGATGATCGTCGAGCGCGAAGCCGCGCAGGCCATCGACGAGTCCGAGCTCGTCACGAGCGAGCCCGTCACCGTGGTGCTGTCGGAGCGCGGCTGGGCGCGCGCCGCGAAGGGTCACGACATCGACGTCACCGCGCTGTCGTACAAGTCGGGCGATCAGTTTCTCGCGGCCGCGCGCGGCAAGAGCAACCAGTTGGCCGTGTTCATCGACAGCACGGGGCGCGCCTATAGCGTCGGCGCGCACTCGCTGCCTTCGGCGCGCGGCCAGGGGGAGCCGCTGGCGGGCCATTTCAACCCGCCCGACGGCGCCAGCTTCCGCGCGGTGCTCATCGGCCAACCCGACGACCGATGGGTGCTCGCGTCCTCGGCCGGCTACGGCTTCGTCGTGAAGCTGACGGAGCTGTATTCCAACAAGAAGGCCGGCAAGACGGCGTTGCGCGTGCCCGAGGGCGCCACCGTGGTGCCGGCGTACCCCGTGGGCGAGGCGGGCGCGCGGCTCGCCGCCGCATCCACCGACGGCCGGCTGCTGGTGTTCCCGCTCAAGGAGCTGCCCGAGCTCGGCAAAGGCAAGGGCAACAAGATTCTCGCGGTGCCGAGCAAGGACGGCGTGGCGCTCGCGGGCGTTTGCGTGCTGGCGCGCGAGCAGGCGTTGCGGATCGACTCGGGCACGCGCCACATGGTGATCAAGCCGGGCGACCTCGAGCACTACGCCGGCGCGCGCGGCCGCCGCGGCATGGCGCTGCCGCGCGGCTGGCGCACGGTGGATCGGCTCAGCGCCGAGTAGAGGCGGGCACGTCCGAAAGCACGACCTCGGGCTCGTGGACGTAGTGGCCTTCCATGTAGGCCACGCCGAGCTGGAATAGCACGGCCATCGTATTGGCGTCCTCGACGCGCTCGGCGATCGTCTGGATGTCGCGATTCGCCGCCGCGTGCACGTACACGCGCACCTTCTCTTGCAGTGCGGCGTCGGTGGCGATGCCCTGCATCAACGAGCCGTCGATCTTCAAGAAATCCATGGGCGTTTGCGCGAGGATGCGGCCGGAGTCGCGGCCGACGCCGAAGTTCTCGATGGCGAACCGGTGGCCCATCGAGCGCAGCTTCTCCGCGAGCGCCTGCGTTTGCGTCAAGTACTGCGTGGCGTTTTCCTCGCTCACCTGGAAGCACAGGCGGCCGGCTTCGACCTTGGAGCTGCGGACGGCCTTCGTGAGCCAGTCGACCAAGGTCTTGTCGATCACCGATTCGGCCGACAGCTTGATGAACACGCAATCGAGCGGCGTCTTCGCGCAGAACCCCAGGCTCGCGCCGATGACCCAGCGATCGATGGCGCGCATCAAGCGGTTGCGAAACGCAGCCGGCATGAACTCGGCCGCGGCGACCTCGTCGCCTTGCAAGTCGATCATCCGCAGCACCGTGTCGTACATCACCTGCTGCTCGCCGCCCAGGCTCGCGATCGGCAGGTGTGCGAGCCTGAAGCGATTCTCCATGAGCGCGGTCTTGATCTGCTGTACCCAGATCTCGTCGAAGCGCTGCACGCGCGTGCTTTCGTCGGAGGTTTGCTGAAGCACGACTCGATTGCCGCCTTCGTCGCGGCCAATCTGGTTCGAACGCCGCGCCTCGGCGATCAACGCGTCGAGCCGCTCCGTGGCCGGCCCCACTTCGGCGAGCCCGATCGTGCACGTCATCGACAGGGTGTTGTGCGCGCTCTCGTAGATTCGCTCGGCGATACGCGCCACGGCGTTGTGCGCCCACGCTTCCACGTCGCGCAGCGTGCCGCGCTCGAGAAACAGCGTGAAGATTTGCCCGCCGAAGCGCCCGTACAGGTCGTGCGGCTGCGTGAGCTGGCGAAGCTGCTCGGCGATTTGCACGAGCACGTCCTCGCTGGCAATCGACCCGATCTGCTCCTCGATCTCGCGGAATTTGTCGGGCCGGATGTAGGCGAGCGCGCGCACGCCGTGGCCCCCGCCGGCGTCGAGGCGGTCGGTGAGAATCTCCAGGAACCGGCGGCGATGATAAAAACCCGTCGCAGGATCCATGTGCACCACGTGCTCGACGAGATCTTCGGGCTCGCGCGTCTCGGCCGGCCGACGCGGCACGCTCAACTTGACGGCAGGGTCGCCATCGACGGAAGTGGCCTCGAGCTGCAAATCGACGGGCAGCTTCTCGCCGGCGCTCGTGGTGGCCACCGCCTTGATCGACTCGCCGGCCCACTGGCCCTTGCCGCACGCCGCGAGCGCGCCCTTGAGCGCGGCTTTGCTGCCCGCGTCGAACAAGTCCATCAGAGGGCAGCCGAGCAGCGACTCCGCGCTCTCGTGACCGAGCAGATCCGCCCAGGCTTGGTTCGCGTCGACGAGGATGCCCTCCTGCACGTGGGCGATCGCGTCGACGGAGCCCGCCATGAACGCCTTGAGCTGTTTCTTGTATTGGTTGGCGGAGAACAGCGTCTCGTTCAAGGCGCGCTCGAGCCTGAACGCGCGCAGCTCGCGCTCGGCGACGCTGCGCAGGCGGTCGGTTTGGCCGTGCGACACCAGGTCCTGCGCGCCTGCGAGCAGCGCCTCGGCGATATCGGTCTCCTGCGCCACCTGGCTCACGACCACGAGCGGCACGGTGCCCGCCGCCTTCTGCTTGATCTTCGCGATCTCGCGGATCGGGGCCGGCAGGCTGTCGGGGAAGAAGCACAGGAGCTCGGGGGCGTGGTCGTCGATCGCGCCCGCGAGCGCGTCGACTTTCGCCACCCAATGACACCGCACCGGATGGCCGCCATCGCGCAGCGAACGGTTGACGAGCTCGACGTCGTCTTCGCGACCGCTGAGCACGATGAGCGGAACCGGGCTTAAGGGCATGCCGTAGTTATTCGAGGGCGAGGGTGGCAGTGTAAGCAGCGTCGTGCGCGCCCAGAGCGACGCGGGTCACAATCGCTGCAGGGCTCCGCAGAAACCGCTAGGCGATGAGGGTTTTACTTAACTCTCCGGGCGTCTCGCGGACGAGGCGCGGCACGAGATAGCCCGGCAGCCGTGCCCGCAAGGCGGCCACGAGCTGCACACCCGCGCGCTCGTCGACGTCGAAGTGCGCGGCGCCGGCCACGCGGTCGAGCAGGTGCAGGTAGTACGGCAGTACGCCGCACGCGAATAACCGCTCGCTCAAGGCGGCGAGCACGCCGGCATCGTCGTTCACGCCGCGCAGCAGCACGGACTGGTTCAGCAGCGCCGTGACGGCGGGCTTCAGCGCGTCGAGCGCGCGTTCGACGCTGCCATCGAGCTCGTTCGCGTGATTGGCGTGCAGCACCACCACCACCCGCAGCCGTGTGCCGCGCAGCACGCGCACCAGGCCCTCGTCGACGCGCTCGGGCAGCGCGACCGGAAAGCGCGTGTGAAAGCGCACCGTCGTCACGCCCGCATCGGCGAGCCGGCCGATGAGCTCGCCGAGGCGGCGGTTGGAGAGCGAAAGCGGATCGCCGCCGCTCAAGATGGCCTCGCGGATGTCAGAGGCGCTGCGCAGCTCGGCGAGCGCGGCCGACCAGTCGGCTCGCGCCGCGAGCTGTACCGGGTACGGAAACTCGCGGCGAAAACAGTAGCGGCAGTGCAGGGGGCACGCGCCGCTCGCGATCAGCAGCACGCGGCCCGGGTATTTGCGGATGACGCCGTGGGCCGCGAGCCCCTGCTCGCGCACGGGATCGGCCGTGAAGCCGGCGGCGACGTTGAGCTCGGCCGCGGCAGGCCACACTTGCTTGAGCAGCGGGTCGTGCGGATCGCGTTTGCGCATGCGCGCCACGAAGCCGCGCGGAACGAGCAGCGGAAACGAAGTGCTCGCCGCGGGCCCGAGCGCACCCGGCGGCAGCTCGAGCAAGCGCGTAAGCTCCTCAGGATCGCGTACCGCGGCGCGCAGCTCGGCCTGCCACGACGGCACCGGCAGCGGCGCGGGCGGTGTCTTTGGCGCGACCGGCTCGGCGCGCTGCGGGCGAACGGCGTCGTTCGTGATCATGGGTTGAAGGATGGCCGCGCGCGGCGGCGTTCGTGTTCCGAAGAGCTAGAGAGTATGATCCCGCGCTCGGTTTTTCTCGAAACCTAAGTTTCTCATGGCATTTTACAGCACGAACGAATTCAAGAGCGGGCTCAAAATCCTGCTCGACGGCGATCCCTACGCCATCCTCGAGAACGAGTACGTCAAGCCGGGCAAGGGCCAGGCGTTCAATCGCGTCAAAGTGCGCAACTTGAAGACGGGCCGCGTCGTGGAGAAGACCTTCAAGTCCGGCGATACGGCCGAAGGCGCCGACGTCGTCGACCAGGATATGCAGTTTCTCTACAGCGACGGCCAGTTCTGGCACTTCATGGTGCCCGACACGTTCGAGCAGGTGGCGGCCGGCGAAGCCGCCGTTGCCGACGCGAAGAATTGGATGAAGGAACAAGAAACCTGCATCGTGACGCTCTGGAACGGCGTGCCCCTCTACGTGGCGCCGCCCAATCACGTCGAGCTCAAGATCGTCGAGACGGACCCCGGTATTCGCGGCGACACGGCCACGGGCGGCCAAAAGCCCGCCAAGCTCGAAACCGGCGCCGTGGTCCGCGTGCCGCTGTTCATCAACGAAGGCGAAGTGATCCGCGTCGACACGCGCACCGGCAACTACATCTCGCGCGTCAAGCAGTAGCGCCGGCGCTGCCGCGCTTCCGGGGACGGATTTATAAATCCGTCCCCTCTTGTCGATGCGTAAAGCTCATCACCCCCGCCAAGCTATCTTCCCCAATAGCCAACGCCACCAGCCGATCAAACCCAAGCGCCACCCCCGCACAGTCCGGTAGCGACGCGAGCGCTCGCAGCAGCGCCTCGTCGAGCGGCGGCCTGTCTTGACCGTTTGCGCGGCGAATTTCGAGCTCGCGCTCGAAGCGGCGCCGCTGCTCGACGGCGTCGGTCAGCTCCTGGAAGCCGTTCGCGAGCTCGATCCCGCCGCTGAACGCCTCGAAGCGCGCTGCGACGGGCGGCTCGGTGGGCTTCAAGCGCGCGAGCGCAGCTTGGCTCGCCGGGTAGTCGTAGACGAACGTGAGGGCCGCCGGGTCGAAGCTCGCGAGCACCGCCGTGCCCATGCACAGATCCAGCACGGCGTCGTGCGTGAGGCCGCGCGGCACCTCGATGCCGCGGCGCTCGAGCCGCCCTGCGAGCTCGCCGGCCGGCGCGTCCGGACCCACGCCGAGCGCGCCCTGCAGCGCCTCGGCGTAACGCAGCCGCACGATGCGCCTGGCCGCCACCGCGCCGCCTTGCGCGGCCGCGGCGAGCGCGGTCTCGATGAGCTCGGCCACCTCCGTCATGAGCCGTTGCTCGTCGAAGCCCACGCGGTACCACTCGAGCAGCGTGAACTCCGGTTGATGCCAACGGCCGAGCTCGTCGTCGCGGAACACGCGGCAGAGCTGATAGATGTCGCCGCTGCCGGCAGACAGCAGCCGCTTCATCGCGAATTCCGGCGACGTATGCAGATAGAGGCGCGCTTCTCCTAAGCTGCGCGCGCCGGCGATCACGCTTTCGATGGCGGGGTCCGTGGCGCCGGAGGAGGAGAGCATGGGCGTCTCCACCTCGAGCACGCCGCGAGCCGCGAAGAACGAGCGGATCGCGGTTTGCATCGCGGCGCGCCGGCGCAGCGTGTGAAGCGATGCGCCAAGCTCGTACGTCACGCCGTCAGGCTCCCGTGAACGCCCCGAGCGCCTCGCCCATGCGCACGGCGTCCCCGTCCTTCAAGCCCGGCGCGAAACCGAAGGCGGCCGAGCCGAGCAGCACCACGACCGTGGAGCCCATGTTGAAGCGGCCGATCTCTTCGCCGCGACCCACGGCGCGCGGCGGCTGCTCGACGAGCTCGCGCGGCGCGCCGCTCACGATCTCGCCGTGCGCGAACGTGCTGATGCTCGATACGTTCAGCGCGCCGACCAGCACCACCACCATGCTGCCGTGCTCCGTGTCGAACCAGCACACGACGCGCTCGTTGCGGCAGAAGAGCCGCGGAATCGCCGCGGCCGTGGCGCGGCTCACGCTGAAGCGCGAGCCGGGAATGTAGCGCGTGCGCGTGAGGCGCGCCGCGAGCGGCGCGTGGACGCGGTGGTAGTTGTGCGGCGCCAGATAGATCGTGAAGTAGCGCCCGCCGGCGAGCGCTTCGACCTGGGGGCCGGTTTCCGCGAGCAGCTCGACGAGCGTGTACTCGCTGCCTTTGGCCTGGTACACGCGGCCGCGGTCGACCACGCCGTGCTCGGTGAGGAGGCCGTCGGCCGGGCTCACCAGCGCCGGCGCGGCGGCCAGCGGCCGCGCGCCGGCTTTGAGCTCGCGCGTGAAGAATTCGTTGAACGTGGCGTAGCTATCGAGATCTGCGTTCGCCGCTTCGCTCATGTCCACGCCGTAGGCCTTCGCGAACCAGCGCGTGAGCGGCCGCTTGAGCCACGGCAGCCGCGAGCGCGTGGCGCGATACACGATGGCCGACGAAAGGTTCTTCGGGATCAGGTGCTGCGTGAGCCGCACCCACGGCGAACGCGTCATGCGCCGGGCGTTGCCGAGCCGCCGTGGCGCTGCCGGATGCGCAAGAAGTCGGCCGCGAGCACCTGCGGGTCGTGCGGTGCCGTGGAGACGGCGACCCAGTCGGCATTCGCATCGAGCACGTAGACGGCCGAGCTGTGCACTACGTTGTAATCGGCGCCGCCGTGCTCGTGCTTCTCGACGGCCACGCCGAGAGCCGCGAGCAGCGGCGCGAGCGCTTCGTCGCTGCCCGTGACGCCGGCGAACTCGGGATCGAAGTTGTTCAAGTACGCCGCGATGCGCTCCGGCGTGTCGCGGTTCGGATCCACGCTCACGAACAGGACGCGCGGCGTGAATCGCGGCGCGCGGCTCGCCACCTCCGCGCGAACTTGCGCAAGCATGCTCAAGGTCAACGGACACACGTCGGGGCAATGAGTGAAGCCGAAAAAGAGCAGCGTGAAGTTGCCTTCGAAATCGCTGAGCTGCGTTTCGCGGCCCAGCGTGTCGACGAGCTGCACGTCGGCGAGCGCGCGCGGCTCGGGCAGCTCGGTGGCCGTGTCCGGCGCCGGGCCGCGCTGACCGCGCGGCAGCAAGAACATCGCCGCCACGAGCACGACGAGCGCCACGATGAGGATTCGCAACATTCCTGACAGCACGCGGCGATTATCGCATACGCCGCAGCGGCGCCGGCGGTTGCGCACTGCAGGAGCCGCCGCCGGCGGTTATGATGCGCGCCGCATGACACCGGACGAGCTCGAGAGGCGGCTGCGCGCGGCGCGCGATGGCGACGATTGGACCCGCGCGCTCGCGGCGTTTTTCAGCGCGCACGAGCTGGCCTACGGGCACGGCACCGACAACGCCGGCGACGAGGCTTACTGGCTGTTGCGCCACCTTCAGGAGTGGCGCGACGTCGACTTCGGCCTGCCGCCGGCGGCAGACCTCGCGCCGCGCGCCGTTGCGATCGCGCTGCGCCGCGTGCGGGAGCGCAAGCCGCTCGCGTACCTGATCAACGAGGCGTGGTTCGCGGCTTTGCGGTTCTACGTGGACGAGCGCGTGCTCGTGCCGCGCTCGCCGCTGGCGGAGGTTATCGAGCGCGGCTTGGCGCCGTGGTGCGCCGTGGCGCCCGGCGATCGTGTGCTCGACGCCTGCACGGGCAGCGGCTGCATCGCGATCGCGGTGGCGCACTACTGCGAGGGCGTGGACGTCGACGCCACGGACGTGTCGCCGGCGGCGTTGGCCGTGGCGGCCGTGAACGTCGAGCGGCATGGGCTCGAGCGCCGCGTGCACCTCATCGAAGCCGACCTTTTCCCGCCGGCGGCCGCGCGCTATCGCGCCATCGTGGCGAATCCGCCGTACGTGCCCGAGACGGACGTTGCGGCGCTGCCGCCGGAGTACCGGCACGAGCCTTCGCTCGGCCTTGCGAGCGGCGCGGACGGCTTCGCGGCGGCCGAGCGTATCCTGCGCGGCGCCGCGGAGCGGCTCACGGACGACGGCGCGTTGTTCCTCGAGCTCGGTGCCGGTGCCGAAGCATTCGCGGCGGCGCACCCGGGTCTGCCGCTGATCGCGATCGAATTCGAGCGCGCCGGCGACGGCGTGCTCGTGACGACTGCGGGCGAGCTCGAGGAGTTCTTTCGCGGGCGCTAAGCGCGCATCATGGCACCCTGCAGCGCGGCGCAACGCGTGCAAGCGGCCAGGTAGGAGCACATGGCGGGCGATACATACGGACGATTGTTCACGGTAACCACCTTCGGCGAGAGCCACGGGCCTGCGATGGGCTGCGTCGTCGACGGCTGCCCGCCGGGACTTGCACTCACCGAAGCCGACATCCAGAAAGATCTCGATCGGCGGCGCCCCGGCCGCTCGCGCCACGTCACGCAGCGCCAGGAGCCCGACCAGGTGAAGATCCTGTCCGGCGTGTTCGAAGGGCGCACCACGGGCACGGCGATCGGCTTGCTCGTCGAGAACGTGGATCAGAAGAGCGGCGACTACTCGAAGATCAAAGACAGCTTTCGGCCCGGCCACGCCGACTACACGTATCAACAAAAGTACGGCATTCGCGATTACCGCGGCGGCGGGCGCGCCTCGGCGCGCGAGACGGTGATGCGCGTGGCCGCCGGTGCGATCGCGCGCAAGTATCTGGCCGAGCAGCTCGGCGTGTCGATTCGCGGTTATCTCGCGGAGATCGGGCCGTTCAAGCTGCGCGCGCTCGATCTCGAGCACGTCGACGACAATCCGTTTTTCAGCGCCGATCCGGACAAGATCCCGCAGCTCGAGGTGTTCTTGGACGAGCTGCGCAGGGCCGGCGATTCGATCGGCGCGCGCATCAATATCATCGCGGCGCACGTGCCCGTTGGATTGGGCGAGCCCGTGTTCGACAAGCTCGAGGGTGAGATCGCCAAAGGGCTCATGAGCATCAACGCCGTCAAGGGCGTGGAATTCGGCGACGGCTTCGAGTGTGTGCGCCAGCGCGGCAGCGAGCATCGCGACGAGCTCACGCCGGACGGGTTCAAGAAGAACTCTTCGGGCGGCACGCTCGGCGGAATCTCGAGCGGCCAGGACATCCTGGTCAGCATCGCGTTGAAGCCGACCTCGAGCATCCAGGTGCCGGGCGCGACCGTGGACAAGGAGGGACGCGCCACGGAGATCGTGACGACGGGGCGGCACGACCCGTGCGTCGGGTTGCGCGCCACGCCGATCGCCGAAGCCATGCTGGCGCTCACGCTCATGGATCATTATCTACGGCATCGTGCGCAGAACGCCGACGTGCGGTCGAGCGTTCCCACCCTCGCGGCGCGGCAGACGTCCTGACCCGTCCGCCGTAAAACTCGCCACGGCCGCGGCCGGGCGAGTATTATGGTAAGTGAGGTGCCCGTCCGCGCTCGAGGCACGTGCCATCACGAAAGTCGAACGAGAATCACAGTCCGCCGGGCCCGCAAATTGTTAAATACCGCGGCGGATGTCCCTTGCGTCGCACTGCGATTTCGCCCGCGGAATCGCAGCGGGTGGCAGGGCGCTGACTTTGGAAAATCCATTTTACGTAAGGTATCGTTCGGTCCGTTATCGAAGGCGGCGCGGAAGCAGCGACGCCGCCAATGGACGGCCGAGTAGTTAGGGAGATTGCATGAGAGCACGGGCACGTTGGGGCATTGCGCCGCTAATGGCCGCTCCCGCCGGGGCATGGGCGCTTGGGCTCGGCGAGATCGAGCTTCAGTCCGCCCTCAATCAGCCGTTCCGAGCCGAGATCGCGTTGTCCGCGACGGCCGACGAGCTACAGGGTCTGCGAATCGAGCTGGCCGGTGCCGACATGTTCGAGCGCCGCGGGATCGATCGCCCGCAGTTTCTCAGCAATCTCGAGTTCCGCATCGTCACGGCCCGTGACGGCCGCAACACCATCCAGATTTCCTCGCGCGAGTCGATCGCGGAGCCGTTCGTTACGTTGCTCGTCGAGGCGTCGTGGCCGCGCGGCCGTAACGTCAAGGAATACACGGTTCTGCTCGACCCGCCGATTTTCGTCGCGGCGCCCGCGGCTCCGCCCGCGGTGCGGCCGGCAGAAACGCGCACGCCGAGCAGCAGCGCGCCCGCCGCGCCGATCAGCCGCCCCGCGGCTCCGCCCGCTTCGCAGAGCCCGGCACCGGCACCGGCGCCGGCCACCCGCGACCCGGCACCGAACATCTCGCGCGCGGCTCCGTCCGCGCCGTCACAGGCGCCGGCCGCTGCCGGCGGCACCTATGGTCCCGTGCAACGCGCGGAGACGCTGTGGGCCATTGCCGACCGGCTGCGCCCGGCCGGCGTCTCGATCAATCAGATGATGATCGGCATCTACGAGGCGAACCCCGACGCGTTCGGCGGCAACATCAACGTGTTGCGCGCCGGCGCCACGCTGCGTCTGCCCGAATCTGCCGACTTCGCCACGCTGGCCGCGACCGTCGCCAACGCCGAGGTTCAGCGCCAGACCGACGAGTGGCAGAACCGCGCTCCGGGCGGGCAGCTGCGCCTCATCCCGGCCGAGAGCGAGGCCGCGAGCGCGCCGTCGCCGGCCGCGACGCAGGATTCGGCACGAGCCGCCGCCGACGCGGCTGCCCAGGAAGCTGCGGCCGCCGCCGCAGCCGCCGAG
>CAMPKU010000065.1 GCA_946887385.1 uncultured Gammaproteobacteria bacterium
CTACTCCGCAGTCGATGTGGCGATCGCCGCCGACGGCGAGGCCACGCTGCCGGCGCTGATCGACGAAGTCCGCCGCCAGAGCGCAGGCAATGCCGCGCGGCTGCGCGCCGCGCGCGGCGCACAGGTCGGCAGCGCGCACAAAGCCGTTCGCGAGCGCGAGATCGACGACGCTCGCTACGGCTGGAACGGCAGCCCGATTAGCGTGCCGCGCATGGTCGCCGAGCTCGGCCGGCAAATTCAGAACGACGACTGGGCCATCGTCTCGGGACACCAGTTCACGGGGCAGTGGCAACGGCGGCTGCTGAACCACGACAAGTTCCATCGCTACAACGGCGATTGCGGCGGCTTCGGCATCGGCTACGACACGCCGGCCTCGGTGGGCGGCGCGCTCGCCCATCGCGAGCACGGCCGGCTGTCGGTCGGCATCGTGGGCGACGGCGATTTCAACTTCGTGGGCGCAGGCGCGCTGTGGACCGCGGCGCACCACAAGATACCTCTGCTGCTGATCGTGCATAACAATCGGGCCTATCACGCGGAGGTCATGCTCGTGCAGCGCGTGGCGGCACGCCGCGGCCGTGGCAACGCCAACGTCGATATCGGCAACGTGATCCGCGACCCCGCGCCCGACTACGCCAAGATCGCGCAAGGATACGGCGTGTACGCCGAAGGCCCCATCGCCGATCCCGCCGCGCTCGCACCTGCGCTCGAGCGCGCGCTGGCGCGCGTGCGCGCCGGCGAGCCGGCGCTGCTCGACGTGATCTCGCAGCCGCGCTGAGAGGCTACGCATGACGCCACGAAAGCTTCACCGCTTGCTCGCCTGTGCCGTGGCGACGAGCACCGCTTTGGTTGCCGCATCTCTCGCAGCTCAGCAAGCGGGCGGCGCCGTGGTCGGCGACGCGGCGCGCGGTGAGCCGTTGTTCGCCGACACCTTCAATTGCTACGCGTGCCACGGCTTCGACGCGCAGAGCGGCGAGCGCCGCCTCGTGCCGCTCAACTACACGCAAGAAGGGTTCATCACGTTCGTGCAGAGCTCGCCGCTCCCGAACATGCCGGCCTACCCAGACGCCTCGGCGCAGCAGCTTGCCGACATCTACGCTTACATCCAAACGATCCGTGCGGACGCGCCGGCGCTCGCCGAAGTGCCGCTACTGCGCGACATTCTCGACCGAAAAAGCCGCGCGGCGGCCCGCTAGCCATGGAGCACGTGCCGGCCCGCGCGGCCCTGTTACACTAAACCGCTCTAAAGGAGATGGGCATGAGGAAGGTCTTGGGTTGCCTGCTCGGCGGCGCGGTGGCGCTGACGACACCCGTGTTCGCGCATCACTCCGCGGTCATGTTCGACGATACCAAAGAGATCACCGTCACGGGCACCGTCAAAGAATTCCAGTACACGAACCCGCACTCCTGGCTGCTCGTCGACGTGAAGAACGACGACGGCACCATCACCACGTGGGGATTCGAGGCCGAAGGCCCCAGCACGCTTACCCGCGCCGGCATCCGCAGGAGCGATTTTGCGGAGGGCACTGCGATCACGATCACGGGCAATCCGATGCGCGACGGCCGGCCCGCCGCGGCGTGGATCAAAGCCACGCGCGGCGACGGCAAAGAGTTCGACCCGCGCGCCGGATTCGCCATCCGCTGAAGGCTCGCGCCGCCTCGAAGCGCCGCCAAGCGCGCCGCGGTCGAAGCTCTTTTCAGCTCAACGCGCGGAACACGGTTGCGGATCCCAGCCGCTGCGGTCGTCTTGCTTGCGGAAGTTGCTACTCGTGATCGGCGCCGTGGTGTAGGACTGCGGATCGTCGACGATCGATTTCACCACGAGCCACTGTGAGCCGTCGGGCTGCACGAGCAGATCGAAGTACTCCGTGAGCACCGCGGAGGCGCTATACGGAACCCCGTTCTTGCGCAAATACCCTTCGGCCAAATTTGTCGTCGTCACCATGAGGCTGCCGTTTGCGGGCGGGCGGCCGGGACCGCCGCCGTGCGGCTGCCACTGCGCGCGCGACACCCCTTGCAGCGACGGCGCGGCGGCCGCCGGCGGCTCGCCGAAATGGAGCAGCCGCGTCTGCCGGCCCGCATCGGTTTCGATCCGGAGCGTGGAGTCGTCTTGCCACGCAACTCGAATCCGCCCCGGCACGCGCATGAGCGCCGGCGCACCGTACGCCTTGCAAGCGTTGCCCGCCGCCTCGTCTCTAGCCGGGTCCCAAGCTCGAGCGGTGGCCGCAGCCGCGGGCGTGAGCTGCACGCCGTCGAAGTCGCCGGCCGGCGGCGTGACCATGCGAAAGCGCCAATCCTCCGTGACGATCGACACCCACTGACCCGTGAGATCGATTGGCGCGGAGTCGCGCGCACTGCGCGCGGGGCCGCCGGGCGGCTGCGCCGTCGCCGCGCCGCTGCCAACACCGACGAGCGTGATGAGCAGCGCTGCCGCCATTCGGCCTTCGCTCGACCGCTTCATGGTTGCTCTCCGGAGGCCGCGCTCAGAGTGCGATACGTGGCTTCGATGAAGCCGTCAGCGGCGCCCTCTCTGGTGCCGTAGACGGGGTCGTAGTCGAACGTGGGCTTCGCGGCCTTGACCTGCTCGAGCGTCATCCCCTGGTCCATCATGCTCTTGATGCGGTCGCCGACGACGATGACCATTTCGCGATAGTTCAACACGTCGCCGAGATTGGAGATGCGGCCGTGGCCGGGAATGACGAGCGTGCCGCCGTCCTGACCATAAACGGGGATGATGATATCCACGAGCTTCTCGATCGCCTGCACGAGGCCTGCGTAGCTGCCGCCGCTTGCCGTATCGATGAACGGATAGCTGGTGGTTACGAAAACATCGCCTGCCGAGATCACGTCGGATTGGCGGAAGAACACGATGCTGTCGCCGTCCGTGTGCGCCTCCGGCACATGAATGATCTCGATCCCTTCGCCGTTGTAGTAGAGCTCCTTCTTGCTGCCGAAAAACGTGCTCGTGGGCCAACCGCCGGACGGCATGGCCTGCGCACCCGTATCCGAGCTCAAACGCAGCAACACGTTCTCGTGCGCGATGATCGCAGCGCCGACTCCGGAGTCGCGGATGGCGCCGGCCATGTTGCCGCCGCTCACCGTCGTGCCCGCGGCACGCAGGTTCACGTTTCCGCCGGTGTGATCGCCGTGGTGGTGCGTGTTGAGGATGTAGTGGATGGGCTGCGGCGAAATTGTGCGAATCGCCGCGACGATCTTCTCCGACAACGGTGCGAACTGCGTGTCGACGAGCAACACGCCGTCCTCGCCCACCTGCATCGTGATGTTGCCGCCGGCTCCAACCAGCATGTACAGGTTGTCACGCACGGGCAGCGCCTGAATCTCCACGACGTCGAAATTCTGTTGCGGTTGCGCCGCGCAGACCCCGGCGCCCGCGACAGCGGCCAACGACGCCATCCAGATGCAACGCTTCATCTTTGGCTCCACTACGGCTGCGGCAACTGCGCGAGTCGCTTGCGGTACTCGGGATACATCGTGGCCGCGCCGCCCATCGCCGCTTCGACGGGAATGCCGTGATTGCGCGCGAACTCGATGAGGAACGGGTTTTCGCCGGGCAAGTAGTGGGGGAAGTAGCCCACTTCGGGCAGGAGCACCTCGACCACGCTCTCGCAAGGGTAGGCGCCGATCGTCACGGCCTCGGACAGCGTGTAATCGCGGTTGCGGAAGAAGGGCTCCTCGAGGTACTTCGGATCTTGAACGAACACGCTCCACGTCAAGTGATCGCCGTGGCGGATGAAGTGCTCCGTAACCGTGGCTGCATCGCTGCGCGCCACACCGTTGCGCCGCAACCAGCCTTCCTTCAGGTGCGTGGTGGTGACCTTCAACGTGTTTCCCACCCATTCGCCGGTGGAATAGCCCATCGACGTATGCTCGGCGTGCTCCGCAGGATGCGGCCGCCCGTCCATCCAGATCGCGCGCTGCGTGTTCCAGGCGAAGTGCTGGATATGGACGGCGATGAGCTGCTGCGTCGTCGTATCGACTTCGTGCCACATACGAATGTCGGCGAAGCTGTTCGCATAGTCCGACGGATGCACGCGGCACTGATAGTCGGGCAGCGACAAGATCGAGGCGTTCCAGCTGCGCGCGCGCATGCGATCCGCCTCGTTCAGCGGCAAGCCGGCGTAGTCGCCGAGCTCCGGACCCGGCAAGCGATCCGGAAAGTCTTCCGTCAGCGTCATGTTCCACACGCCGGCGAAGCCGGTTTGGCCGAAGCAAGGCGCCGCGAGCCAAGTACTCGCGAGCACGGCCGCGCGGATCGCACGCATCGCATTGGATCCTGTCATCCGATCGCCCCTGCGTTCTTCACGAATCCGTTGCAGCATAGCGGAGGCGCCCGAAACCGCGCCAGCGAGGCTAAGCGCCGAGGCTGCTGCGCCCGATGCACTCGGCTGCGGTCACGGCGCGCGCCAAAACGCCGAGCGAGCCGAGCGCCGAGCAAGCCGGCTCTACATCGCTCTCCTCCACGCCCACACGCGCGCTCCAGCGCGTCGTGCGCAGCCACTCCGCCGCGTCTGCCGCAGTCAGGTCGTAACGGGCCGCAATCAGTTGCGCGGCGTTCGGCTTCGCGCGCAGCGCGCGCGCTTCATCCAATACCGTCGCCACGACGCGCTCCAACGCGGCGCGGCGCTCACTGTCGATGCCATTGGCCGCGCAGACCACGAACGCGGGCCACGGTGCCGTGAGCTCTGCGACGCGCCGAAACGCACCCGCATCGACGAGCGGCTTCGTCATGAATTTTTCCCAGAAGAACACGTCGGCCTTCCCGGCCGCGAACGCCGCCACCGCACCGTCGAGATTACCGACCGGCACGAACGTCATTCGCTCCACGGGCCAGCCCTGCGCTCGCGCATGAACGAACGCCATCAAATGCGATCCCGAGCCCGGGCGGCTGATCGCATAGCGCGCACCGGCAACATCGGCGACGGCTTCGAACCGTGAAGCCGCGGGAACGTGAATGCCCCAAACGAGCGGCGAATCCGTAAACAGGCTCGCGATCTGAAGCGCCACGCCGCCGGCCGCGGCCGCGACAGCGCCTTCGGTGAGCAGTAGTGCCGCATCGAGCTCCCCGTCGCGCAGCGCGCTCGCCATGGCTCCCGAGCCGCCCGGGTAATCCTGCCACCGCACGTCGACGCCGAGCGCCTCGAACCTTCGAGCCTCGAGCGCGAGGCGCCACGGCAAATTGAAGTGCTCGGGCACGCCACCGATTCGAAGTCCAATCATGGGGTTACGAAGGTCTCTTCAGAGCATCGTGAGGAAAGGCGCGAAGGCACCCGCCAGAGGCTAAGGCGTCTTCGGCGCGAGATACGCAGCGAGTGCGTCGAGGTCCGCATCGCTAATCTCGGTTTTGCGAAACGGCGGCATCACCGACACGCCGGTACGGACGAACGTCCGCGTGAGCTCCGGCACGAGGTCCGTGCGCTGCTCGAGCGCCGCCGGCTTGGCTCCCTTATAGAGCGCTTCGAGCGCTTGGGTTCCGGGATGCCGGGGGCCCGGCGCATGACACGGGGCGCACCAGTACTCGAACACCTCGCCGCCGCGCGCAACGCGCGCCTCTTGCGCCTGCGCGGCGCCGCTCAACGCAACCACGAGGCCCACGGCCAGCACTCTGCTGTTCATGGCTACCCTCATGCCCGCGCCACCGGCGCAATCACCCACGAGAACAACGCTTCGGCCGGCGGCAACGCGGCCGCATCGACCGTCACAGCGGTTGCCGTGCGCACGGCCCCCCGCTCTCTCGGGCATGTCGCGACGACGTCGGCCACGGCCGCTGCCCACCCCGGGCGCGACGCCGCCGCGGCGGCTGCGGGCATCATCGCCGCCGAGCCTTCGAATCGATGGGCAAGGCAGCCGTCCGCGGCCACGACGTGCTCGCCGCGAAATACCACGCGCATGCGCTGATCCCAGGCGAGCCGTTCGAGGCAAAACAGCGCGCCGTGCGCCGTCATGCCGGCGATGGCCGCAGGGCCTTGCTTCCAACGGTGATAGAGATCGTCGTACCAAAAGCGAGTGACGTCGCCGTCGAGCGCCTGAACCGCGAGACCGGCGGCCGCGGCGCGGCGCGCAAAGGCGGCGCTAGCGGGGAAACGAGTGTCGTACACGATCTTGTAGAGCGCCTGCGCGTCCGCGGCGCGCGTCTCGAGCGACGACGCTCGCGCGGCGACGGGCAATGCCGCGGCGGCGAGGCCGATTTTCAAAAGCTCCCTTCGGTTCGTCATGCAACGTTCCGGCTCAAGAACGCCCGTATCATACGACGTGCCGTCGCGCGCGCGCGACCCGCCCGGCGGCGCGGCCGCTGTTACACTTTGCGACCATGAGCGCCGGAGAGACGAGCGAGAACCGGTTTTCGCAGCGCGCCTCGGCTGCACGACTCTCGCCGCTTTGGGCCTTCTTCAAGGACTGGTTCGCGGCCGAGCCGCGAACCGAAGCCGTGCCGCACCTTTGGCGCTACGACGACTGGCGGCCCGTGGTGCTGGATTCCGCAGCGGCCGTCTCGACGGCCGACGCCGAGCGGCGCGTGCTCGTGCTCGAGAACCCCGGCCTTGCCGGCCGTCACCTCGCCACCGGCGCGATGTACGCGGGATTGCAGCTCATCATGCCCGGCGAATTTGCACGCGCGCACCGCCACACGGCGGCAGCGCTGCGCTTCATCGTCGAAGGCGAAAACACGTACACCGCCGTGGCCGGCGAGCGCTGTTACATGCGCCCCGGCGACTTCATCGTCACGCCGTCGTGGACATGGCACGAGCACCGCAACGAGAGCACGGAGCCCACCATTTGGCTCGACGTGCTCGACGTGCCGCTGATCCGTTTCTTGAGCGCCGGCTTCTCCGAGCACTACGCCGAGCTCGAATACCCGGCCACGGCGCCGCCCGGCGATAGTCATCTGCGCTACGGCCACCGTCTGTTCCCGGTAGGTTTTGCGCGCGGCTCCGGCGCGTCGCCGGTGTTTTCGTATCCGTTCGACCACGCCTACGAAGCGCTCGATCACCTGCGCGTGCACAGCGAGTTGGACGCTTGGCACGGAGTCAAAATGGAATACATCGATCCCACGACGGGCGGGCCCGCCATACCGACGATCTCGACATTCCTCCAGCTCGTGCCGCCAGGCTTCGCAACCGCACCGTACCGAACCACGGCCAGCAGCGTGGTCAGCGTGGTTCGCGGCCGTGGGCGCGTGACCATCGGCTACGGCGCCGAGGCCGCCACCTTCGAATACGCACCGAAGGACCTTTGGGCCGTACCAAGCTGGCAGCACGTGAGTATCAGCGCCACGGAAGAGTCGGTGCTCTTCTCGGCATCCGACGAGGCCGTGCACCGCAAGCTCGGCGTCTGGCGCGAAGAGCGCCGTTAGGAGCGATTGGCATGACACGACGATGGCTGACAATAGGGATGGCAGTAGCGGCGGCAACGAGCGGCGCGTTGGCCGCCGAGCGCGAAGTCGTACCGGTGACCGACGCGATGCTGAGCAACCCCGATCCCGACGACTGGCTCATGTGGCGGCGCACGCAAGATAGCTGGGGCTACAGCCCGCTCGACGAGATCGATCGCGACAGCGTTGCGCGCTTGACGCTCGCATGGTCCGTGGAGCTCGACGAGGCCCCGTCGCAGGAAGGCATTCCGCTCGTCTACGACGGCGTGCTGTACTTCCCGGGGCCGATGGATGTCACCACGGCGTTCGACGCCGCTACGGGCGACAAGCTCTGGGAGCACCGGCGCGCGCTGCCTCCTGATCTCGGGCAGTTCGTGCCGTTTCCGCAGACGAACCGCAATCTCGCCATCTATGGTCGGCTCATCATCGACAACGGCGCGGACGACTTCATCTACGCGCTCGATGCCGCCACCGGCGAGCTCAAGTGGGAAACCAAGATTCTCGATTACAAGACGCATCGCGTAAAACAAGGCTCGGCGCCGCTCGTTGCGAACGGCGTGCTGATCGCAGGGCGCAACTGCCAGCCGCAGGGCGGTCCGGACGCGTGCGTCATCACGGCGCATGACGCCCGCACGGGCGAAGAGCTCTGGCGCAAGCGCACGATTCCTCGGCCCGGCGAGCCCGGCAGCGAGAGTTGGGGCGACGTGCCCGACGAGCAACGCTGGCATGTCGGCGCGTGGATGATCCCGAGCTACGACCCGCAGCTCGACCTCGTCTACGTGGGCACGTCGGTGACTGCGCCGGCGCCAAAGTTCATGCTGGCCGGCAACGAGCGGCAGTACCTCTATCACAACTCGACGCTCGCGCTGCGGCCCAAGACCGGCGAGCTCGTGTGGCACTACCAGCACGCCGTCGACCATTGGGACCTGGATCATCCCTACGAGCGCTTACTGATCGACACGGCGGTGACACCCGACGCGAGCGAGGTGCCGTGGATCAATCCCCGTTTGGCACCTGGCGAACGGCGCCGCGTCGTCACCGGCATCCCCGGCAAGACGGGGCTCGTGTACACGCTCGACCGAGCCACGGGCGAGTTCCTCTGGGCGCGGCCGACGATCGCGCAAAACGTCATCGAGCGCATCGACGGTGCAACGGGCTCGGTTGCGCTCAATCCCGAGGCGCTGTTCACGGGCCCCGACCAGACGCGCTTCATCTGCCCCACGACGAACGGCGGCAAGAACTGGCCTGCGGGCGCTTACAGCCCGCGCACGCGCACGATGTATTTCACGATGGCGAACACGTGCATGCGAACGACGTCGGTTGCGGCGGTTGCCACACCCGAAATGATCTACGCGATCGACAACGAGACGATGATCGCGCCCGACGCCGACGGCAAAGCCGGCACGCTGCGCACGATCGCCGTCGAGACCGGTAAAGCCTCGTGGCGCTACGACCAGCGAGCGGCGCTGACGGCGTTGCTCGCCACAGGCGGCGATCTCGTGTTCGGCGGCGACGTTGCGGGCACCTTCCGTGCGTTCGACGCACGGACGGGTGAAGTGCTGTGGGAAACGAGCCTGGACTCGCAGATCACGGGCCATCCCGTCACGTTCGCCGTCGACGGCACGCAATACATTGCCGTGAGCACAGGCCGCTCGAACATGACCGGAGCGCTCGCACGCCTCACTCCCGACGTCGCGCCCGCCGAGAGCCCGAACAAGCTATTCGTGTTTGCCCTGCAAGACTGAGCGCGCGAAGCAGGCGCGCACTTCGGCGCTAGCTCCCGGCTGACGGCCGCACGATTGCGATCGCCTCGAGCGATTCGCGGTCGACGGGCAAGTCGCGCTCGCCGCTCGGCAGGCCGTACATGCTGAAGAGATACGCGAGCACGGCCGCGTACTCGTCGGGGCGCAGCGATCCGGGATCGTCCTCGGGCATGTCGCTCGAGACGTAGTCGAACGTCTCCCACAGCGGCTTGCCGTTCATGCTGTCGAGATACGCGCCGGCAGCCGTGAGCTCCGTGAGCTCGTGACAATTCGTGCAGATGGAATCGAACAGCCGCTCGCCGCGCGCCGCTTGCGCCGCGGAGAACACGCCGTCGCGCACGGTGCGGCGCGCGTCCTGCGCCGTGACTGCGAACAGCAGGGTGCCGAGCACTGCAGCGAGCACGGCAGCCACCGCGCAATGAATGCCGCGTGCTCCGGTCAAGCTCCGCGCCCAACCGCTCAATCGACGGCCGCCTCGGCGAGCGGTAGCGCGCCGCTCGCGACGAGCTCCTCCTGAAAGCCGAATGCCGTCATGTCCTCGATGCGCTGCGGGTAGAGGATGCCGTCCAGGTGATCGCACTCGTGCTGCACTACGCGCGCATGGAAGTCGGTGACCGTGCGGTCGATCGGCTGGCCGAGCTCGTCGAACCCGCGATAACGCAGCCGGTGGTAGCGCGGCACGAGCCCGCGCAAGCCCGGCACGCTCAAGCACCCCTCCCAGCCGAGCTCGCGCTCGTCGCCCAAGAATTCGATCTCCGGGTTCACGAGCACGGTGAGCGGCACGGGTTCGGCGTCGGGATACCGCGGATTGTGCGTGAGCTCGAAGACCACGACGCGCTGCAGCACACCAATCTGAATCGCTGCGAGCCCCGCACCATCGTTGGCGCGCATCGTCTCGAGCATGTCGTGGACGAGCTCGCGCAAGGCCGGCGTCGCGAACTGCGTCACAGGGGCCGCCACCTGCCGCAAGACGGGATGTCCAAGTCGCAAAATGGGCCGAACAGCCATCTCGATAACCGTCTCACGCTCCGGATTTCGACTGATTATAAGGACCCGCTGGCCTGCCCGGCACCCGCCGACGGTTTTGCATAAGTTGTGACGCGGTGACACGAAACGGCCGAGCCCTGCCGGCAAACTTCGGCCCAAGCCAAAGCTTTGCTAAGGGCATCACGCGCCATGTACCACCCGCATTTCGGTCTTGAGCGGGGTCTGTTCGGCGAGGGCATCGCGGCCGACACGGCCGTCTTCCGCACTCCGGAGCACGACCGGCTCATCGCTCACTTCAAGCTCGCCCTCGCCTCTCCGAGCTCCGTGGCCGTGCTGCGCGGACCCGCCGGCGTCGGCAAGACGACGCTCACGTCGGCGGCGTTGCGCATGACCAGCACGCGCCTCGCGCTGGCCTGGCTCGACGGTACGGCCACGAATACCGCCGAGCTGCTGGAGCTGATCCTCGTCGAGCTCGGCGTGGACACGCTTCGCACCACGCGCATCGAGCGCGTGCAACTGTGGAGACAATTTCGCTCCGAGATGCGCGCGACCGACTCGCGGCTCTTTCTCGTCGTGGAGCGAGCCGAGGACCTCACGGCCGAGGTTCTACACGCGCTCGATCAGCTCACCGCACCCGATGCCGCGGGCAATCCCGGCGCCAATCTCGTGCTGCTCGGCAACGATGGCCTCGACGCTCATCTCGCGGCCCCCATCCTCGATTCGCTACGTCAGCGCGTTCGGCTGCGAGCCGAGCTCGAGCCGTTCTCCGAAGCCGAGCTACAGGATTACCTGCGTCATCAAACCGCGTGCGCCGGCGGAACTTTCGATCGCGTCTTCGCTCCCGGCAGCGTCGCCGCGCTGTTCCGCTATTCGCGCGGCGTTGCGCGCCTTGCGAACACGTTGTGCGAAAGCGCGCTCGACGTCGCCGCGGTTCAGCAGCACAAGCAGTTGACGGCCGAGCTCATCGCGAAGACGGCCGTGTCGCTCCTCGGACTCGCCGAGGCGGCGCCGGCATCGCGCCCGGCCGAACCCGCGGCCAACGGTGCGGCCAGCGTCGCTCCGGCGGAGAACCTCGCGCCGAACGTCGCGCCCGTAGTGAACGTCGCGCCCGTAGTGGACGTTGCGCCCACGGCAGTCACCGCTGCGCCGGCCGACGTGCGCCCCGCGCCGCAGCCGGCCGCGCCGCCTGTGGCTAGGCCGCCGGAGCCGCCGGCCGCGGTGGCGCCCGAGCCGCTGCCCTTCGTCGAGCCGCCGCTCGCAAAGCCCGCCCAGATCACTCCCGTAGTTGCCGCGCTGCGGCCGGCCGTTCCACCTGCGCCGGTGGTGCCCGTGCGCGCCGCCGCGGTGCCACCGCAGCGCGTCGAAGTGGAGTTCGACGGCGGCGCCACCGACGTCACCGACGTGGCGTTCGCCGACTTTCCGATCTTGACCGACGCCGTCGAATTCCCGGCCGCCTTCGCAGCGGCGAAACCGCCCGGCCCGGCCGCGGCGAAGACGCCGCCCGTAACCTCTTGGCCGGCCGCAGCGCCGTCGTTACCGCCCCCCGCTGCTGCGGCACCTGCCGCGCCCGTGGCCGTCAACGCCGCGCCAAGACCCGCCGGCCGCCTGGAAACCGCCTACACCGCGGCGCGGCCCGCCAAAGCCGCTCCGGCCTTCGCATCGCCTCTCGCTGCCGCTCCGGCCTTGCCGACCGTGACGCCGCTGCCGCATGCGAAGCCTGCCATCGCGGCGCCTGCCGCGCCGGACGAGGAAGACGACGACCTGCTGCACCAGACTCAAACGATGCGCGCGATCGCCGTCGCGAAATCCATCGACGACATCTCGAGCTCCATGGCCGAGACGTTGTTCGGCGACGCAGAGCTCGATCTCGTCTCGGCCGCGCTGGCTTCGGCAGCTGCCGATTGGCCCGACGACAACGACGACGAGGAGCCGGCCGCGCCCGCGGTCGTGACCAAAGCCGCCAAGGCCGCGCCGCCGCCCGACGACCCGTTCGATTTGTTCGACTTGGGCGACGACGCGCCGCTCGAGCTCATCGACGACTCGGTGGATGCGTCCTCGCGTAAGACGGCTAGCCGCTGAACCTCGGCGCGCTCGCGGCTAACGTTTGCGCGCTCTGCGCTTCCGCGCGGCCGGGACGTGCTTGGCGCCGGCCTCTTTCGCGAACAGCTCGTCGAGCTTGCGCTCGTAACGGTGATAGTCGAGCACCTCATACAGCTCTTCGCGCGTCTGCATCGAATCGAGTACGCTGCGCTGCGTGCCTTCGCGGCGAATCGCGCGATACACGTTTTCCGCGGCGCGGCTCATGGCCCGAAACGCCGACAGCGGATACAGCACTAGCGCAACCCCTGCTTGCTCGAGCTCCTCGAGCGTGAAGCTCGGCGTAAGCCCGAACTCCGTGAGGTTCGCGAGCACGGGCACGTCGATGGCTCGCGTGAACGCCGCGTAATCGTCGAGCGTGTAGAGCGCTTCGGCGAAGATCATGTCGGCGCCGGCGGCCACGTAAGCGGACGCGCGCTCGAGCGCGGCCGCTCGGCCTTCTCGAGCGAGCGCATCCGTTCGCGCCATGATCACGAGCTCGCCGTCGCTGCGCGCGTCCACGGCCGCTTTGAGTCGATCGCACATCTCCCCCACGGGCACCGTTGCCTTGTTCGGCCGATGGCCGCAGCGCTTTGCTTGCGCCTGATCCTCGATATGGACGGCGGCAGCGCCGGCGCGCTCCATTTCGCGAACGGTGCGCGCGATGTTGAAGGCGCTGCCGAAGCCGGTATCTACGTCCACGAGCAGCGGCAGTTCCGTGGCCGCCGTCAGCCGCCGCGCGTCCTCGAGCACGTCGCCGAGCGTGGTGACGCCGAGATCGGGCAGGCCGAGCGACGCGTTCGCCACGCCCGCACCCGATAGGTACAACGCCTTGAAGCCGGCCCGCTGTGCGAGCAGTGCACAGTACGCATTCACGGCGCCCGCAATCTGCAGCGGCGGCTCTTTGGCCACGAGCCGCCGAAACTTCTTTCCCTGACTCATGCGGGCGGCACCCAGAGCGCCATGAACTCGTTCACCGGCAGCGATTCGAACCGCGCCGCGTCGGCACACGCCGCAACGATCGCGTCGCATTGCTGCGCAGCGAACAAGCTCGCGAGGTTGCGCTCGAACTTCGCAACGAGCTGCGGAATGCCCTCCTCGCGCCGGCGCCGGTGCCCGATGGGATAATCGACGGCCACGCGTTCGGTGTGGGAACCGTCGCTGAACCACACTTGCACGGCATTGCCGATCGCGCGCTTGTCGGGATCGAGATAGTCGCGGCTGAAGTCTGCATTCTCCGAAACGATCATCCTGGCGCGCAGCGCATCGATGCGCGGATCGCGGGCCACCTCGTCCTCGTAATCTTCGGCCGTCAGGCGGCCGAACAACAAAGCCACCGCCACCATGTACTGCAAGCAGTGATCGCGATCCGCCGGATTGGCCAGCGGCCCTGCCTTGTCGATGATGCGCACGCCGGCTTCTTGAGTTTCGATGGTGACGCGCTCCACGTGGGCCATGCGCGGCGCTACTTGCGAGTGCAGCTTCAGCGCCGCCTCGACGGCCGTTTGGGCGTGGAATTCTGCGGGGAACGAGATTTTGAACAGCACGTTCTCCATCACGTACGAGCTCAAGCGGCGCTCGAGTGCAATGGCGTGGCCTTTGAACAGCACGTCTTGAAATCCCCAGCCCTTGGCGCTCAGCGCCGACGGGTAGCCCATCTCGCCGGCGCGCGCGAACAGCGCGTGACGCACGCCGCGGCTCGTGGCGTCTCCGGCCGCCCAGCTCTTGCGCGAGCCCGTATTCGGCGCATGCCGGTAGGTGCGCAGCGCCCCGCCGTCGAGCCAGGCGTTCGACACGGCGTTGACGATCTCGTCGCGGCCGCCGCCCAAGAGCCGCGTGGCGACGGCCGTGCTCGCGATACGCACGAGCAGCACGTGATCGAGACCGACGCGATTGAAGCTGTGATTCAGCGCGAGCACGCCCTGAATCTCGTGCGCTTGGATCATCGCCGTGAGCACATCGCCCATCGTGAGGGGCACGCCGTGCCGCGCCGAGTAGTCCGCCACGGCGAGAATCGCGCCCAGGTTATCCGACGGGTGGCCCCACTCCGCTGCGAGCCAGGTGTCGTTGAAGTCGAGCCAGCGGATCATGGCGCCGATGTTGAACGCCGCTGCAACGGGCTCGAGCTCGTAGCGCGTGCCGGGCACCCGTGCGCCGCCGGCCAAAGTTGCGCCGGGCACGACGGGCCCGAGCAGCTTCGTGCACGCCGGGAAGCCCAATGCCAGAATGCCGCAGCCGAGCGTGTCCATGAGACAGTAGCGCGCGATGCGGCGAGCTTCGGCACCGTGGACAGCGCCGTCCAGCACGTAATCGGCAATCTCGGTGAGCAGGAGATCCGGTGCGGGCCGCTCGGCGCTGCGGCTCAAGTGGACGCTCATGGCGTGACGCTTGTCGTAAGTCGGGAGCCCGCAATATAACACCGTCATGTTGAGCTACCTCCACGGCTATCACGCCGGCAATCATGCCGACGTCTTGAAGCACACCGTGCTCGCGGCGCTACTTGCGCGACTGGCGGCGAAACCTAAGCCGCTGCGCTACATCGACACGCATGCCGGCGCCGGCGGTTACGACTTGCGCGCGGCTGCCGCGCAGCGCAACCGTGAATACGAGGCCGGCGCCGGCAAGCTCTGGACGGCCTCCGCCGCACCCGATGCCGTCACCCGCTGGCTCACGCTCGCCCGCCAGTACAACGGCGCCGCGCCGCTCAAGCGCTATCCCGGCTCCCCTTGGTTCGCGCAGCAGTTGCTGCGGCCGATCGACGACCTGTTTCTGTTCGAGCTCCATCCGGCCGAGCATCGCGCGCTCAAGCGACATTGCGGCGTGGATCGGCGCGCTCGGGTGCTGCACGACGACGGGCTCACGGCGTCGATCGGTCTCGTGCCGCCGCCGTCCAAACGCGCGCTGCTGTTCATCGACCCCTCGTATGAGCTGCGCGACGAACACCGCAACGTCGTGGAAGCCGTCGTGAAGCTGCACAAGCGGTTCGCCACCGGTGTCGTCGCGATCTGGTTTCCCGTCATCGAGCGCCGCTGGGTGGAGCGCTACGAGCGCGCGCTGCGCGCTACGGGCATTGCCGAGATTGCGGCGTACGAGCTATGCGTGGCGCGCGAGCGCCCCGGCGGCGGGCTCGTCGGCAGCGGCGTCTTCGTCGTCAACCCGCCCTGGCAGGTGGGCGACGAGCTCGCGAGCGCCCTACCTTGGCTCGCTGACCGCCTCGCCGTCGACGCCGGTGCGAGCTTTCGCGCCACGGGCTGACGTCACGACTCGACGGCCGCGAGCCATGCCGTGGCCGCCACGTCGAGCGCGACGAGCGCGGCGCCGCCAACGAGTGAGATCGGATGCGGTCGCCCGCGCCTGAAGACATCGTAGGCGGCGTGCAGCAACGCGAAGCAGGCGTACAGAGGAAAATTGAACCGCGCGAGATCGAGCGCGCCGAAGAGACGGCCGATGGCGGGCGGCATGAGCACCACAGCGGCGAGCAGCATCAGCCGCTTGTGCCGCGCCGCGACGCGGCGTTGCCAAATGCCGGCCGCGACGAGCACGCCGAATGCCGCAAGCGGCGCACCGTTCGTGAACGCGTGCGCGGCGAGCACGTTGCGCGCTTCGGCGCCGTGAGTCTGCTCGAAGCGCACGATCACGAGCGTGCCGAGCGCGACAAAAACGGCGGCCAATGCGGCACCGGCCACGCCGACGCGCCGGTGCCACTGAAGGCGGCTCTGCGCTACGAGCGTGGTCTGCAGCGCAAATACGAGCACCCACGCCGTGGCGACGATGCCATGCCATTGCACGAGCGCCGGCAACGAGCCCGCCGTCGCAAACCAGCCGCGCGCATAAAAGCTCGGCGCAAATCCGGCGGCGATGAGCGCAACGAGGGCGCTCGAAAACGCCGCGTAAAACCACCGATCGCGTACGGTACTGTCGAGCATGCGCGGCCGAGCTTACGGCAACATGGGCGCCGCGCGGCAACGGAGCGAACCGCCTGCACTTTTCTTGGCGTTCGCGCAGTGGACAGGCGCACGCGCTTGCGGCTACCCTGCCGGCACAACAATTTCGATCGCGCACCGTTGGGGGAAATCTCGTGGGATTCTTGACCTGGCTCGAAGCCACCGGGCTTGCCGAATGGGTGCGCGCGTCGATTCCCGGCTACCCGTCGATGATCGCCCTACACGCCGTCGGCATGGCCGTCATGGTGGGCCTCTCTCTCATCATCGACCTGCGCGTGCTCGGCTGGTTCGCCGGCATCCCGCTGCAAGGGCTGCAGCGCTTCTTCGGGCTCGCTTGGATCGGCTTCGGCATCAACTTCTTGTCCGGCTCCGCGCTGTTCTCGGCGCAAGCAACCTCGTACATCGTTGACTGGGTCTTCATGACCAAGATGGGGCTCGTGGTTCTAGGCGCCATTACCGCGGCGATCCTGCAACCGGCCGTCGTGCGAGCCGGCGCCGGCAACCAACTCGCCGGAGGCACGAAGGCGATCGCCGCACTGGCCATCGTCTTTTGGCTCTCGGCCATCGTCATGGGCCGGTTGACGGCTTACCTATAGGGAGCGCCGCACATGGACGCCTTTCAAGAATGGCTGGTCTCGACGCCGATCAACGGCCTCGTCCTCAACTACGCGTGGAGCTGGCCCACGCTCGAGTCGCTGCACTTCCTTGCGCTGTGCGTGTTGATGGGCTCGTTGCTGATCATGGATTTGCGTCTGATCGGCTTCAATCGAATCATTCCTCTGCAAGCCGTGCACAGCTTGATGCCCGTTGCGATTGTCGCGTTTGCGATCAACTTGATCACGGGCATGGCCTTTCTGTTCGGCGATCCGTACACGTATTTCGCGAACTGGGCGTTCTGGGCCAAGATGAGTTTGATCGTGCTCGCCGGCCTCAACTTCGTCGTGTACTTCACGAAGGTGGAGCCGCGAATCTTGAAGCTCGGTCCCAACGAGCCCACGCCGGCGATGGCGAAGACCGTCGGCGTCTTGTCGCTGCTGTTTTGGTTCGGCGTACTCTCGTACGGCCGATTGATGCCATACCTGGGAACAGGCGGCGGCTAAGCCCACGCTGCCGCGGTAGCCGCCGACGACCGCAACTGTGAAGCCGAGCACGCCCGTTTAGGCTCAGCGGCCCGTACGCTGGCGGTTCCATGCCGCACGCTCACCGACGACGACACGCGCTGCCGCCGGCGGCGGTTCTGCTCCTGCTTCTCGCGGGTTGCGCCACTTCGCCCGTGGCTCCCGTGGCCCCAGAGGCCGCGCCGCTGCCCGTCGAACCTGCCGCCGCAGTACCTGAGCCACCGCCGCCTGTCGAACCGGTTGCCCGGCCCCCTCGAGCGCCTGAGCTCGTCCGCGCCGAGATCGCGCTGGTGCACGACGCGAGCACGCCGGCGCATGCGGCCGTCGCGGAAGAGATCGCGGCTTCGCTGTCGCCACGCCTGTATCGCGTCACGCGCTTCACAGCGGCCCAGACGGCAGAGCTCGAGGCGCTGAGCGAACGGCCCGTCACCCTGGTCACGGTCGGCGCCGATGCCACCCGCGCGGCGCGCGCTGCCCTGCCCACCAAGCCGCTCGTCTTCTGTCAGGTACCGTCCTTCGGCGAGGCCTTCGACGCCGGAGGCCCTACGTGGGGCGTGCAAACCTTGCCGCCTCTCCTGCTTCAGCTCGAAAGCTGGCAAGCCGTCGATCCGTCGCTGCGCACGATCGCGTTGATCGTGAGCCCCTCCGGTGAGGCGGTGGCAGCCGAGGCTCGACACGCGGCCGAAACGCTCGCGGCCGATCTCGTGGTCGAAACGTCGGCGTCCGATCGCGAGACCTTGTATTTGTTCCGCCGCATCGCAACGACCGTCGACGGCCTTTGGCTCTTGCCCGACAACGATGCGCTGAGCCCGCAGGCGCTCCGCGAGTTGCTGAGCTACGCGTCGTCGCGCGGCATCGGCGTGCTGACGTTCAACGACGCCCTGCTCGAGCGCGGGGCGCTTCTGAGCGCGACGGCCGTGCCGGCCGACGTGGCAGCCACCGTGGCCCACGTCGTGGAGAGCGTGGTGGCCGGCCGCACAGCGGAGCTGCCGCCGATGTCACCGCTGTCCGCCGCCGCGCTCAC
>CAMPKU010000066.1 GCA_946887385.1 uncultured Gammaproteobacteria bacterium
TCCACGCTCAGCACACGGTGAGGCGGCGCGGTCGCGGCTCACTTTGACCCTAATTGGCGTTCTTGCCAGGCGACGGCCGCGCCTCGAAGGCCCCTCCCGAGACACGCCGGAAGACCATCCCTGGGGCTCGTCGGCGCACGTCCTAAGTGCGCCGACGGTCTCGGGAGGGGCCTTCGAGACGCGTCCGCCGCCCTCATGCAGTGTCGAGGGTCAAAGTGAGCCGTGACCGCGCTTTCTAATACGTGGTGCCGCGGTGCGCGTCGTCGTGCATTTTGATGAAGAAGGAGCGCAGCGCGGGCTCGGCTTCGGCTGCGGTCATGAGCCGTTGCTCGACGATGAGGGTTGCCATGTCCTTGATCGAGCGGCGGCCGTCGATCAGTGACATCAGGAAGGCGTGGATGCGCGTCGCGGCGGCTTGGCTGCGGAACGCGTCGCTGAGCGGCACGGGATCGGTGCCGCGTACGAGCCATTCCGGTAGCGCTTGATAGCGGGGCACTTTTTTCGTCTCGCGCTGTTTGCTGGCCGACCAGCTCACGATGTGCTCGCGGCGCGCGTGCCGGCTCGCCGGCGAGCTCAAGTACGGAATCTCGTGCTCTTCGATCACGACGTCGTCGAAGCCGCTCTCGGCCAAGGCGGCGCGGCATTCGTCGACACCGTAGCGCGCGGCGGGGTCCGGGTCGTGGAAGCTCAGCGAGCCGAAGTTGAGCCAGCGGCCGCCGTCGGCGAGCAATGTGTTGATGCGGGCGCAGAGCACGTCGAAGTGCTCGGGTAGGATGTCGACGAGCCAGGGCGTGACCACGGTGTCGAACGCGCCGCGGCGAAATGGGGGGCGGAGGGCATCGCCCAGCACATGAACGAGGCCGGGCCGCGCCGCAGCCGGCGCGGCGAGCGTACGCAACAAAGCCGGCTCGGCGCGCGGTGCGAGGGGAAATTCGTACAGCTCGAGCGTCGAGCCGCGGCTTACGGTGTCCGCGACGATCGCGAGCAGAGGGTTGAAGTCGAGCGCGACGGTTGTCGCCGCGTTCGTTCGCATGTGCAGGTCGTAGGCGAGGCGGCCGGCGCCGGCGCCGAGCACGAGCGTGCGGTTCGGCGGGGCAGCGCGCAGCGCGGCTTCGAGGGCGGTGAACGAGGCGTCGTTCTCCGCAGCGCCCCAGCACCAGTCGCGATGGATGTTGGCGTGATAGGTCGTCAGGCCTTGATCCGCAGGCAGCCGCGTTCGAAGCGCGAGATAAGTTTCGTAGCTCGACGCGCGTTGCTCGAGCTCGAGCGGCGCGAGCAATGCACGCAGGCGCGCGGCGTGGTCGCGCGTCGCGTGCTCGAGGCTCTCGAGCCGAGCGCGCGTGGCCGCACGCAGCGTCGAGCTCGTGAGCGCCGCAGCCAGTTGTTGTCGGTCGCGTTCGAGCTTTTGCAGCGAGAAATGCAGGCGGCCGCGCCATTCGCCGAGCGCTGCATTCGGCTCCGCGAACAGCCATGGGAGACCGGCCACGTGCGGGAAGTCGACGCGGCAGCCCGCGCACCGCCAAGCGCCGTCGCCGTCGGCGAGCGGCGCGTCGCAGCGCGGGCAGGCGAGCAGATCGTGGAAGTCTGACGGTGCGCTCATCGCGTGTCGTTGCGTGTCTTCGGTCTCGGGCTTGGATCGTGGCTGCGCTCGATGCGCAAAACCCGTGCATCGCTCACCTTATGTGAAAGCGGCCTGGCAAAAAAGAACAACGGTTACCCGGTCCGTCCGTGGCCGAGTAACCGTTGTTGGAGAACGTCTAGAAAGAGCCGAAAACTCCGTTGTTGCACCGATCCCGCTAAGCGATCGGAGCGAACGCCACGTACCGCTCGAGTAACGAAGCGTCGCCGAGGCCGTGGTTCGGGAACCGCGACTCGAACAGGCCTAGATCCCCGTTCAGCGCCATGTAGTTCAAGAGCAGCATGTGGACGAGCAGGTTCACGTTGTTCGCGCCCGGCGTGCCGGAGCGTACGACGTTGCCGTCTGCGGAGAAGGCGCCGAGCTGCTGGTGTTGCGCGGCCGTGAGATTGGCGCTCGTGAGCAGCTGCGGGCGCCCACCCAGCGCGGGCGGGTTGTAGACCAGGAAGAACGGCGCCGCCGTGTCCTGGTTGTCACTGGTCCATTCGCCCTTGCCGCGGCCGGCCTGCGAGTTGTCGATGACGCCGTTGCTCGAGAGCGAGCCGTCGCTGAACACGTAAAGCATCACGGGCCTATCCATGCGCGCGGCATACTCGAGGATCGCGCCCATGCAGCGGCCCGCACGGAAGTCCTTCGTCTCGCCTTCTTGGCGCATGCCGCCGTGGTAGTCGTACCCGCCCATCGTGATGCAGCCGGCGCCCGCGTAGCCGTCGATCACCATCTTCATGACCGACGCCGTCTTGCGGAACTCGTTGCCGTCCGTGCCGCCCGCCGTGAACTCCGCATCGGTGAAGATGCCCGTCGGGCCGACGATGTTCGGGTCCGTGGCCGGGTTCAGCACCACATTGCCGAATTTTTCCTTCGTGTAAGCGGCGTCGAGATAGCCGCACTTGACGAGCTCTTCGACCACCTGGTCGCGCGTGATCGGCGCTTTCACCGGGTCCACGAAGTTCAATCCCGTCGAGACGTTGTTGTCCATCCGCTCCTTGCTGAGCCGATAGATCGCCTCCATCACGGCAACCTCATCCTGGTGGCTCAGCCGCTTGGGCCGATCGCTCGTGCCGACGAGCCCCGTCACATCGCTCGGCCGGTCGACCTTCGTGGGCCGGAACTCGGCGTTGAGCATCATGGCCGGCGCCATCGAATTGCCGCCCGAATCCGTGTTCTGCGAGCCGATCAACGTGAGGATGGAGCCCTCGGCGCCCGCGCGCTGAATGCCGTAGAGCGGATTATGCGGGTTGTTGCTCGTGTCGTTTTCGGAGCGCGCGGGAATCACCGCGCCGTTGACGTTTGCCGCGATGCCGGCGGTCTTGAAGCTCTGGTACATGCCGCGCAGGAATGCGCTGTCGCTGTGAAACGCAAGCCCAAGGCTCGTGTCCGTGTGGTCGCCGTTGCTCGTGCCCGTAGCGCTCGCGGCCGCTTCCACGACGCCGGGCACCTGATCGCCCGGCAAGCCGAGCTTGCGATAGCCGGCCGTCGACAGCGTGTCGAGCTGGCCGAGCTCGCCGCCCCGGCCGACGAGCACGTTCGAGCCCGCAATGTTGGCACCGCCCGCGAGGTCGATGCAGATGAACGGGATCTTGGTGCCTGATCGGTCGATGCCGCAGCCGAGCGCGCTCGCGTCCAGCGCCAAATCCTCCGCGAGCTGGGCCAGGGCCGTACGCGGATTCGCGAACAGACTGAACAATCCGGTGGACAGCACCGCCGCGCCGCCGGTCATGAAGCCTTGCGCGATGAGCTCGCGTCGAGTCATCGGACGGCGATGGTTGTCGTGCCGTTGGGGCGCGTCGGGGTTGCGCAGCTTGCGTTTGACTCTGATGAGCATGATCGTTACCTCAATTCCGAAGCGCGAATCACTGGATCAGCATCGCGGCGCTGCCGAACACGGCTGCGCAGGCGGCCTTTGCGATGTTGCGCGTGCGAGCCGCGTCATTCGCCTCTCCCGCGGGGACGGCGTTCAGCAGGCCGGGGCGCGCCGCATCGGTCGGATGGCCGTGGATCAGCTGGCTGAGCTCCGCACGAGCCACGTTCTTGTCGGGCTGATGTGCAAGCTGGGTTACGCCGAGCGCGCGATCGAGCAGCGGATCGAACAGCGCATTCTCGTTGGCGAACGCCGCTGCCGGCGGAACGCTGAAGTCGAAGCCCTGGAACGTGGCAGTGCGCAGCGTCGGGTTCTCCATGAGCGCGTGGCAGTACTCGACCGCGAGCTGGCCGATCGCGGCCTGGTGCGACGACACGTAGGCCTCGATGGACGGGGTGGCCGGCAGCGATTGCCGCACCTCGTCCACGGCCGCGCGCACGCCCGGCTCGTTCTGGCTCACGCCCGTGAGCTCGGCGATCGTGGCGCTGATCTCATCGAACGTGCGTACGCCGATCGCGGATGCCGGCGGCAACACTTGCGGCGGCGACGCCGATGGTGTGATCGGCGCCGGCCGATTGAAGGTGTTGGCACCCAGTGCGTCGAACGTCAGGAAGAACTCGTCCTCCTCGGGGCCTTTCTCGAGCGGCAAGACCGTGCCCAGATTGAGCAGCGTCTGCCCCGTCTCGGGGGTATACGCAGCGCTCGTGATCTCGGTGTCGAGGTACGCGAACGCTTGGCCGACGCGCGCCTCGGCGCCGTTCAACCCTACGCGCATGCCGCGCACGTCGATGCCGTCGGGCAGAGCCGTGCCGTCCAAGCTGATGAAGAACGGCTTGCGGAACAAGTAGCCGTAGCTGTCGAACTGCGCGGCCTCGATCACGATGAAGCTGTCGTTGACGTTCGTGAGCTCTTCTACGCCGAACATCAGGAAGAACTTCTCACCGACGCCGGCTTCGAAGTTCTGCACGATCTGCTCGGTGGTCAGCTCCCGGTTGTGAATGGCGACGAGACGAATCACGCCGTTCCACATGCGGTTGCCCGACACTTCGTTGCCGAGCACGAACGCATACGAGTTGTCCCAGTTCGTCACGGTGCCGCCCGGTACGGGATCGAGCGACGCGGCGAGCACGCCGTTCACGTAGATCTTGCGGCCCGTGACGGGATGGAACGTGGCCACGACGTGCTGCAGCGTGGCTTGTAGCACCTCGGCGGCGTCGGGCGTCGACAGCTGCGGATCGCCGTTCGCGCTGGTGAGATCGGTGCGGTTGAAGAAGTCGTAGTTGTACATCGTCTGGCCGAGATTGAAGTTGCGGTTCGTCAAGCTCGCCGAATAGCTGACGATGCGCATGTCCTCTTGCACCACGTTGCCGGGCGTGACCCACGCCTCGATGGAATACTCGCCCGTTTGCAGCACGAGCTCCTTGAGCTTCGCACTCGAGCCCGTCGAGGCTTGTGCCTTGCCGCCGGCGAAGTTGAGGCCCCAGCCGCCGAACCATTGCACGTTGCCCGACAGCGTCAGGTCCATCGCCGGGTTCACGCCGCTAGTGTCGTACGCGATCGAGCATGCGCCCGTGATCGACGTGCCGCAGTCTTGGCCCGTCTTGAATTCATAGAGCGCGATGACGCTCGCCTCGTGGCGATTGCCGCCCGACGCAATCGTACCTTCGTAAAGCGTGGTCGCCTTGCTGGTGATCAAGCTCGGATCGACGGACGTCGGCGTCACGCCGGCGCTGAACTGCTGAATCGCAGCCTGCATCATGTTCGCGTCGTTGGTGCAGCTGGCGGTCCAGCAGTTGTGCGACTCGTTACGCAAGCGCACCACGAAGCGCGAGATCGCGGGATCGTCGAGATTGATCTTCGACTTCGCGGCTTCGTAGGCGAGCTCGATCGCCTCGAGGTCGCCCAGCGGGCCTTCGGCAAAAAACGGCTGCTGCTTGACGGCCGTCGTCGAGGCATGACAGTTGGAGCAGTGCTCCTCGAGCAGCGGATACACCGTCGACGAGAACAACGCGCCTTGATCGGCGGGGAAGTTCTTGCTTTGACCGGGATCGCGGAGCACGGGCGGCTCGAGCTCGATTTTGCGCGCGGCAGTGGAAGCCAGTCCGCCGGCCCAGTTCGTGATCCAGGTGGTCAAGATGTCGCCGCACGCCGCACCGCTGGCGAGCCAGCAGTTGTGCCCGCCGCCCACCTTCGTGACCATCATCGAATCTTGCGGGGTCGTGAGCGTCACGACGCCGTTGGCGGCCGAGTACGCCAAGTTGATGTCGTCGCTGCGAGCGAACATCGGCGTTTGCCCGCCTGCTTCGCTGTGGCACGAGCCGCAGCGATTGTTCGCCTGGATGTTGTCCCAGAGGTTGAGCTTGAACTGCTGCACGTCCTGCGTCGAAGGCGCCGGGCCGTTGTAGTTCGACGTGGGGCCGCCGCCCGGCAATCCCGGGTTCTGTAGAACGTCTGCGCCGCTGCCGCCGCTGCACGCGGCGAGCGCGAAAGCGGCCAGCGTTACGCCGGCGCCGAGCAGGCGCTTGCGGAGCGCCGAGCTCTGCGCGGCGGCCGGAGCCGGCGACTCGAGCGAAACTTTGGTTGCGTACGGCATCGTCCTCACTCCCTGGTGCATGGGCCTATTGGCCCATGCAATACCCTGCGGCGTTGGCGAACACCTGCTTCAAGTCGTAGGCGCCGCGAAACGCATTGGTCATCGTCTCGATCTGGCTGTGATCGTTCGCGTCGACGGGGTCGCGCAGGCACACGGCCTTGAACACCTTCTTTACCTGGCATTGCGCGAAGGCGTCCGTGGCCGCGAGCTCCGCGCCCATGGATTTGGCTCCCGTGCCTTCGCCCGGCAGCGTTTGACTCCAGCCGATCACGGCGTTCTGGCCTTCGCGCCAGTGGTTGTGCCAAGAGTCATCCGGCGTTACGAAGCCGTCGGCAAACGTGGCGTCGTTGTTGAAGTACTTCGAATGCACCGACGTCGAGTCGTAGACCATGCGGTTCGACGTGGTGTCGAAGTTGTAGTAGGCGAAGGCCTGGGCCAGCGGATCCATGCCCGCATGGCAGCCGATGCAGTTGTTGTTGAACACGCGGCTGTCGCCGCCCGGGCTGCGCGACACGTCTTGTCGGATGCGATCGGGCGCGATGCTCGTATCGAGCACCTGCTCCAAGTCCATGCACATGTGATTGATCAGCGTGAAGCGAAACATCGCGCGGTTCGTGCCGGCCACGAAGAACGCCTCCGCCGCGGCACGCGTGGTCATCGCGCCCGCAGTGGCCGCAGGAGGCGTGCCGTAGACCGCCGTCTGCGTCGTCTGCACGAGCTCGTTCTGATTGAAGCTCGGCTCGCGCATGCGCTCCTCGAGCGCCTCGTAGTGCGCGTTGCTCGTTGCCGACGGCGCGGGCGTCACGCTACCGGGCCCCGTGTACAGCAGGTCGGTGGTCAAGATCTCATTGAACGGTACGTTGTCGCGCACCATGCCCATGACGAGCGTCACATAGTCGTTGAGCGGCACGAACGGGTTCTGATCGCGGTTCGTCCACGGCGCCGCGAAATTCTTCAGCGTGACGGCGTAGAAATTCGGGTTGCTCATCGCAATGCTGGCTGCCGCCGTCGGATTGGCGGGCAGCGACGCTTGCATCGCGTTCAACGTGGCTTCGTCGGCGGGCACGCCGGCAAGGCGATCGTGAATACGGGCGGCTTGCTCGCGCGGTCCGGCCAGTGCGATCGACACGCTGCAAAGGAGCAGCGCAAGCGCAACGAAGATGCGCCACAACCAAACATGGCTATCGATAAGCGCGAACGTCGGCGGAAAGTGCATCCTGCTAATCATCGCGATCGTCCCGTTGAGTGATGGCCAGAAGTACGAGATCGGGGCGCACTAAAACACAAAAAAAATCGTCGCGTAATGTGGGAAATCACAGACGTCTGGGTTTAGCGACGGTTTCGGAAGGAGCGTAGTCGACGTGTAAGCTCGTCGCGGTGATCGAGAGCAACGTTCGAACGTGCTCGATCGCCAAGTAGTGCGATTAGGTGAAATCTCGCGCGACGCCGCGCGAGTGAAGGGTGACGAGTAGGGACGTCCGTCACACTTCTCGCGGCGAGGTGATCCGGGCAAGTTCTGTGATCACGTTAACGGACGGCGTACATCTCGATGCTCATGATTGTCGGGCGCCGAGATTACGTCGCATCGCGACGCGAGCCGTCGCGAGATTATGCAAGCACGGCGAGCAGGAAAACTGCTCGCAGCGCTGCGTTCGGAGTAACCGTTGACGTATCGACTTCAGCTCGGATCGGCCCTCACCGCGCCACTTGATGGAGAGGGACCTTCCATGAGCAACGAAACAGCGAACGTTTGGCGAGCCTGGCTGCGACACGGCCGCGTGGCCGCGCTCGCATTGACGATGGCCGCTGTGGCCGCGTGCAGCGGCGACGGCGACGGCAGCGTGGGCATCGGCACGGGCCAGGATCCCGATCCGGTAGCGCCGGATTTTCCGATCGCCTACACGAAGGGCCCTCTGCTTGACGAGGACGAAGAGCTGCAGATCAACACCGACTTGCGCGACATTCAGCGCTTCGCGGTGGGTACCGATCTTTACGTGCGCGACCGCGCTTCGCCGACGGCGCCCGAGCGCAACGTCACCGAGCGCTTCACGGAAGGCTCCGGCGACGTGATGGGCGTGGAGATCTCGACCGACGGCACCAAAGTGTTGTTTGCGATGCGCGGCCCGGTGGACGAGAACCTGGCGCTCGACGACGAAGATCAACCCAAGTGGAACATCTGGGAATACGAGCTCGCCACGGACACGCTGCGGCGGCTCATCGTGTCGGATCTCACGGCGCAGCAAGGCCACGACATCTGGCCGCACTACTTGCCGGACGATCGCATCATTTTTGCGTCAACGCGGCAACAGACGGCGAAAGCCATTCTCTTGAACGACGGGAAGCCGCAGTTCGACGCACGCGACGAAGATCGTCAGGAGCCGGCGTTCGTGCTGCACGTGATGGCCGATGACGGCCGCGATGAGTTCAAGCAAGTTTCGTTCAACCAGAGCAGCGACTACGACCCCACTGTGCTCGACAACGGCAAGGTGCTGTTCAGTCGTTGGGATCACGCGGGCAACGTCAACGGCATTCATTTATATCAGATGAATCCCGACGGCACGGAGCTCGAGCTGCTGTACGGCGCCGAGAGCCATTTGACGGGCACGAACAACGGCGCCGTGCAGTTCGTGAGCGCACGCCAGATGCAAGACGGCCGCATCATGGCAATCTTGCGGCCGTTCGATCATCCGGAGCTCGGCGGCGCAATTACGATCATCGACACGCCCACCTACGTCGAGAACACGCAGCCCGTGGCGAGCTCTGCGGGCATGGGCGGGCCGGCACAGACGGCAGCAACGCCGAACGTCGTGCGTACCGACCTGGTGCCGTCGCAGGGCGGCCGGTTCAGCTCCGCGTTCCCGCTGTGGGACGGCACGGGGCGCGTGTTGACCACGTGGTCCATTTGCCGGCTCGAGGAGCCGGATCCTGACGATCCCGCGGCCGTGATCTACGTGCCTTGCACGGAGGAGCGCCTTGCGGCCACGGATCCGGCGCCTGTCGTTGCGCCGCCGCTCTACGGCGTTTGGATGTACGACCCCACCACGCAGACGCAGCAACCGATCGTGATCGGCGAAGAGGGCGTCATCGTGGCGGACGTCGTGGCCGCGCAGCCGCGCCGCGCGCCCATGAGCATTCCGGACAAGCTGCCCGGCGTCGACTTCGACGCCGACCTTGCGGCCGAGGGAGCCGGCATCATCAACATTCGCAGCGTTTACGACTTGGACGGGGTGGCGAGCGTCGATATCGCCGCCGTGGCCGATCCGGTGCAAACGCCGCCCGCGAATCGCTCCGCGCGCTTCTTGCGAATCGAGAAAGCGGTGGCCATTCCCGACGAAGACACCGTGGATCTCGAGAACACGGCGTTCGGCCCGAACATCCAGCAAGGGATGCGCGAGGTGATCGGCTATGCGCCGATCGAGCCAGACGGCTCGGTGCGCGTGAAAGTGCCCGCAAACGTAGCCCTTGCGATCAGCGTGCTCGACGCGAACGCGCGGCGCACATCCGCGCGGCATCAGAATTGGCTGCAAGTGGTGCCCGGACAAGAGCTCACCTGCAACGGCTGTCACGCGCCGGCGAGCAATCTGTCGCACGGCCGCAGTACGGCGTTCAATGCCGCGTATGCGGGCGCGGCGAGCACGGGCGTTTCGTTCCCGAACAGCGTGAGCACGTTTTCGCCAAATGCCGGCGACACGATGGCCCAAACGCGCATTCGCGCGATTTGTGGTAACGCGACCGATTGTGCGGCGCTCGAGCCCAGCGTCGACGTGATCTACCGTGACGTTTGGACGGACTCGGCGGTTGCGACGCCCGGTGCGGATATCGATTTTCTGTATGGCAGCCTGACGACGACGGCGCCGACGAATGCCAACTGCATGAGCGCCTGGACGCCGGCCTGCCGCGTGATCATCAATTACGAGATGAACATTCACCCATTGTGGAATACGCCGCGGCTCGTGCTCGATGGCCTGGGTAACCAGATCGGCGACAACACATGCACGCGCTGCCACGCGCCGGTCGATGTCGCAAATGCGAACGTGCCGATGGTGCCGGCGGGTCAGCTCGATCTCACCGACGGACCGTCGGAGGACGAGCCCGATCAGCTCAAGGCCTACCGCGAGCTTCTGTTTGCCGACAACCGCCAGATCTTGAGCGGCGGCATGCTGACCGACGAGCAAGTATCGATCGGTACGGACGAGATGGGGAACCCGATCCTCGCTCCGGTTTCGGTTGGGCCCTACATGAGCTCGGCGGGCGCCAATTTCGGCCAATCGCGGCGCTTCTTCGATTGCTTCGAAGGCGAAAACGGCGTCTGCGCCGCGACGCCGCACATCGGCAACCTGTCGCTGCACGAGTTGCGCCTGATCGCCGAGTGGCTCGACATCGGCGCGCAGTACTACAACAACCCGTTCGACGTGCCGGTGATGTAGATGCGGTGGGTGCTGCTCGTTCTGTCGCTAAGCCAGCTCGCCATCGCAACTGAAGCGACAGGCGCGGAACGGCAGTCGCGCGAGGTAACGATTGCAGATCCGTACATCGAGCTGCACACGGGGCCGGGGCGCGGCTACCCGATTTTCTTCGTAGCTGAACGCGGCGAGGCGATCGCGCTCTTGAGGCGGCGCACGGAGTGGTTCCAGGTGCGCGTGGCGCGGGGTCAGGAAGGCTGGGTGCACTTCGAGCAGCTCACCACCACGTTGAATCCCGACGGCGAGCCGTTCGATTTGCCGGCGCTCGGTTTCAGCGACTACGCGGCGCGACGCTGGGAGGTGGGCGCGTTGTACGGCGACTTCGGCGGCGCCAATGTCATCGGCGCGTATGGCTCGCGCAGCTTCACGCCCAATCTGTCGGGCGAGATGTGGGTATCGCAGGCGCTGGGGCGTTTTTCCGACAGCACGATGGCCACCGTGAACATCGTGCATCTCATGTATCCGGACTGGCGTGCGTCGCCGTATTTCACGCTCGGCGCGGGCGTCATCAAAACCGAGCCCAAGGCCACGCTCGTGGCGACCACGGATCGCACGGATTCCATGGCGCTGGCGGGCGCCGGCGTGCGTGTGTATCTGACTCGCCGTTTCGTGTTCCGCGCCGAGTACAAGGCTCACGTGGTGTTCACGAGCCGCGACGACAACGAGGAAGTAAGTGAATGGAAAGCAGGCTTCTCGTTCTTTTTCTAGCTCTCACGCTCGGCGTCGGGAGCTTGACGGGCTGCGGCCGCGATCGGCTGGTGCGCGCGGACGACTCGGGCCAGCCGCCCGTGATCGAGCCCGACGTGGAGCGGCGTGAGATCGAGCCGGCGAGGATCGATACCGAGGACTTCGAGGTAGGCATCTTCGCGGGCCAGATCAGCGTCGAGGACTTCGGCGTGAACACGGTTGCCGGCGCCCGGTTTGCGTACCACGTGACGGAAGGGTTTTTCGTGGAGCTTGCCGCGGGCAAGGCGGATACGGAGCTCACGAGCTTCGAACGTTTGAGCGGCGCTGCGCAGTTGCTCACAGACTCCGAGCGCGAGTATTCCTACTATAACGTGTCGCTGGGCTACAACATTTTCCCCGGCGAGCACTTCATCGGTCGACGGCGGGCGATGAACACGGCTACCTACGTCATCGGCGGCGTCGGCAAGACCTCGTTCGCGGGCGACGATCGGTTCACCGTGAACTTCGGCTTGGGGATGCGGCTCATGCCGCTCGACTGGCTCGCGGTTCATGCCGACATCCGCGACCACGTATTCGACATCGATTTGTTGGGGCAGGAGAAGACGTCACACAACCTCGAGGCGCATCTAGGCGTCACGTTCTTCTTCTAAGGCAAGACTCGGGAGGTAACCAATGTTGCGCGCATTCTCGGTTCTGGCGTTGACCACTCTCGTCGCATCCCTCGCGTGGGCCGCCGCGGTGTCGGGCCCGGCGCCCGGCTTTACGCTTCAGTCGCGCGACGGAGCGCAGGTGTCGCTTGCCTCGCAGAAGGGCAACGTCGTGATGATCAACTTCTGGGCCACCTGGTGTGTGCCCTGCCGCCAAGAGATGCCGCACCTGCAAGCGCTCTACGAGCGTTACAGCAGCCTCGGGTTCGAGCTGCTCGCCGTCAACGTCGAGAAGAACAATGCCGAAGGCGCTCGCAAGTGGCTCGAAGAAACACCCGTGACGTTTCCCGTGCTGTTCGATCCGAACAACGAGGTCACCAAGCTATACAAAGTGCAGACCATGCCCACTACGGTGCTGATCGGGCGGGACGGCACGATGCGGTTCATTCATCACGGCTACAAGCCGGGATACGAGAACGACTACCAGACGCAAGTGCGCGCGCTGCTGCGGGAGTAACGGCATGGCTGCAACGAAGGCATCTTCGATTTTGCGCGCCGCCGCGGCGGCGGGAGCAGTGCTCGCGCTCTGCGCATGCAGTATCGAGCCGTGGGTGAAGCCTTACGAGCGCGACAACCTCGCCGACCCGATCATGTCGTTCGACCGCGATCCGGTCTCGACGTCGTATACCGGGCACGTGCACGAAGCGCGCGAAGGCGCGCGGGGTGCCACGGGCGGGGCAGGCGGCGGCTGCGGCTGCAACTAACGTTTAAGCTCGAATGAAGCGCCGTCTCGCAATCGCTCTACTGTGTATGGCCGCCGTGCGCGCCGGCCACGCGGGCGTGTTGCCCGAGGATCGCGCCGACGTTTTGCTGCACTCGTACGACGGCGGCGGCGTCACGATTCAGGGCCCGTCCGTGCTGGTGCGCAAGCAGTTCGCGCAGAAGTTCTCGGTGTCCGCCAACCACTACATCGACCGCGTCAGCAGCGCGTCGATCGACGTGGTAACGACGGCGAGCCCATACAAAGAAGAGCGGACGCAGAACTCCGTCGGTCTCGACTATCTCCACGACCGGTGGATGATGAATATCGGGTTGACGAAGAGCGAGGAGAACGACTACACGGCCGAAACGTTCAGCTTCGGCTTGAGCCAAGACCTCTTCGGCGATTTGACCACGGTCTCGCTCGGCTACTCGCTCGGCGACGACACGGTGAGCCGGCGCGGTGACGCCACGTTCAGCGACGCCGTCGAGCGGCAGCAGTACCGGCTCGGTCTATCGCAGATCCTGACGCGGAATCTGCTGCTCGGGCTGTCGTTCGAGTCGATTACGGACGAAGGCTTCTTGAACAATCCGTATCGGCAAGTGCGCTTCATCGACACGACCACACCGGCCGGTTATAGCTACGAGCATGAAACATATCCGCGCACGCGCACGAGCGACGCTGCTTCCATTCGGATGCGCTATTACCTGCCGTATCGCGCAGCCCTGCACGCGGAGTATCGCCAGTACGCCGACACCTGGGACATCCAGGCGGACACCTTCGAGCTCGGCTACACGCATCCAATCGAATCCGGCTGGACGATCGAAGGCAAGCTGCGGTCGTACGCGCAGACCAAGGCCGATTTCTACAGCGACTTGTTCTCGCGCTCGCAGTTTCAGAATTTCATGGCGCGCGACAAAGAGCTCAGCACGTTCTCGAGCACTACGGTGCGCTTGGCCGCAAGCTACGACATCGTGCGCGGCGGTTGGAAGTTCGTGGAGCGCGGCACCCTCAACGTGATCCTCGACCACATGATGTTCGACTACGAAAACTTCCGCGACTTACGCGGCACCGGCGCCGTGCCCGGCAGCGAGCCGCTGTACAGCTTCGACGCCAACGTCGTCCAAGTCTTCGTCTCCTTCTGGTTCTAAAAGGGGACGGATCTTTTTCTCTTCACCACCGAAACAACCGCACCACAGTCCCCGCAGCATACGACCCACGCCTAGCGCCAAGCTCGACGAACCCGTCGGTCCCCGCGAGCGCCACGAAGTCGCCCGAGGTGTTCGTCGGGCGCGGGTCGGCGAGCAGTGTGCCGTGCTCCGATGACGACACCGTGACCGGGGTGAACAGCGCCATCGCCGGCAGCGCCTCGATCGGCGCCGTGATCTGAACCTGCTCCGGCCGCGATGCCGGCAGCCCGGAGGCGTGCCGTAACGCGGGTAGGACATAGCGCGTGGCGCAGACCAGCGTAGACACCGGATTGCCGGGCAGCGCGAAGATGGGCTTACCGCGCGCGCTCAAGCCGAACCACATAGGGCGGCCCGGCCGTTGCTCCACCTTGTGGAGCACGAGCTTCGCGCCGAGCTCCGCGAGCACGGACGGCACGAAGTCGAATTTGCCCATCGAGATGCCGCCGCTCAGAACGAGCACGTCGAGCTCAGTGTCGAGCCGATCGATGGCGACTGCGAGCGCCTTCGCGTCGTCGCGCAGCCGCGCTCGGGTCACCAATCCCAGCTGGTGCTGCGTGAGGCTCGCTTCGATCGCGCGATCGTTCGTCGAACGAATTTGCTGCGGCCCGATCGGCTTCCCGGCCTCGACGAGCTCGTCGCCGGTCGAGATCACGGCCACGCGCGGCAAATCCGCCACGAGCGCAGTCGTGCGGCCGGCGCCGGCGAGCACCGCCATTTCCGGCGGGCCGAGCCGCATGCCGACGCGCAGCACGACGCTGCCCGCGCTGCGATCGCTGCCGCGGCGGTGAACGAATTGCTCTGCCCTGACGGCGGCGTCGGCCGCGACGATCGCCGCCGTGCCGCTGCGCTGCACGCGCTCGACGGGCACCACCGTGTCCGTGCCTTGCGGCAAGGCCGAGCCCGTCATCACTTCCACGCATTGCGCCGGCGCCGTCGCGACGAACGGCTCTGCGCCGGCACCCTGCGTGCCGAGCACGGTGAACGAGCGCACGCCGGCTGCGAAGTCGCGGAACGCGATTGCGATGCCGTCCATGGTTACGCGATGGAACGGCGGCTGGTCGCGCTCGGTCTCGATGTCCTCGGCGAGCACGCGGCCGGTGCAGGCGCCGAGCGGCTCTTGCCGGGCGGGGAACCGCGGCATGTGAGCCAAGATCAACGCCTCTGCGGCAGCAACGTCCGTCATAGGGTGCAGCTTCTCTCCCGCGCCGGCGCGGCTGTTCCGGCCGTCGGCGACGGGACTATACTAATCCGGGAGGGCTCCAGCATGGCCCGCATTCTGTTTTGTAGCATCGTAAGTTGTTTGCTCCTGAGCCCAGCGCTCGGCCAGCGCTCTAGTACCCCTGCGCTCACGCAAGAGCAAGCGGACAGCCGCACGGTGCTTGGTGTTGCGAACGAATATCTCGCCGCCGGTTCCGAGGCGATGCGCAACAAAGACTACGTTGAGGGCATCCGGCTCACGAAATTGGGGCTCCAGCGCCCCACGTCGCCGCGCGATCGCGCGGCCGCATTGTCCAACCTTTGCGCGGCGCACGCCGCACGCAACGAGCCGGACGTCGCCATCGGCTATTGCACCGAGTCGCTCGGCATCAACGACGCGAACTGGCGCGCGTACAGCAACCGCGCCTACGCCTACTATTTGAAGCGCATGTTCGCTGAAGCCGATACGGATCTCGACGTCGCGCTGTCGCTGAATCCGAGCGCGAGGCAGATGCCGCAGATTCGCGGCATGATGAACGAACGCAGGTTGCGCGGCCGCGTGACGATGGAGGAACACCAGTAGTGACGGCTATGCGCACTGGGGTGCTGGCGGCTGTCATAGCATGCCTCACGATCGCCAGCGAGAACGCAAGGGCGGCACGTGCCGAGGTCGACCCTGTCGGCACCTGGAGCTGCGTCGTGTGGGGCCACCCCGACTTCGGCGACGAGCGAGTGCTGCTCAGTTTCGACGAAGGCGGCGTAGCGCGCTTGGCGCGCATCGAGAACGAGATCGTGCCGGCCTGGAGCGGTCTCACCCCGTGGAGCGCCGAAGGGCGCGAGCTGCGGTTCGGCGACCCACGCACGGGACGGCAGTTCACGGCCGACCTGCGGCGCGATAATCTCGGCGGCACCTGGCGCACGCTTACGGCCACCGGCGGCTGGTGGTGTGCGGTATCGGATGTAGATGTTGTGCCCGAGACCGTGGAGCAGCGCATGGCCGCGTTGCCGCCCGTGTTGCCGCTCGTCACGGCCACGCCGCGGTATCCGCTCGAAGCGATCCGCGAAGCCAAGCAAGGGCGTGTCGTCACGTGCTTTCTCGTGGATGCGGCCGGCGCGATCGTCGAGCCGGAAATCATCGAGCTTTCCGACGAGATCTTCCGCGAGCCGACGCTCGTGGCCCTCAGCCGCTCGCGCTACGAGGCGCGCGCCTCGGACAGCGTGCTACGGCCGAGCTGCCGCAGCTACACCTTCAGCCTCGACCGCCTCGCGCAGCACGAAATCGAATTCGACTAAGAGAAAAGGGGACATCTGGTCCCCATAAATAAATCCGTCCCCTTTTTACTCTGCGATGCGCGCGCTGGTTACGCCGACCTGGAATTGCTCGGCAGACCTGAACGGCCCGAGGCCGGTCGCGAATCGTGTGGCCTGGCCGGGCGGTAGCTGGTCGATGCGCCGGCCGACTTCGCGGATGGCGCCTTGCGCGTCGGCGTATCGAACGGCGACGACCACGTCTCTGACCGCCACGCGCGTGGGGTTTGCCACTTCGACGACGAGCTGCCCGGAATTGTCGAGGCCGCCACGCGCTTGAATGTAGTTGCCGGGATTCTGCGGCAGATCGAGCCGCACTGTGGCCTCTTGTGCTGCTTCGCCGGCAGGGCTCGACGAGGATCCGGCCTGCGCGTAGAGCTCGAGTGCCGCTTGGCGGTCGCCGCGCTGCTCGGCCAAAGTGCCGAGCGCGTAATACGCGTCGGCTGTCGGCAAGAGCTGCACGCTCGTTTCGAGCGCCACGCGCGACTCTTCCCATTGGCGCAACTGCCGGTGCGCAAGGCCTTTCTGTAAGTGATAGTAGAAGAAGTTGTCGTTGCGGCCGATGGCATCGCCGTAGTGACGAATCGCATCGGCGTACCTGCGCTCGCTCAAGTCAATGTCGCCAAGCAGAGCGTGAACGTGCGCCTCGCCGGGCAGCAATCGCAGCGCTTCCTGGGCGGAGCGCTCGGCGTCGGCGGGTCGATCTTCGGCGAGCGCGGAACGGCCTTCGTCGTACGCCGCGTACGCGGGTTGCCGCTGCCGCAAGCGCGCCGTAGCCGCTTGATAGCGTTCCTGGCCGAGCTCGCCGCCGGCGGGCAGCGTCGCGGCTGTTTCGCGATTCTGCTGCACGCGCTCCGTGGACGGCGGATGGCTTGCAAACAGCGTGGCGAGCCGGCCTCCGCCGCCGCCGCTTTGCTCGGATAGGCGCACGAACGTCTCCTGCAGCGCGATCGCAGCGCTCGGATCGTAGCCCGCCGCGGCCATGTAGCGCATACCGTACAGATCCGACTCGAGCTCCGCGCTGCGGCTGTTGCGCAGCGAGAGCAGCTGCGCGCCGAGGCTCGCGGCGCCTACGGCAAGACCGCCGTAGTCGTTTCGCTGCGCGGCCACTTGCGTAGCGATCAGTGCGCCTTGCAGCAGCAGGCCGCGCTGCATCGCGAGCGCGCCGTGCCGAGCGGCTGCGTGCACGATCTCGTGCCCGAGCACGGCGGCCAGCTCGGCCTCGGAACCCAGCTCCGTCAGCAGCCCGCGGTTCACGGCGATCTTGCCGCCCGGCAGTGCCCACGCGTTGGGCACCGAGCTGTTGAGCACAACGAATTCGTACGGCAGGTCTCGGTCGCTGACGGCCGCCAGCCGTTGACCGACGCCGGCCACATACGACGTAAGCTCGGGATCGAGCGCGTATTCACCGCCTTGCATCTGCTGCGACGGCGCGTACTGCTGCTCGCCGATCGCGATCTCCTGATCGGCCGATACGAGAGCAAGCTCGCGGTCGCCGGTGACGGGGTTGATCACACATCCGCCCAGCAGCGCGAACGCGAGGGCGGCTGAAAAAACAATGCGCTGACGCTGGCTCATGGCTTGCAGCTACTCGAGGCCCCGATAGTCGATTCTATTCGCTTGGGTCGGCAAAAGCCGACAGCCTATGGTCTTGTGCCGGTGCACGTTCGAGGCGAGCATTCACTCAAGTTCTCAAAACCTTCGCATGCAATATGGCTTCGAACCGTGCGGGTCCGCTGTCGTTCGTCATCCTGTCATTGACGCTGCTAGAAG